>JBNKZR010000031.1:0-29728 GCA_050301735.1 Polyangiaceae bacterium | reverse complement strand
CGACAAGGACAAGGCTGCGTCCCTCACCCAGAGCGCAAAGCGTGCGCTGGCGAGAGCTGCCCAAAAGGGTGTGATTCACCACAACAACGCATCGCGCAAGACCTCGCGCCTCGACCACGCCTTGGCCAAGGTCGCCAGCTGAATCGAACCGCCTCGGCGAGCACAGCCGGCAAAGCCTGACCACACGTCGGGCACGCCGGCTGTCTTGCGTTTGTCACTTCTGCTCACGAGCCGAAGCCGACGCGTGGGCGGTGGGCAGCGCGCCCCGGTCCCTCTAGTATCGGCGCATGGCAGAAGCATCGACTCCGGGGATAGACACACTTTCAACCGAGCAGCGAGCCGTCGAACCCTCCGACGAGTATCGCCGCGGCACACGCATTTCCTCCAAGGAGGAGTACGAGCGCCTGTACCAGGAAAGCCTCGACTCGCCTGACGAGTTCTGGAAGCGTGAAGCTGCGGAGTTGTCTTTCCACCAGCCGTGGACAACGACGATGCAGCACGAGCCTCCGTTCGTGAAGTGGTTCCTCGAAGCCAAGCTCAACGTCAGTGAGAGCTGCCTCGATCGCTTCCTGGGTACGGACATAGAAAACAAGACCGCCATCATCTGGGAGGGAGAAGGCGGGCAGCAGCGAACCCTCAGCTACAAGGAACTCCACCAGGAAGTCACCCGCTTCGCGGCGGTGTTGCGTGAACTCGGCGTCCAGTCTGGCGATCGCGTGGCGATCTACATGGGCATGGTGCCGGAGGCAGCCATCGCCATGCTCGCATGCGCTCGAGTTGGCGCGCCGCACAGCGTGGTCTTTGGTGGCTTCGCGGCGGATTCTCTCCGCGGGCGCATCAAGGACTGCAAAGCCAAAGTCGTGCTGACTCAGGATGCGGCCCCCCGCCGTGGTAAGCCAATCCAACTCAAGCAAACGGTAGACGCCGCCCTGCAGGACGCACCCAGCGTCGAGAAGGTGGTCGTGCTGCGCCACCACGGTGAAGGCGCTGAATGCACACTGGTCGAAGGTCGCGACGTCGACTGGAGGCAAGCCGTCGAAAGCGCCGACGCCGACAAGAACGGGTACGCGGAGGTCGTCGAGGCCGAACACCCCCTGTTCATCCTCTACACGTCGGGCTCCACGGGTAAACCCAAGGGAGTGCTGCACACCAGCGCTGGATACCTCGTCGGCGCTCACGTCAGCACCAAGTACGTCTTCGACGTCCGCGACGACGACATCTACTGGTGCACCGCCGACGTCGGCTGGATCACCGGACACACGTACTTGGTCTATGGCCCACTGTCGAACGGCATGACCTGCCTGATGTACGAAGGCGCGCCCAATCATCCCGATTGGGGTCGATTCTGGGACGTCATCGATCGTCACAAGGTCACCATCCTCTACACCGCTCCGACCGCGATCCGAGCGTTCATCCGAGCGGGTGACGAATGGGTGGACAAGCACGACCTATCCAGTTTGCGCCTCTTGGGCAGCGTCGGGGAGCCGATCAACCCCGAGGCTTGGACCTGGTACTACAACAAGGTCGGCAAGAGTCGCTGCCCGATCGTCGATACCTGGTGGCAGACGGAAACGGGCAGCATCATGATGACGACGTTGCCCGGGGCCTGCTACGCCAAACCCGGTTCGACGGGATTGCCTTTCTTCGGAGTCGAGCCCGACGTCGTCACCAGTGACGGCAAATCCGTAAGAGACAGAGAAGGTGGCCTGTTCGTGATCAAGCGCCCTTGGCCGAGCGCACTGCGCACTGTGTGGGGCGACGACGAACGCTACGAGCAGCAGTACTTCTCGGAGGTCCCGGGAGTCTACTTCACCGGCGACGGTGCCCACCGAGATTCCGACGGCTACTTCCAAGTCATCGGGCGCATCGATGACGTGCTCAACGTCTCCGGACACCGCATCGGAACGGCAGAGGTGGAGAGCAGCCTCGTCGCTCACGCCGCAGTAGCAGAAGCCGCGGTCGTCGGCAGGCCCGACGACCTCAAGGGGCAGGCACTGGTCGCGTTCGTGACGCTCAAGCCCGACGCTGCACGCAACGACGAGACCAAAGCAGAACTGCGCGCTCACGTCGGCAAGGACATCGGCAAGTTCGCGACGCCCGACGAGGTCCGTTTCGCAGACGCCCTGCCCAAGACGAGAAGCGGCAAGATCATGCGGCGCTTGCTGAAAGATGTCGCCGCTGGCAGGGAAATCACCGGGGATACGTCCACGCTGGAGGATGCAGCCGTTCTGCGCCAGTTGCGCGAGGGCTGAGCGCTGAGCGGGCGCACCATGGACGACATCCTGAGCCGGATGGAGCGCGTGCAGGTCGAGGGCCCGACGGCGGTGGCCTTCGATGCGGATGGCACCCTGTGGTCGGGCGACGTCGGTGAGGACACCCTGCTGGGTGCCGTTGCGCGCAGAGCCTTGCGGACGCCCGCTGCCGACGCCTTGTCGGCGTTGGCCAGTCGCTTCGCTCTGCCACTGAACGACGACCCCAACGAGCAAGCCCGGCTCTTGTTTCAGGCGTTCCGGGACGGACAGCTGCCGGAGGTCGAAGCCTGCGAGATGATGGCTTGGACCTTCGCGGGCTGGGCACGAGACGAGCTGAAGGAATTGGTGAGGGAGATACTGGATACGGCCAAACTGGAAAGTCGTCGCTTCGAGCCCCTGCGAAGGGCGGTCGAGTGGGCGCGTGAGCGCGAGATCCGGACCGTCGTCATTTCCGCATCACCCGACTTCGTGGTCGAGGTGGCTGCCGCTTCTTTGGGCTTCGCTCCCGAGGACATCGCAGCGTGCCGCCCCAAACGTCAGGGGAATACTCTGCTTGCGGAACTCGACGCTCCCCTTCCCTATGCCGAACAGAAAGTGACTGCGCTGGAAAGTGTGGCGCCGAAGCATCATCTCTTGGCCGCCTTCGGAGACAATTCCTTCGACCTGCCGATGCTGCTAGCTGCCACCGTCGGCGTCGCGGTTCGCCCCAAGCCCGCCTTGCGAGCCCTGCTCCAAGCAGAGTCCGGCGTATTCGTCCTCGAAGACTGAAGCACTGCCTGCTCAGGCCGTGCATCGGGGACGGAACAGTGCGCTGCTTGCGGCAACCGCTTGGCCCCATCCCCCAGGTGGGCGCTACAACCGTAACTCCACCCCGACAAACCACAATTCTGACTTTTCCGGATTCGGACGGCGATGTAGGCATTTTGATCGCTTGTTCTGTCGCCGTCCGTGCACCTATGGACGGCGACCATTCGACCGTTATGAAAAACATGCTCAGGTTCTCCCAACTCTTACTTCCCCTGCTCTGCAGCTGGACGCTGCTCGCGTGCGGGGGCTCCCAAACAGAAGCCAAACCCGTCGACACCGAGGACCAGCGCCACGATGACGATTACGACTCGACCGCGCACATCGGAGCGACTGCCGAAATCGGCGCTCTGCCGGAAGAAGACTCCGTGTACGCCTTTCGCGAGTCGTTCGACGCCATTCAAGAGTGCTTCCTCAACGGTAGCAAGCGCCTCGACTTCATCGGCGGCGAGATCTCCTTCCAAGTCTGGGTGAACTCCGACGGCGGCGTCGAAACCGTCTTCGCCGAAACCTCGACACTCGGCGATCACACGACGGAGGAATGCATGTACGACGCTCTGCGCAGCGCGCCCTGGCCGAAGCCCGTCGGTGGCCCCGTCGGCGTTGCGCAGAACGCCTTCGAGTTCGAGATGACCGGCGACGTGCGTCCTCCCGTTGCCTGGGAGGGTGACGAAATCCAAGAGACGCTATCCCAGAGCGGCGGTCGCATCGCCGAATGCAAGCAAGGCAGCATGGAGAAGTTCCTCGCCACCGTCTACGTCGACACGGACGGAACACCGATGTCCGTGGGCATGGCAGCACCCAATCGACACGAAGCCGCCAACAGCGGCTGCCTGATCGATCTCCTTTCTGGTCTCAGCTTCCCTTCGCCGGGAAGTTGGCCGGCGAAGGTCTCCTTCTACCTGTAGGAGCGCCTCACGTCGCTTCGTCGTCGGCGGCGGCTTCGATGGCGGTGTGTCCGCTCTGTGCGCGTGCGGGCGTCTTGTCCGCGTTGCGGATCCAAATGCGAAGGTGACGCTCTGTCGCGTCCGATGTCTGGCTGGGCGCCTTGTCCCGCTCCGCGGACCTGGCGTCGAAGACGACACGCTCGGCCGCGACCCCGGCAGCAGCGAGCTGCTTTGCGACGGCCCCCAAGCGCTCGACGCGCCCCGAGGAGTTGCGCCCAGCAGGGAGTTCTTCGAGTTCCAGAGCTTCGCTGCGGCCCTGCAGGATCTCTCCGATCTCCGTGATCAGTTTCTTGCCGGAGGCGGTCAAGCTGGTCTTGTTGGCCACGAAGAGCGAGTCCGCGCGGGTCGTCAACACGACCGCGTCACTGGTGACGCCCAGGCGCACCACTTGCTTCGAAAGTGGCGCGTGCAGCGCAACGGAGATGTCGCGCACCAGCAAGCTACGCACCTTCGACCCGATCACCTTCGCTTCGAGCTCCGCCATGCGTACGGACAGTGCGTCGATCTGCTCTGACAGCTGGTCGCGCTCACCGGCAATGCGGTTTCGCTCCTCAGCGAAGGTCCCCAGATGGGTAGCAACCCGCGCCAGCTCCTCGCGCAGTTGGTCGACGCGAGCCTCGGCGTCCTCGTGCTTGCGCTGAGTGACTTCGTGTTCGTGCTCCACTTCCGCCAACGCCTGCGCGCGAGCGTCCAGATCCTGTCGGCTGTCTTGAAGCTTCGCTTCGCTTGCTTGCAGCTGCGACTCGACCATGCCCAAACGCGCGAGCGCGTCCTTGTGTTGGTCTTGAAGCGTCGCGAGTTGCCGTTGGGCATCCGCGCGGGCCTCGGCTTCTACCTGATGCTGCGAACGCACCTCGTCGTAGCGCGCCTTCGACACGACGCAGCCCGACACGGCACTGGCCACCAGACCAAAAGCTGCGCATTGAAAGAGACGTGAGCGGTGGAAGTTGGTCATCATCTGTCGAACCTCTTATGCTGCTACTTACGAAACCGTTTTGGCACGATTGGCCCGTCGGTTCCACCGCTGCAGCCTAGCGGCTCAGCGGGCGGGGTGGCCAAGTTTGGCTCCAGCCCCCAAACGCAGAAAAACCCGGCATCTTGGCCCACGCATCGGATCCCGCCTAGGTTGCGCCCGCAATGTCTCTGCGCCCCGCTCTGCAGTCCGACAGGCTCCGCCGCGTCGCGCTCGTGGCGGTGCTCACACTGCTGGTGAGCCTGCCGCTCGGCGCACTGGCGATGACCCCAGAAGGCCTGCCTGCACCACTGAAGCTGGGTAGCGTGCGCGTCACCGACCACGGTGCGCGCGGAGTCCTCACCGACGGCACCACGGCGCGGCTGACTCTGGACGCGCGCTTGCAACACGATGCCAGCCGCTTGCTCCGCGCGGCGCGGCCGGTCGCCGGTGCCGTCGTCTTGCTGGAAGTGGAATCGGGCAGGCTGCTCGTCTACGATCAGTTCACTCGACGCGGCCATCCTGCATACGACGTTCTCACCTCAGAGGCCCCCAGCGCCAGCGTCTTCAAGTTGGTCACCACCACCGCTCTGCTCGAGCACACCAAGGTGGAGCCCAAGACGACCGTGTGCTTTCGAGGCGGCCAGCACGGTATCGAACGCGAACATCTGGAGCGACCGCAGCGAGGACGTTGTGCCGCCTTCGGTACCGCCTTGGGCTTCAGCCGCAACGCCGTCTATGCGCAACTCGCGACGCAGCACCTGATGCGCGGCGACCTGCTGAGCGTAGCCGAACGCCTCGGCTTCAATTCCGAAGCAGCGTTCGACGCGCCAGCGAGCATCGGCAGCGTGCGACTGCCGTACAACGACCTCGAGTTCGCTCGCGCGGCTGCGGGGTTTCAGGACAGCAGCTTGTCGCCCTTGGGCGCCACTCATCTCTCCTACGCGATTGCTCTCGGGGGGCGTACTGGCCGCATACGACTCGTCGAAAGCGCTGGTGAGTACGAGGCCCCCGAACGTCGTGAGCTCCTCGGCCGCATCATGTCAGCGAATACCGCGTGGCGTCTGACGCGCATGATGGAGGTGACGGTGCACAGTGGGACCTCGCTCGAAGCGTTCTCGAGACCCCACGGCGGAAGCTACCTCGGCAGCATACGAGTCGCGGGAAAGACTGGCACTCTGCAATTGCGCCGCTCCTCGCCGACCACGAGTTGGTTCACCGGGTTCGCTCCGAGTCGCAAACCAGAAGTGGTCGTCACCGTGCTGCTGCAGAACGACGACGTGTGGCATCACAAGGCCAACGAAGTGGCCCGCGACGTCTTGCGCAGTTACTTCCACGACCGACGCGGCGTGAGTTCGCCATTCGAAACGACGGACGACGATCCCGCAGCGCGCTGAGTCGAGCCTAGAATGAGCGAGCGCGAATGCCAGGCGCTCATTTTTTTGCCTGCGGCCCCGGCAAAGCTGGGCGGGGGCTGAGTGGGGTGAGGCAAAGCCGACCGAGAATCGCGCTCGCTCATTTCAGCGCGCCCGCCACCAAACGGCTCGAAGCGGGCGCGTTGAACGTGAAGCGTCACTCAGCGACGTCGACGTCGAACGACAATCCAGGGAACTCCGAGCAACGCCCACAGAGCGCTGAGCGAGCCTCGTCTGCCCACCGTGCTGCAGTCGCAATCACCCTCCTTGGCTTTCTCTTCTGCTGCTTTGGCAGCCGCTGCCTCTTCTTCTTTTTGTGCGGTCACGCCCTTGATGCCGAGTTCGGGCACGGAAGTGAGCGTCAGTTCCGCGGGCTTGATCTTCGTGCGGTCCCGCCCGGCAAGCTGGTTCGCAATCCATATCTTGCGTGCGCCTCGGTAGGTCCGCGGTGGTTTGCCCCAGCGGAAGCGCTCCGGAGCTTCGCACTCGAGTACCTTCTTGCTGGGATGGAGGTGAACGTACCGCGTCTGCAGCATGTTCTTGTCGCCGGGACTCGATCCTTGGGGTAGCTCACCGTTGGCACCCTTGGGTATGTCGATGCCACCTTGGATCGGAGGCGCTTCCTTCAGCTCGACGTCCTTCGGCAGCCCCTCCTTGTCGTAGCGGTGGTGCATGCGCGTCATCATGAACTTGCCTTCTCGCTCGATGATGCCCTTGCGGCGTGCCACCTCGGCACGAAGCTCGTCGTCTTGCTTCTGCTCGTCTTTTTCCTTCTTCTTGTAGACTTCTTCCTCTTCTTCGGTGCGCTCTGCGGGCTCGGGATGGCGCACGTCTTCGGGCAGGGCGGCTTCGAATACGTCCGCGCCCAGGGTCAAGAGCTCATGCAAGCCGAGCTTGGCGTTGGGGCAAGGCTGGCCACAACCTTCTGTGCTCCACGCGTACTCCATCAAAAATCCCTGCTTGTTCTTGGCTAGCAACATGTCGTGCAGCCCGGCGTAGTACTCCCCCATGCGCTCTTTGACGTCGAAGTCGACCTGCAGGTTCGTCGGCGGCACGACATTGTCGTAGTTGGCCACTTCGAAACGCTTTTCGGGGTGCAGGGTGTAGATGATCAGCTCCTGGTGTCCCTTGGCGTGAACCAAGCCGAGCGTCGATAGTACCTTGACTGGCCCATTCGTCGCATAGCGAATCGGCGAAAGCAGTGCTTCACCTTGTTTGCCGAGCTCGACCTTCTCGGGGTTCACCTCGGCCACCAAGAATGCGTAGTCCGAGTAGGCGTCCAGGGCCAGACCGCTGGGCAGCTTGTAACCCTTGCCGTTCAACCAAGCTTCGATGCCGCTGGGCACGAGATGAAAGACGTATTCGCTGCCCTCCTTGCGCAGGTCGGGCTCCACTTTCAGTTTCATTTCCACGGGCGCTTTGGTCGTGCCCTTGAACATGTCACCCGCGCCCAAGAAGTCCGTGTCACTACTTGCCGCCAGGCTACGCTCCCAGATCTGCTCCGTCTTGCCCGGCTCACACGGGTCCATCTCCCAAAATTCATGAAAACGCGGCGCCGTCAGCTCGTCGATACGCTCCACCGAGGCGCGCTTCAACGTCTCGACCGAGTCCAGTTCGACGTCTTTCGGCACCGGCAAGACCAGGGCGAAGGGCTGATTGGGCCCGTCGTAGTCCGTCATCACCGAAACGACCTTCTGGTCGCCCTTCATCATGATCACCACTTGGGTGGACCGGCTGATGCGCTCTGCCCCATCTTTGCCTGCGAAGAACCCCGGTAGCGCCAGGGCCGAAAGCGGCGCCAAGACTACGGCCACACCCATGCACAAAGCCCAAATCGATGCTCGTTTCATCGCGCGGGACGCTATCAGATTTCCCCCCCAATCAAGGGACAACTGTGGCAGAAATCGTCTCAATCAGCAGATGCAACTCAGTGTGCCCAGCGTGCGTGCGGCGCTGCTCGCCCACGACCCCCAATCACTATCGGGAGATCGCTTCGCGGCGGTCGCGATGGTTCTACGGGAGCGAAAAAATGAGCTCGAGGTGTTGATCATCGAGCGAGCGCACGACGTGCGCGATCCGTGGTCCGGGCATCTCGCCTTCCCGGGCGGCAAACGGGAAACCGTCGACGCCTCGCTACGAGCCACCGCGGAAAGAGAAACGCTGGAGGAACTCGGCTTGGACCTCGGGGTGCACGCCGAAGCGCTGGGCGCTTTGGACCAGCTAGCTGCCCGTGGAGGGCGGAGCTCGGGCCTCGTGGTCGCCCCCTACGTGTACTTGTCCCTCGGCGACCCGCGCCTGGTCCCAGCGAGACGCGAAGTCCAGGATCACTTCTGGGTACCGCTATCACCTCTGTTGCGTGGCCAGCACCGTACCAATATCAGCGTCAAACGCGATCAGCAGCGCTACAGCATGCCTGGGTTCGAAGTGCAGGGCAGGATCCTTTGGGGCATGTCCTATCAGATGTTGCATTCGTTGTTCCGCGTGCTCGGTGTGGCAAGCGGCTGAGGGGCGCGAGGGGCGCTTTCGAGGCGGCCGGACCGGTCGAGAGACCTCGTTTTCGGCGCGGTATTGCTTCGCGACACAGGCGCCGGGTGTGGGGTAGACTCCGCGGGCGTCATGAATCCAGCCCCCCAGCTCGAGCGTTGTCCGCATTGTGGCAGCGGCGCCCGCGTCGCGCCGCATGCAGCGTACCGCTACAAGTGCACGATGTGTGGCAAGCCACGCATTCCGATGGACGCCAATCTTGCGGTCACGGACGCGCCGACGAAGGAGCTGCTCAAGAGCGCCCATCGCCAACGGTTGGCGAAATTCGGCTGGCAGATGGGGTCTCTAGGGGCGGCGCTGTTGACCGTGGTCAGTGCGCTGTTCGGAGCCGGGCTGAGCGCACTGTTCGACTTCGGCCTGACTGGCAACGGCGCCGTACTGCTGATGACGCTCATCCCGCTGGTTTCCAGCGTGCTGTTTTTCGTGGCCGGCAAGCGCGCCGGCAAGCAATCACAGGAAAAGATCGACGAAGCGTGGCGCAGCGGCGTGACGACTTTGTACGCCGCCACCGGAGGACGGGTCACTGCTGAACAGCTGGCACGAGGCATGGGTGTGACTGCGGAAGAGGCCACGCAGCTCCTGGCCGAGGCAGAGGTGAATCAGTTTCTGGGTGCGACGAATAGCGTCCAAGCCCCGCGCGTCCGGGTCGACGCTGGCCCCACCCCGTCCCTGGAGGAGCAAGCGCAACGGGAGTTGGAGGAGGCGCTCGGCAGCGCGGAAACCCAGGCATTTCCAAGCCAAGAGTGGCAGAAGCGGCGAGACTGAGCGGCGCCGTGAGCTGACGACAGAATGCCCACCCTCACGACTGCAGCCACGCCCAGTTCGAGCACCAGCGTCGGAGCTTGGTTGCGCCGCTTTTCCAGCAACGACTGGGTGATGTTGGTCTACCTCCTGGGGCTCAACCTCGCCTGGGCCCTCGCCTCTCCCAGCCCCGAGTTGAGCCGCTCCGGACCGATGGTTCTGGGCTTGTCGCTGGCCTACGCGGCGCTCGTGCTGGTGTTCAGCCGGAGCAAACCCGAGGGCAGCTTCTGGCGCGCCCTGTGTTATCGCCTGGGGCACTTCGGCAGCATCCACGCGAGCTACTTCGTCTTCAAGCTCTTCTTGCCCGCCGTAAGCCCCGGCAGCCTCGACCAGGAGCTACTTTCACTCGATCACGTCCTGTTCGGGCTCGAACCCGCGGCGGCTTTCGACGCGCTGGTCACGCCCTGGACGACAGAGTGGTTCTCGTTCTTCTACTACAGCTACTTCTTCCTGCTCATCAGTCACATCGTGCCAATCGCTTTTTTCGGGCGCGACCACCAACTCCTCGCGGAGTTCGCGTTGGGGATGACGTTGGTCTCGACGATCGGCCACACTGGCTACATGCTCGTGCCCGGTTTTGGCCCCTACACGATGCCGGAGCTGTTCAGCCACGACCTACCCCACGGCCTGTGGTGGACACTCGTCAGTCAACTGGTAGCGACCGGCGGCGCGCAGAAGGACATCTTCCCTTCGCTGCATACGGCATTGCCCACGTTCATCCTGCTGTTCTCGTATCACAACAGGGGGCTCTACCCGTATCGCCTCACCTGGCCCTTGGTCGCCATGGTGACGGTGAACATCATCCTGGCAACCATGTTTCTGCGCTGGCACTACTTGATCGACGTCATCGCGGGCCTGGTGTTGGCGACCTGCTCATACGTGCTGGCAGTCCGTGTCAGCGCTTGGGAAGTCGTCTACCGGGCCAACCATGGCCTCGGCCGGGTATGGCCGTCTTGGAAGGGGCGCCCACGCCCTCAAGAGACGCCGGCGCAGAACCCTTCGTAGTCGATGTACTCGGTAATCGTCGGGTTCTCGCCGCAGGCGGGACACGACTTGTTGCGCCGCAACTTGAAGGTCCGGAACTTCATCCCCATCGAGTCGTACTGCAGCAGTCGCCCATTGAGCGGCTCACCTTTGCCGAGCACGAGTTTGATCGCCTCGGTAGCCTGCAAGGTGCCCACCACGCCCGGCAAGATGCCCAGCACCCCCGCCTCCGCGCAGGAGGGCGCGAGATGCGCCGGGGGCGGCTCCGGATAGAGGCAACGATAACAAGGCCCCTCGAACGGAACGAACGTCGTGACTTGACCGTCGAAGCGGAAGATCGATCCGTGCACGATGGGGATCTTGTGCCTGAGGGAGGCGTCGTTGACGAGGTAGCGCGTGGGGAAGTTGTCGCAACCATCCACCACGACGTCGAAGGCCTCGAAGATCCGATCCACGTTCTCGCTGGTGAGACGCTCTTGGAACTTGACGACCTTGACGTCGGGATTGAGGTCGTTGATGAACTGCTCCGCGCTGTCTACCTTGGGCATGCCCACGCGGGAGTTGGCGTGAAGTACCTGACGCTGCAGGTTCGACATGTCGACCACGTCCGCGTCCACCAAGCCGATGGTGCCGACTCCGGCCGCAGCGAGGTACATCGCTGCGGGACACCCGAGTCCACCCGCTCCCAACAACAGTACCTTCGCGCCGAGGAGCTTCTCCTGGCCAGCCTCACCGACTTCGGGCAGCAACAGGTGACGGGAGTAGCGATCCCGCTGGGCATCCGTCAGATCCGGCGGCATCTCGACGGGGTAACCCAAGTCCTTCCATCGTACGAAGCCGGGGTTGGCGCTCGAGATGTTCTTGTAGCCCAGCTCAGCTAGGCTCTTGGCCGCAAACGCGCTGCGCACACCACCGGCGCAGTAGACCACGATGTCGGCATCGCGATCGGGCAGCTTGGCCTCCACCTGCATCTCCAAAAAGCCACGAGGCACGTGAACGGCACCGGGAATGAAGCCAGCTTTGACTTCGTCTTTCTCGCGCACGTCGACGAGAGTGAAGTCCTCGCCTGCCTCGACGCGAGCCTTCAGGTCTTCCAAGGAGATGGTCTTTACGGTGTCGCGGACTTCTGAGAATAGGTCGGTGTAGGTTTTGGCCATGCGCTGCTCCGGTCACAAAGTTTAGTTTTCCGATGTGACAATCGGGGGAGTATGGGAGTCACCGTGCCGCCGTCAAGGCGATGCTGCGCAGAGTTGGCGGCTGCCGCATCGCGAGATCGCCAATTGACTGAAATCACGAGATATTTCCTGGTCCTCAGTGCTCCTCCGGGTCGGCGCGTCGGGTTCGCTTCCGGGGCGCGCCGCCGACCGCAGCCTGGCCGGACACGCGCTGTCGCCGTCTTGGCTCGAGCCCGCGCAGCCGCGCGGCGCCAGCTCTGGAGGGCGGCTGACGCCCACCTCCTCTTGATGGGGAAAGCAGCGGCGGGAACGCAACGGGATAATGGTCCGGTTCTGATGTGCCGTCGAATTGTCTGCGGAGGAGTCCAACTTGCTAGACTGCCACCGAGGACGACCAACGTATGTCGAGCAACAGCAACAACCGCCTGGGCGAACTCCTCGTCCGTGAGAAGCTCATCAGCCTGCAGCAGCTGCGCAAGGCGCAGGAAGACCAAACCCGTTCCGGACAGAACCTGAGCTTCACGCTCGCCAAGCTGGGCTACATCTCTGACGAAGAGATCACAGACTTCCTCAGCAACCAGTATCACCTGCCCGCGATCGACCTCGGGGAGTACGAGATCGAACCCGACGTGCTCAAGCTGGTGACGCGCGAGTTCTGCGAGAAGCATCGCATCTTGCCGGTCATGCGCTCCGGATCCGCGTTGATTGTCGCCATGGCCGATCCGACGAATCTGCATGCCATCGACGACATCAAGTTCTTGACTGGATTCAACGTCGAGCCCGTCGTGGCTTCCGAGACGGCGATCGCCGAGACCATCGACCGCTACTATTCGGCGGGCCCCTCTTACGAGGAGGTGATGGCGGACTTCGATCTGGATGATGAGGACATCGACTTCACCGCCGAAGAAGAAGACGAGAACATCCTCGAGCTGGAGAAAGCCAGCGAAGACGCACCCGTCGTACGTCTAGTGAACGTCATCTTGCTCAACGCCATCCGAAAGGGAGCGAGCGACATTCACATCGAGCCCTACGAAAAGCGGATGCGGGTACGCTACCGAGTGGACGGCGTGTTGCACGAAGAGATGTCTCCGCCGCTCAAGCTCAAGAACGCGTTGTCCAGTCGTTTGAAGATCATGAGCCAGCTGGACATCGCCGAGCGTCGTCTGCCGCAGGACGGTCGCATCAAGATGAAGCTGGGCCGCGATCGAGAAATGGACTTTCGCGTCAGCGTGCTGCCGACGATGTGGGGGGAGAAGATCGTGCTGCGCTTGTTGGACAAGTCCAACCTGCAGCTCGACATGACGAAACTGGGCTTCGATCAGAAGCCGTTGGACGACTTCAACTGGGCCATCCATCAGCCCTGGGGCATGGTGCTCGTCACGGGACCGACTGGTTCTGGAAAGACGACCACGCTGTACTCGGCGCTGTCCGACCTCAACGGCGGCGAGGTCAACATCTCGACCGCCGAAGACCCCGTCGAATACAATCTGATGGGCATCAACCAGGTCCAGATGCACGACGACATCGGCTTGAACTTCGCCGCCTCACTGAGAGCCTTCCTGCGCCAGGACCCGGATATCGTGATGGTCGGAGAGATCCGCGACTTCGAGACGGCGGAAATCGCAGTCAAGGCGGCGCTCACTGGGCACTTGGTGTTGTCGACCTTGCACACGAACGACGCGCCTTCGACGATCTCCCGTTTGCTCAACATGGGCGTCGAACCATTTCTGATCACCGCAAGCGTGAATCTCGTGCTTGCTCAGCGTCTCGCCCGTCGCATCTGCGCCGATTGTCGCGAGCCGGCTCCCATCGACAAAGAGGCCCTGTTGGACTTGGGCATGAGCCCCGAGCAGATCGAAAGCGCAGAGCTGGTTCAGGGCAAAGGATGTGGCACCTGTGGGGGAACGGGCTACAAAGGCCGGGTCGCCTTGTACGAGGTGATGCGATTTACGGAAGACTTGCGCGAACTCGTGCTGCAGGGCGCTTCCACGACGGAACTGAAGACTGCAGCCATCAAGGCAGGCATGTGCTCGTTGCGCATGAGCGGCATTGAGAAGATATTGCACGGCACGACGACCATCAGCGAAGTGCTGCGCGTGACGGTGGCGGACTAGGCCGTTCACGACCCGAGCTTTCCCGACATGCATCAGGTCGTAGCCGCTTCCCACTCGAAGCGTTCACCAGTTGACGGGACCCCATCGCTGCAGACAGACTCAAGTCAGCGCAATTGGGCGCCCACTGCTCTGCGGCAGACCACACCACGCATGAACGACGTTCACGGGACCCCGACTTCGAGCCGGGGCCGTCACCCCACTGGTAGCGGTTCTTCTGCGGCCGCCCAGGGCGTAGGCGAAGGTGTGCGGACGGCAGCAACACGAGGCCATGGCTACGGGACTGAAAATTAATCTGCACCAACTGCTGCGCGCGATGATCGAAAAAGGCGCCAGCGACATGCACATCACCACTGGGGCGCCTCCCCTACTGCGCATCGACGGGCAAGTGGTCCCGCTGAAACTCGACCCGCTGACGCCGATCGAGACGAAACAGATTTGCTACTCCATCCTCACCGAAGAACAGAAAATCGAGTTCGAGAAGCGCAAGGAGCTCGACTTGTCCTTCGGCGTCAAGAACCTGTCTCGCTATCGCGCCAACATCTTCATGCAGCGCGGCGCCGTTTCAGGCGCCTTTCGCGCGATCCCGTTCAAGATCCTCTCTTTCGACGAGCTCGGGCTACCACCGGTGGTGGCAGAACTCGCCGAGCGTCCGCGCGGGCTGATCCTCGTGACTGGACCGACCGGCTCCGGCAAGAGCACGACCCTGGCGTCCATCATCGACAAGATCAACTCGGAGAAGCGCCAGCACATCATGACGATCGAGGATCCGATCGAATACCTACACCCGCACAAGCGCAGCATCGTCAATCAGCGAGAGATCGGAGCCGACACCTACACTTTCAAGGACGCACTCAAGTACGTGCTGCGTCAGGATCCCGACGTCGTCCTCGTCGGCGAGATGCGTGATCTCGAGACCATCGAAGCCGCTCTGACCATCGCAGAGACGGGTCACTTGGTGTTCGCGACCCTGCACACGAACTCGGCCGTGCAGAGCATCAACCGCGTGATCGACGTCTTCCCGCCACACCAACAGGCCCAGGTGCGGGCACAGCTTTCTTTCGTGTTGGACGGTGTCATGAGTCAGCTCCTGCTGCCACGCGCTGGTGCACCGGGCCGTGTGATGGCGATGGAAGTGCTCATCCCCAATGCTGCCGTTCGCAACCTGATCCGCGAAGACAAGGTGCATCAGATCTACTCGCAGATGCAGGTTGGACAGGGCAAGCACGGCATGCAGACGATGAATCAGTCGCTGTTCTCTCTCTACGCTCGGAGGCTGATCACCCTGCAAGAAGCACTCGGTCGCTCCAACGACCAAGACGAGTTGCGCATGATGATCGAAAACAAGGGCGTGGAGTCTTGAGCGAAGCGACGATCCTCGCCGGAATCCCCGCGCACTCACGACGAGATCGCGCCCCGACGTCCAGGTTGAACGCTGCGCGCGCAGCGGCGCAGAAAACCCCACACGAGCCCAAGACAGGATGAGCAAGTTCCGCCGGCGGACCGGCTTTGGTTGCGGTGACACCACGCTCGCGAAGAATTGGAACGCCCCCAAGTGAGGATCACGATTACGACTTGCGCAATCTCGTTTTCGGCGGCATGACGCAGGCGCTCCGTCCCCCTGAGCTGACTGATGTGCGGCGTATTCGGCATTTACGGACATTCCGAAGCGGCTAACCTGACTTACCTGGGTCTGCACGCCTTGCAGCACCGCGGGCAAGAGAGCGCGGGCATCGCGACCAGCGACGGCAAGCAATTGGCGCTGCACCGTGGGATGGGGCAAGTCATCGACGTCTTTCAGCAACGTCAGATGGACAAGCTGACGGGGCGCTCCGCCATCGGACACGTGCGCTACTCCACTGCCGGCGGGTCGTTTCTGAAGAATGCCCAGCCCATCGCGGTGGACTACGCCCACGGGCAGATCGCCATCGCCCACAACGGCAACTTGACGAATGCTTTGGTCGTACGGGAGCGCCTGGAGGAACAGGGCTCGATTTTTCAGAGCGCCAGCGATACCGAGGTGATCGTGCACCTGCTCGCCTTGAGCGAACAGCGCACCACCGAGGATCGCCTGGCGGACGCACTGAGCAAGGTGGAGGGGGCCTTCTCCTTGCTGTGTTTGACCGAAACGAAGCTGATCGCGGCCCGCGATCGTCACGGCATCCGGCCGCTGTGCATCGGGCGCCTGCGAACGGGCAAGCGGCCCTACGTTGTGGCAAGTGAGTCCACGAGCTTCAGCCTGATTGAAGCCGAATACATCCGCGACGTGGCACCGGGAGAAATCGTCGTCTTCAACCAGGATGGCATGCGCAGCATCACGCCCGCCGCGCCCCTGGCGAGCAAGCGCTGCATCTTCGAATACATCTACTTCGCACGACCGGATTCGACCATCGACGGTGTGAACGTCTACGAAGCGCGGAAGAATTTCGGCCGAGCTCTGGCGCGAGAAAACCGCGTCGAGGCGGACGTCGTGGTGCCCGTGCCAGACAGCGGTGTACCGGCAACGATCGGCTTCGCAGAGCAAGCCAAACTGCCCTACGAGGTGGGCTTGGTGCGCAGCCACTACATCGGCCGCACCTTCATCGAGCCCCAACAGAGCATTCGCCACTTCGGCGTGCGCCTCAAGTTGAGTCCCGTCCCCGAGGTCTTTCGCGGCAAACGCGTGATCGTGGTGGACGACAGCATCGTGCGAGGCACGACGAGCCGGAAGATCGTCAAGATGATCCGCGATGCCGGCGCGACCGAAGTGCATCTGCGGATCTCCAGCCCCCCGACACGCTGGCCCTGCTACTACGGCATCGACACTCCGACGCGAGACGAGCTGATCGCGGCTAGCCACAGCGTCGAAGAGATCAACGAGTACATCACGAGCGACACGCTGGCCTACCTAAGCCACGACTCCATGTTGCAGGCTGTCGCTGCCAGCTTGTCTCCGGCCCAGCTCAACCCGTCTGACAGCGGTCTGCACGCCTCTCTGGCCACGCACCTCCCCATGCTCCAGGACAAGTCAGGTGAGCATCCGTTCTGTGACGCGTGCTTCAGCGGCAACTACCCCGTACAATACAGGACGCCGCAACGCTCCAGGCAAATGCGGCTGCTGGACGTGTGATGACGGAACTGCCCCCTCGAGTCTCAATCTATGAGGTATCTCCGAGGGACGGTCTGCAGAACGAACCGGCGGTGGTGCCCGTCGGTCAGAAGAAGCTCCTGATCCAGGCGCTCGTTGGCTCCGGGCTGTCCCGCATCGAGGTGACCAGCTACGTCTCGCCACGCTGGATCCCACAATTGGCCGATGCAGACGAATTGACCAAGGACATCGCCCGTCCGCACAACGTGCGCTTCAGCGCTTTGTGCCCCAACACGCGAGGCCTGGAGCGCGCCATCGACGCCGGCATGCAGGAGGTCGCGGTGTTCTTGTCCGCAAGCGAGACGCACAACCAGAAGAATACCAACAAGCCGATCGAGCGATCCCTGCAAGTCTTCGAAGAGCTCGTGCCCATCGCGCGGGATGCCGGCATGGCGGTCAGAGCCTACGTCTCGACGGTGTGGGGCTGCCCCTACGAAGGCGAGGTCGACCCCAAGCGTGCCCTGGAAATCACCGAGGCTCTGCTCGGCTTCGGCTGCTACCAGGTCAGCCTCGGCGACACCATCGGTGTGGGCAACCCGAAGCAAACGCGAGCGATCGGCGAGTTGTTCCTGTCCAAGTTCGACAACGAGCAACTCGCCCTGCACTTGCACGATACTCGAGGGACGGCATTGGCCAATGCGTTGGCGGGCCTGGAGCTGGGCTTCTCGAACTTCGATTCCTCGTTGGGTGGTTTGGGCGGGTGTCCTTACGCGCCCGGCGCCTCGGGCAACCTCGCCACGGAAGACCTCGCCTACATGCTCGAGGGCATGGGAATCGAAACGGGGCTGCACCTGGGAGCGCTCGTCGAAGCGGCGAGGCTGGCCGAAAAGATCGTCGGGCGGCCGCTACCCGGCAAGCTCCATCAAGCGGGCCTACCTCAACGT
This sequence comes from Polyangiaceae bacterium, assembly GCA_050301735.1. Lineage (GTDB taxonomy): Bacteria > Myxococcota_A > Polyangia > Polyangiales > Polyangiaceae > SZUA-265. Next base: position 11,732 of record JBNKZR010000031.1, on the reverse strand, counting down.
CGCAGCTGAAGGTGACACACGACGACTCATGCGCATTCACCGCGCCACGAGCCGCACTTCTTCCACATCGTGGAGCGACGATACGCGCTGCAGGCCGATTGTCAGCTGTTCGGAGTCACGCGCCTGCACGGTCAGGCGCAGCCGAATACGTTCATCTTTCGACGGCAACATGTTGGCCGCGGACACGACGATGCCGAACGTCGACAGCAGACGAACCACACGATTGAGCAAGCCCGAGCTCGTTTGCGCGAGCACCTCCACTTCCACGCCATGGGCTTGCTCGCGGTTGGCCCCCCAATCGATTTCCACCCAGCGCTCGGGCTCCGGAGACTGCCGCACGTTGGCGCAATCCCGCCGGTGGATCACGATGCCGCGCCCTCGAGTGACGAAGCCCAAGACGTCGTCCCCGGGTAGAGGATTGCAGCAGTGTGCCCGCTTGCCCATCACGTCGGAGACACCGTCGAGCGTCACGCCAGTAGCTCCGCGCCGTGAAATGGGTGCCGGCTCGATGACGACCTCGTCTCCTTCCTCGCCCCTTTCGAGCTCGAGCGCGGTGGATGCGACCCCGACGATGCTCTTGTCGCCGTAGCCGATCGCCGCATGCAGCGCTTCGACACTTTCCATGTCGAGAGCTTCGGCAATCATGCTGGGGGTAACCTCGGCGAGTTCGAGCCGGGAAAGTTCTTTGTCGAGCATTTGCCGCCCAGCAAACACGGCTTGCTCGCGGCCCTGCTCCCGAAACCAGTGGCGCACCTTGCCCCGTGCGCTGGCCGTCTTGAGATAGCCCAGCTTCGGGTTCATCCAGTCGCGACTGGGCGCGGGCTCTTTCTGCGTCAGGATCTCCACCCGATCGCCCGTCTGCAACTCGACGTCGAGACTGACGATCTGCCCGTTGACTCGAGCACCCTTGGTCCGATGCCCGACCATGGTATGCACCCGGTACGCAAAGTCGAGAGGCGTAGCCCCCCTGGGCAGGTCGATGACATCACCGACCGGAGTGAACACGAGCACCTGATCTTCGAAGATGTCCGTCTGCAGCGATTCGACGAATTGCTTCGGATCCTCCAGCTCGCGCTCCCAGTCGAGCAGCCGCCGAAGGACCATGAAGCGGTCTTGAGCGTCCGTCCCGCCGCGCTGCTCCTTGTAGGCCCAGTGCGCCGCCACACCGAACTCGGCGAAGCGGTGCATCTGCCGGGTCCGGAACTGGACCTCGACGGGTTTGCCGCGAGGCCCGACGACGGCCGTGTGCAAGGACTGGTAGCCGTTTCCTTTGGGCAGAGCGATGTAGTCGTCGAACTCCCCCTTGATGGGTGGCCACATCGCGTGAACCACGCCCAAAGCGCCGTAGCATTGCGCAACTTCATCGACGATGACCCGCACCGCGCTGATGTCGAAGATCTGGTCGAAGTCGACCTGCTTGCGCAGCATCTTCTTGTAGATGCTGTAGAGATGCTTGGGACGCCCCGCGACGCTCGCCTGGATGCCGTTCTTTTCGAGCGCACAAACGACGTCGTGCACCACTTCCGCGACGAACGAAGCACGTTCTTCTCGGCGCTGCGCCAACAAGTCCGACAGCCGCCGGAAGCTCTCCGGCTCCAACACTTCGAACGCGCCGTCCTCCAAATCCGACTTGAGTTGCCAGATGCCGAGTCGGTTGGCGAGCGGGGCAAACACCTCCAGCGCCTCACGCGCCAGACGCGCCCGCTCTTCTTCGGACAGCTGCTCGAGATGCCGCATCTGGCCCACGCGAAGCGCCAATACGATCAGCACGACGCGCACGTCCTTCGCCATCGCCAGGAACATGCGCCGCAATGACTCGGCGGCCTCATCATCCAATCTGTCCCAGCGAATGGCGTTCAGGCGTTCGACGCCCTGCAACAGCTGCCGAACGCCGGCGGGAAACTCTTCGGTCGCCGTCTGGTCCGTCAACATCGCGGCACACACCGTCTGTGCGTCGAGCCTCATGCCCAGGAGCAACAGCGCCGCCTCCTCGCCAGGAGTCGGCGCGTCAGCAGACGGCGCGTCGGCCTTTACGACGGCTACGGCGCGTTGCAGCATCTCGAGCTCGTCGGCGCTGTAGCGTTTGCCTGCGGCTTCGAGCAGCGCGCTCATCCGGACGTCCTCGTGGGAGGCAAGACGGAGGCACTCGGACGCCAAGCTCTGACGCGCGAGCGCGACGTGAGCTGGTCAATCTTTCTGGTAGAACTTCGTCTGAGAACCATCGAAGTAGTAGTACTTCTTGTACTGGCTACGCCCGAATGTCCATGCGCCAAAGCCGTTGACGGCGATACTCCAGGCGGCCGCGATGGCGAACCACGAACGCAGCGGGCGGCCCCCCAACGCCAAAAGCGCAAACAGAAACACGGCGTAGTCGTTGGAGAAACGATAGCCGAACTGAGCCCAACCCGTGTTCTGGTAGAACAGAGTCGGAATCGCGACGCAAAAGACGGTGGCCCACAGCGCCCAATGGGTCGCGCCCAGACGTCGCGGCCACAGCAGCCACAAGAACAACGGTGTCGTGAACCACAGCGCCAAACCGTGCGCGTTGATCCGAAACGGCACGTCGTCTCCCAACCACGGCAGCATCGAGAGCACCACCCCGAGGTTGCGCGACAAGTAGTGGTAGTGAAACAGCCCCCACTTCTTCATGCGCGCTTGCCAGGCCACCGTGAGATACTCGTAGCCACTATCGAACGGATCGTCGAAGCGTGCGTCGTTGAGCCAAAACGTCACCCCCAAAGCAATGGCCATCGGCAACGCGAACCAAGCACAGGCTTTCAACATTCGCGGCCAGTTCACCCCACGCAACCAGTTAATGAAGGCCTTCAGCCCACGCCCCTGGCAACCAGTCTCCGGCCCGCACACTCGGAGCGCCTCCAGCGCGAACAAGGGCACCGCAAAGACCAAAGGCGCACGCGACAGCAGCCCACAGCCGAGGCAAATCCCCGCGAGCAAGGGGTGCTTCGCCCCCAGCGAGAAGAGAAGGTAGAGAGCCGCCAGGATGACTCCCACCACGTGGGCTGCGTACCAAACCGTGCCCTGCTCGGCGCTGAAGAAGTAAACGGTCCCGAACGCGAAGCACAGGCTCAACGCCGCATTCTGCCAAGACACTCGAGCGCTGAGCCCGAGCGCCTTCATGCGCTCGAGCGCCAGGAACAGGGACGCCGGCCCCAGCCCCGCAAGCCACAAGAAGAACTGTCCGTCACGAACCGCTTCTGGCTCCCCCGCAAATGCAGCCAGGGGCAATAACAACACCGCCGGGAATGGCGGAAACGCAACGAACCACTTGCCGTCGAAGTGGGCGAAGTCGTTGTTGTGGGCGTACTTCGGTGGCGCTCCGTCCAAGTGCAGGCGGCCGTCCAGCCATCCATCCGCCAGTAGCGCGAAGTGGTTGTAGGGCGTGTGCTCGACGAGCGTCTGCTTGGCGGCAAGCAGCAAGTAGACCACGGTCGAAAGGACGTAGATACCGGCCGCCAGCGCCCAACGTTGACGAGCCGGAGTTGCCCGGAGCCAAGCAAGCAGTCGAGTGAGCGCCCCAGTTTCCTTCTGGCGCGCAGCCTTCCGAGTGGCGCTGCGTTCACCAGGCGCACTAGCAGCCGACGCCTGGGCCTCGCCCTCATGCGCCTGCGACTCTTGCTCCTTTTCGGAGTGCTCACGGCTCGTTGAATCGGGGTCCTGCATGCTGTGCGCTCGAACGAGGATCGTTTCGCGCCCTCATACCAGCTCGGCACGGCGCGACCTCACCCCAATTTGCACGCGGTCGCCCTTGCGCTACCCTCGGCGACCATGACGCAGCCGTTGTTCAGCGTGTTGGTCTCCGACGTGGAGCGAGAGGAGCAGGAGCGCGCCTGGGACATTCCCGCCGAGTGGCTGGACTGGGCTCTGTCGGAAACCGATGCGCGCCGTACATCCAAGACCGGTCGGTTGACCGCGACCTTGATGAAGAATGGGAGCCAGTTCCTCGTGCGTGGCTCCATCGACGTGCAAGTGACGCTGCCCTGCGCACGCACGCTCGAACCCGCGCTCTACGACCTGAAGCCCCAGCTGTTCCTGATGCTGACGCGAAGTCAGCAAGCGTCCGGCACGAACCGGCGCCCCAGACCTCAGCGAGCGCGCGGTGAGGAATCGGAAGAGCCCGTTTTGACAGAGGAAGATGCCGCCTACGACAGCTTCTCCGGAGAGACGATCGTGCTCGACGACTGGGTGCGGGAGCAAGTCTTGCTAGAACTGCCTATGTTTCCGTTGCGTTCGGACTTGCGTTTGGAAGCATCCCCCGCTATCGCTTCGCCTCCCCAATCCCCGGCAGGGCCCAGGGCACTCGACCCGCGACTTCAACCGTTGAAGGACCTCGCCGACAAGATGCGGGCACAATCGAACGGATCGAACCCGAGCGGAGAGTCGCCGACGGCTGCTCAGCCCGACGCACCCAACCAACCCCCTGCGACGAAAAAGCAGAAACAGGAGTAACCCGTGGCTGTACCCAAGCGACGAACCACCTCTAGCCGACGCGACAAGCGCCGCGCTCAGCACGACAAGATCACCGCGCCGAACCTGATCCCGTGCCCCAACTGCTCGGCGCCGATGCAATCACATCGGGTCTGCCCAGAATGTGGCCACTACAAGGGCCGTGCCGTTTTCGAAACGGAAGCTGCCGAGGAGTGAGCTCCGCGGGCGACCCCGCGCGGCAATGAAGTAGCCCGTCGAGCACCCCGACACAGCCGGAGGACTGGCCCCGCACCGACGAGCACGGGTCCGGCCTGCGTCTGGTCGTCCATGAGTTCGGCCTCGACGACTGGTGACGAAGGAGCGTAGCGAGCGATGAAGTTGGCGTTGTTGTTCCCCGGTCAGGGAGCGCAAAAGGTCGGTATGGGCCAAGAGCTGTTCGAAGCATCAGCCGCTGCCCGCAAGGTCTTCGAGACGGCTGACGAGCAATTGGGTGAAGCTTTGAGCACGCTCTGCTTCGAAGGCCCGGAGTCCGAGCTGCAACTGACCAGGAACACGCAGCCGGCGATCCTCACGACGAGTTGCGCCGTGTTGGCCGCTGTCAAAGAGGCGCATCCGGAGCTACCCGCGCCCGAGGCCGCGGCGGGGCATTCCTTGGGGGAGTACAGCGCGTTGGTCGCCAGCGGCGCGCTACCGTTTTCAGCCGCGGTTCGCCTGGTGCGACTGCGTGGGCAGGCGATGCAAGAAGCGGTGCCGCCAGGTGAAGGCGGCATGGTCGCCATCATGGGCGGCGACGAGGCAACCGTGGAGGCTCTGTGCTCTGACGCGCGCCAGGAGGACGTGCTATCGCCGGCCAACTTCAACTGCCCCGGGCAGGTCGTCATCGCCGGTCATCGCGTTGCGACGGAGCGCGCCGCAGCCTTGGCGAAAGAACGCAAACTCAAGGCGATCCCACTCAAGGTGAGCGCGCCATTTCACTGTGCGCTGATGGCTCCCGCCGCGCAGAAAGTCAGCAGTGCCGCGCAGGACATCGAATTGTCGGACATGGCATTTCCAGTTCTCAGCAACGTGGAAGCTAGCCCCAATCAAGATCCCACGCGCATCCCGGAACTTCTGACGCGCCAAGTCGACGGCGCCGTGCGCTGGCAGCAGACCCTGCAGTGGCTGGTGGATAACGGCTTCACCCACGCCCTCGAGCTCGGTCCGGGCTCGGTGCTGGCCGGTTTGGCCAAGAAGACGGACAAGCGACTGAACGTGCTCAGCGTCGGCAACGTTGCCTCGATCGGAGCGATCCCGGAGTTCCTCGCCAGCTGAACAACTGCGTACCCGTTCCGCGCCGCCGGCAGTCGGCAGCAAGTCGCGTGCGGCCGGCCGAATTTCAGCTTTTTGGCCGGATTTTTGTGGTTTGAGGCTCGGAGCGGCGTGGTAAACAGCCCGGCCTCCGCGACCTGAACGGTCCTGGGGGGCACTCGAAGACGTTTCAATGTTCGATCTGAGCGGCAAAGTAGCAGTAGTCACGGGCGGTTCCCGCGGTATTGGCCGTGCTTGCGCCAAGGCACTTGCGGCGCAAGGCGCCCACGTCGTCATCACCTACGTCGGTGGTGAGCAGGCAGCAGCTCAAACGGTAGCCGAGATCGAACAGGCCGGCGGTCATGCAGAAGCCGAGCGTTTCGACGTCTCGAACATGGAAGCGGCGGAGCGCGCGATAGCAGATGTCGCCAAGCGCTTGGGGCGGCTCGACATTCTCGTCGCCAACGCGGGCATCTCGCGCGATGGCTTGCTGCTGCGACTGAAGGAAGAGGATCTCGATCTCACTCTGGGGGTCAATCTCAAAGGCGCCATTGCCTGCGCAAAAGCAGCGGTCAAGCCGATGATGCGCACCAAGGGTGGTCGTATCGTCTTCATCTCCAGCGTCGTTGGCGAACGTGGCAACGAAGGGCAGACCAGCTACGCGGCATCCAAGGCTGCGCTGCTCGGTGTCGCCAAGAGTCTGAGCCGCGAGTACGCTTCTCGCCGCATCACAGTCAATGCGGTCACGCCGGGCTACATCGAGACCGACATGACCCACGAGCTCAACGATGCTCAGCGCACGGCCATGTTGGCCGGCGTCCCCTTGGCTCGGCCGGGCACGGCGGACGAGGTCGCATCGGCCGTCGTCTACCTCGCTTCGGACGAAGCGGCTTACGTTACGGGACATGCCCTCCGCGTCAACGGAGGCATGCACATGTGAGGCAGCTTCTCGTGCCCGCCGCAGCGGGGCGAGAACTGTCGACGTCAACTAGTCCTGGTATGAAGGACTCAAACCGAACAAACGGTGGAGGCAACTGAGAAATGGCTGAAGACATCACCGCCGAGGTCAAGCGGATCATCAAAGAACAACTCGATGTCGAAGAAGACGACATCAAGCCGGAATCGTCTTTCATCGACGACCTCGGAGCGGACTCCCTGGGCCTCGTCGAGCTCGTGCTCGCCTTCGAAGAGGCGTTCGAGATCGACATCCCAGACGAGGACACGGAGCAAATCCGCACCGTGAACGACGCTGTCGAGTACATCACCAAGCACAAGACCAGCTAACGCATCGCCCGCTGCCCTCGGCGGACACCTATGGAGCGGGTCGTCGTCACCGGAATGGGCCTCGTCACCCCGTGTGGGATTGGGACCGAGGCCACTTTGAGCGCCTTGATGGAGGGCATGAGTGGGGTTGGTCCCATCACTCAGTTCGACGCCAACGAGGACTACGCGACCCGCTTTGCCGCCGAAGTCGACAATTTCGACGCCACCGCGTTCGTCTCCAAGAGGCGCCTCAAAGAGATGTCGCGCTTCACGACGTTCGCGCTGGCGGCGGCGGCCATGGCATTCGACGATGCCAAGCCTGAGCTGACGGACGACGAGCGCGAGCGAACTGGGTGCTTCATCGGCGTCGGGATCGGAGGCCTGGAGAACCTCGAGCGTGTCACTTTGACGTGCCACGGCAAAGGCCCCCGCAAAGTCAGCCCCTATTTCATCCCGTCAATCATCGGCAATCTCGCGGCAGGACAAGTGACGATCGCCCACGATCTTCACGGACCCAGTTACTGCCACACCAGCGCCTGCGCCTCGAGTGCCCATGCCATCGGAGAGGCTTTCGAGTGGATCCGATCGGGGCGAGCCGAGGTGATGGTCGCCGGTGGGGCCGAAGCAGCCATCACCCCGACCGGCATCGCCGGATTCAATGGGATGTTCGCGCTGAGTCGACGCAACGACGATCCGGCCCGAGCCAGCCGACCCTTCGAGAAGAATCGGGACGGTTTCGTAATGGGCGAAGGCGCCGGGGTATTGATCTTGGAGTCGCTCTCCCGCGCCAGAAAACGCGGCGCCAACATCCTAGCGGAAATCAGCGGCTGGGGAGCCACCAGCGACGCCTATCACATCACCAAACCAGTGCCGGAGCACCGCTTTGCGGCCAACGCGATGCGTCTAGCACTGCAACACTCCAAGCTCGCCCCCCAGGACATCGGCTACATCAATGCGCACGGCACGTCGACTCCCGCTGGGGATGTGGAAGAATCGAAAGCCGTCGAGCGGTTGTTCGGTCCCCACGCAACCGACACCAGCGACAGTCAACTGTGGATCAGCTCCACCAAGTCGATGATGGGACACTTGCTCGGCGCCGCAGGTGCCGTGGAAGCCGCCGTGTGCATCAATGCCGTTCGACGAGGCCACGTGCCACCAACGATCAACCATGAGGAACCGGATCCCGAATGCGTATTGAACTACGTCCCCAACACCGGGCGTCAGCGTCGTACGCGACACGCCATGAGCAACTCTTTCGGTTTCGGCGGCACCAACGTCGCCCTCGTTTTTTCTTCCGTTTGACGGAGGCGTTCTGATGCAGTGTCCAAACTGCAAGGCCGTCGATAGCCGCGTCGTCGATTCTCGAGTCGCGGGCGGCGGCCAGGTCACCTGGCGACGTCGCGAATGCGACGCGTGCAAGCGACGCTTCACCACCTACGAGCGTGTGGAGTACTCGTTGCCGGCCGTGATCAAGCGCGACAGCAGGCGCGAAACCTTCGACCGAGAAAAAGTCATTCGCTCTCTGCGCGTCGCTTGTAACAAACGCCCCATTTCGGACGAAGAGCTGGACGCCCAGGTCGAGGGCCTGGAACGTGAGGTGGCGGAAGAAGGGCTGCGCGAGATCTCTTCGAGATTACTAGGAGAACGGGTGATGACTCGGCTAAAAGATCTCGACGATGTGGCCTATGTGCGATTCGCGAGCGTGTATAAGTCCTTCCGGGACATCGACGAGTTCATCGCCGAGATGAGTAAGCTTGTGAGCGCCCGTTCAACCGAGTAAATCTGCGACCAATGGCGGAAATCGACGCCCAAATGATGCGCTTGGCACTCGAGGTCGGAGCGCAGGGGGATCCTTCCCCCAACCCGCACGTCGGTGCCGTCGTCGTCCAAGGCGAGGAGGTCGTCGGTCAGGGTTTCCATGCCGAAGCCGGCGGCGCACATGCCGAAGTCATCGCGCTGCAAGCAGCCGGAGAACACGCGGCGGGCTCCACCCTGTACGTCACCTTGGAGCCGTGTAACCACGAAGGGCGCACGGCGCCTTGTGTGGACGCGATCATCAAGGCCGGGGTGGCGCGGGTCGTCATCGGCACACGCGACCCCAATCCCGACGTCGAAGGGGGCGGCGCGGAGCGCATGCAAGCCGCGGGGATCGAGGTCGTCATCGGAATCGAAGAAGAGGCCGCCAAGCGGCTCGTCGCTCCGTGGACCCGCTACATCAAGGACAAGATCGCCTACCTCTCCGTGAAGTTGGGCGTCTCGCTGGACGGGCGAACTGCGTCGCGCACTGGCGTCTCGAAGTGGATCACCTGCGAGTCGGCGCGCACGCGCGTTCATACCCTCAGAGCCCAACACGACGCAGTTCTCGTGGGCAGCAGCACCGTGATGACTGATGATCCACTGCTCACGGTTCGCGACGTCGAGGGCGCCAATCCCATCCGCTGCGTCGTGGACAGCAAGCTGCGCATCCCACTGGATGCCCACGTGGTCACCACTGCCACTGAAATTCCCACCTGCGTGCTGACGACGGACGACGCTCCCGAGTCGACGGAAGCCTCGCTGATCGAACGGGGCGTCTCGGTGATTCGCGTCGCGAGTACCCCCCAGGGGCGCTGCGACGTGACCGCAGTCTTGCGGGCGCTGGCCGCTCGTGAGGTGGTCAGCGTACTGTGTGAGGGCGGCGCGGAACTCGCTGGCTCGTTTTTCGCGGCGCGGCTCCCGAATGAGCTGCACTTGTTCGTCGCGCCAGTCTTGCTGGGGCCACGTGGAAGGCCGGCCGCCGTGGACTGGGCGGGCCCGGACGGGATCGCTGATGCGCCTCGCATCTCTCCCCCGACCTGGGAACTCTGCGGGACGGACGCCTACGTGCATGGCCCGGTCGTCTACCCGACGAAAAAGGCCCCTGGGGCAACCGCGGACCGCTAGGTGTCGTTGCCCTGAGGCACGCCCGAAACCCCTGCGCCGGAACGAGCCACAGCAGAAATCCCGCGTGCTTACGCCCCTGCACAGGCGGGCCGCAACGCCGTTGCGCTCTGCCCCCCAGTGTTATCTTCCTAGGCATGGCTGTTCGCCCCATTTTGACGTACCCGGACCCGCGCCTGCGCGAGCCAGCACTGCCCGTGACAGCCTTCGACGACGCGCTCAAGACCCTCGTCGAAGACATGGCGGAGACGATGTATGACGCCCCCGGATGTGGGCTCGCAGCCAATCAGATCGGGGTCTTGCAGCGCGTGTTCGTGATCGACATCGCGGACGAGGACGAACCCAGCGATCTGAAGGTCTTCATCAACCCAGAGATCGTCGAGACCGCGGGTAGTCAGAACTGGCGCGAGGGTTGCCTCTCGTTTCCCGGCGTGAGCGAAGACATCAAACGCGCAGAAACGGTGCTTGTGCGCGCTCAGGACGTGGAGGGCCAGCCCTTCGAACTCGAAGCTGACGGCTTGCTCGCAGTTGCCATCCAGCACGAGAACGATCACCTCAACGGCGTCTTGATGGTCGACAAGTTCAACGCTCTCAAGCGGCGCATGATCGGCAAGAAGGTGGCGCGGGCCGTCGCCGAAGCCCACGCCTGAACGCGCACGCTCAGCGCCCCGGATACGGCGCTCGCGCACGCCCGAACATACCGCTGTCGACCCGAGCTCCACGCAGGCGTAGTTCCGCTTCGAAGCGCGGGCGGCGCCCACTCGGGATGAAGCTGCCTTCTACGGCGCCTCCAGTGGCCACCCTTTCGACGGTGAAACCGAAGATGTCCTCCGCGACCACGGGCGAGCTCTCACCGCGGGACAGTTCGGCGACGCGCACCACGCGGCTGCGACCATCGGCCAGGCGAGCGACCTCCAACGCCACATCGAACGTCGCAACGAAGGCGTCCGCAAACGTCGCCGGTGGCATGCCGCTGTGAGCCACCGACAACTGGGCGCAAAGTTGGGCCAGACCTCGCTCGATGCTGCGCCCGGGCAAGCGGGCGATCACGCCCGTCGTGCCATCAGCCACGACGCGAAGAGCGGCCGCTGCCCGCTCCCGTCGCGCCAGCCCATCAATCACCAGGCGGTGACCGGGCAACTTGGCCGCTTCGGAAAGCAATGCGTGCAGATCGATCCCTCGACCCTCTCGCAAGCCGACACAGTTGGGGCCCGCCAGATCCCCATCGTCGGCCAGCACGACCGCACGTTCGCCGTTCATCGTACTGGTGAGGGCAGACAGGACGTCCAGCGCCCCCGAGCCAGTGTGGCCCACCACCAACAAGTTCGCGCAGCCCAACACACACTGCTGCAGAAAATTGGCGATGGTGCGCGACACGGTGCCTGAACGAACGAGGTCGTCCATCGTGATCGCAAGCTGCGGTCGTCGTCTCAGGTGAACGAGGGGGCCTCCGGGCGCCAGTTCACCGCGCGTGATGTCCAACTCGAAGCCGGACCCCGGCAGCGTGCGGTGCACGGTGCGTTCGCTGGGCTTGAGTGGGGCACCCTCGCGGGCGCAAAGGCGCTCGACTGCGCGCTCCAAGGAACCGGCCGCACCGAAAGGCGTCACCACCTCGGGCTTGTTGGAGCCCCGCACGACGCACAGGTAGCCAGCGCCCGAAGCAGCGATCTCGCTCACGCCCGCATCCTCCACCAGCGCTGCCAGCGGCCCCAACGGCACCTTCGGCAATCTGGATACCGACACCAAATGCACCGTGGTTGTGGTGAGTTCCGTGCACGATGTCGCTGTCGAAGATTTGATACTGTCAACCAGCGACG
>JBNKZR010000030.1:0-30937 GCA_050301735.1 Polyangiaceae bacterium | reverse complement strand
TGGCTGATCCGCGATTACTAGCGAATCCAGCTTCATGGAGTCGAGTTGCAGACTCCAATCCGAACTGAGACCGGCTTTTTGAGATTCGCTCCACCTCTCGGTATGCTGCCCTTTGTACCGGCCATTGTAGCACGTGTGTAGCCCTGGACATAAGGGCCATGAGGACTTGACGTCATCCCCACCTTCCTCCCCGTTAACCGGGGCAGTATCTTTAGAGTCCCCAACCGAATTGCTGGTAACTAAAGATAAGGGTTGCGCTCGTTGCGGGACTTAACCCAACATCTCACGACACGAGCTGACGACAGCCATGCAGCACCTGTCACCGAGTTCCCCGAAGGGCACATCAATCTTTCGAATGACTTCTCGGGATGTCAAGCCCAGGTAAGGTTCTGCGCGTTGCGTCGAATTAAACCACATGCTCCACCGCTTGTGCGGGCCCCCGTCAATTCCTTTGAGTTTTAGCCTTGCGGCCGTACTCCCCAGGCGGAGTGCTTATCGCGTTAGCTGCGACACCAAGAGGGTCAAAGCTCCTGACATCTAGCACTCATCGTTTACGGCGTGGACTACCAGGGTATCTAATCCTGTTTGCTCCCCACGCTTTCGCATCTCAGCGTCAGTTTCTGTCCAGAAGGCCGCCTTCGCCACCGGTGTTCCGCTTGATATCTACGAATTTCACCTCTACACCAAGCATTCCACCTTCCTCTCCAGAACTCTAGCGAGGCAGTTTCGAATGCACTTCCAGGGTTGAGCCCTGGGATTTCACACCCGACTTGCCAAGCCGCCTACATGCGCTTTACGCCCAGTGATTCCGAACAACGTTTGCACCCTCTGTCTTACCGCGGCTGCTGGCACAGAGTTAGCCGGTGCTTGCTAAGGAGATACCGTCATCACGCAAGGTATTAGCTTGCGCTTATTCTTCTCTCCCCACAGAGCTTTACAACCCGAAGGCCTTCATCACTCACGCGGCGTCGCTGCGTCAGGCTTTCGCCCATTGCGCAAGATTCCCTACTGCTGCCTCCCGTAGGAGTCTGGACCGTGTCTCAGTTCCAGTGTGGCTGTTCATCCTCTCAGACCAGCTACGCGTCTTAGCCTTGGTAGGCCTTTACCCCACCAACAAGCTGATGCGCCGCAGGCTCATCCTCAGGTGCGAGCTTCCATGGAGAGGCCCGCTTTGACCTTGCGGTATTATGCTGTATTAGCACCCCTTTCGGGGTGTTATCCACCGCCCGAGGGCAGATTACCTACGTGTTACTCACCCGTGCGCCACTGTACCGGGGCCGAAGCCCTTTCTCGTTCGACTTGCATGTATTAAGCGCGCCGCTAACGTTCGTTCTGAGCCAGGATCAAACTCTCCAGTTAAATCCTGTCGGTGAGTTCGATTTCAGCAGACACTGATTGGGAGATCAGGTATCTCCTCATCAGGCTCACTTGCGTGAGCGACCCCGAAGGGCCATCCGAGTTAATCGAACCACCAGTATTTTCGCTCATGGTTCTCGCCCGATGCCTGGTTGTGAAGGCCAGGGCAATCGGGCTTGACCGGGACCCGCGATGTCTATCGCGGGAATAAGGTTCAGTTTTCAAGGACCGAGGGGATGAGGAGGAAAGCCGTTGGAGGCGTTTCGTTCCGTCCCGAAGGGGAGGCGGAAACTATCTCTGGCCCCCCCCCTTGTCAAAGAACTTTTGAACTTTTTTTTCGTGTCCACACCCTATCCCCATTTCTGGGGTCAAATGCCCGAAATCCTGTGGATTTGTGGGTCAGTTCCGCTGAACAAAACGCCAGTCCTTGGGCGTTTTGGGGGTGGTTCGTACCGTTTGGGCCCCGGCGATGGGGGCTCCGCGCGGTGGATTGTTGGGTGGTTTCTCGCGTCGGTACCCACGGCGGAACGATCCAGCGCCGAGTCCCGCCGCAGCGTGTTTGATCCCTGGCGCTGGCAGCGCCTTTGGCGGGCGTCTTGGGGCCGCGGGTAGCTACCGGGCAGCCTCCGGTGCCCGCGAAAGAGCCGCCGGTTCCCTGCTTCAGTGCCAGGGCTCCGCAGAAGCGAGCCCGAGAACGACGATTGCTCTGCGGCCCCCCACCACCTTCGACGCGTCACATCAACTCGCGAAGCAACGAGCGACTGGGCAGCGCGGCTCGCGGGTCGCCGCTCGAGCGAACTAGGAAACGATGACGTGATCGGAGTACCAGCGTCCGAAGCGTTCACGCACCATCGTTATCTCCTGACCGTCATCGAAGCGGACGCGATAGCCCACTTCCAAGGCGAGCAGCTCCGGGCCGTGGTAGCGCCCCAGGACCTGCACTGGGCGCCAATGGTGTCGCAGCCAGACCGCAAGAGGTCGATGCGCCGCAGATCCGTCATCCCTGACGTCAATGCGCAGCCACTGTTCGGAGCGGACCCATTCGGGCAACTCAAGGGCGGCTTCTTCGCTGACTTCCCGAATGGCCTCGTTCAACGCGCGCCGCGAGAAGCTGAACGCTCGAAAGCCCAGCTGCACGATCAATGCGTAGCCATCCGAAAGACACACTGCAGCGAAACTTGCTCCGCGGGCACGTACGACGAGTTCGCGCGTCTGCACCCATGCGTCGAACTCGCAGCGCCGAAGGGCGACCATGATGAGTTGGAGTTCGGCCGCAACCACCCGCACCGCGTAGGGATCCAGACTGCCGGCGTAGTCGACGGTTTCTCCCTCGGGGTCCACCACCGCCGCAGCCACCGCCCCGAGAGCGTCGCATAGCCTACCCAAAGGGGCAGCGAAGCCAGACGGGCTCTGGTCACGCGGCGCAATCGAACGGCGCGTCATGGGCCTTCCAGCAGCAGTTCGGTGTCTTGATCGAAGGAGCGCTCCACCTCGATCGACTCAGCTTCCCGCGCGCGGGAAACGACCGCAGCCTGGCGCTGGCGAGCCCGAGCGGACAATATCTCTCGCGACAGCACGCGAGCGCGCTCCTCGTAACTGACACGTCGGGCCGCCTGCTTCTCGAGCAGCAGTAGTACGTGAAACCCGGACGGACTCCGCACCACCTCCGACTGCTGCCCAACCGACTCCAGCGCGTTGGCAGCAGCCGCGAACGCTTCGTGGTAGCGCCCGAACTCGAAGTCTAGGTTGGGTCTCGCGTCCAGCAGCACGATGCGACCGTCCGCCGCAACCGGTTGAAGCTCCTGGGCCACCACCTCGAAAGCGCCGGCTTCGACGTTCTTGGCGGTTTCCACGAACAACTCCGCATCGGTTATCCCGGCGGTTAGCTCGGCAATCTGCTCCGCTAGCTGTTCTGCGCCTCGCGCATCGTCGCATTCTTCGCAGAGCACGACCGCGTGAGCGACGCGGGCTGCAGCGGGACGGTCGAGTTCCCACCAGTGACGATGGGTGTACTCGGCAACTTCCGCCTCCGTAGGAGGCCCTTCGGACTTCGCTTCCTCCAGGAATCCCTCCGCCATCTTGCGGGCGAGCACCACGCGCCGAACGTAAGCTGCCACCCCGGGCCGCTCATGAAGGAGCTGTTCTGCCAGTACCGCGTCGTGGATGAGGTCAGACAGGGCTGCTTGCGGCCCGATGTGGCGCTCTTCGGACACGTCGCGGACGAGCGACACTTCCAGCGGCACGTCTGCCACGCGCGCCGCCACGTCCGCGGAGAGAGAAGTCTGCGGTCGAGGACCCGGGGGGGTAGCGTCCGAAGCACAAGCGGCGATGAACAGACCGCACGTGGACAAGCACCGACCACGTCGCCACTCACTCATGGGCGCGCCCACCCTCCATCAGTGCGATCGCCTCCCGGGCCGCAGCAGGTCGACGGACGCCTTCAACACCAGCCCGCCGACCACCAACCAGTACAGCGCGTGCAGGTCCCGTTGTTCACCCAGCGCTACGATGCCCAAAGAGAAGGCCGTACCGGCAGCAACCACCAACAGAATGCTCAGCGCGTCGATCACCCGACCCATCAACGCCTCACCAGCCATATGACGACGCCCAGCACGGCGACGACGACCAGCCCGGAAAGCGCGCTCGAAGCGGCATTGAGCCGTGCGGCAGGCCCCGGCAAGCGCACCCGTTGACCGCGTTGCACGCTGATCTGCGCCCCAGCTGAAACCATGGCAATCGCGCACAGCAATCCGGCGCCGTGGGCCAGCAGCGCGTGCTCCGGCCGGGTCACCCTCCAAGCGAGGAGCCAGGGCACCATGGCTCCGACGCTCGCAATCGCGAACACGACGTGCGTCACCAGAGGTAGCGAGCGCCGCGGAGTCAACGGCTCGGAACGGATCACGCGCGGGTCGTTCTCCGGCACGGAGCGCACGTTGCGAACCGCGCCCCAACCGAAAGCGAAGAGCATCCACCCGACGGCTCCCGCAGCGGCCCGGACCGGCTCCAAGCGACCCACGTCCAAAGTGGAACCGAGCAATACCCAGGTCACGGTCGAGAAGCCCAGAAAGCCGGCCATCGTCACCAAGCGCCCGGCTTTGGGCAGGCGCGGAGCGATGAGCAGGCCGCCAACCAGCGAGACGAGGGCGGCGCTGGCGCTCAGCATCGGCAACCAGCCGCTACCCAAGGTGGGCGCGGCTACCGTCGCCAGCCAGGCGAACGCTCCGGAGACGAACAGATTGGTGCGTACCGTCGCGCCCGTCGTCGCGTCCTCGATGGCCAGCCCTGGGGCGACGGATTGCGCCATGGGCGACAGCTTACGCCGTGCGGCAGCTTTCTCAAAGAAAGGATGCGGCACCGGCGGCATTTGCGGTGCGCGCGGACGCCACGCTTCAGCGGAAAGCTTCGACGAAACTGAGGAAAGTGAGCACGGGGTGGCCGGTGCCACCCTTGGGATACATTCCTCGGGCCCGATCGTAGAGCACCGGGGCTGCCACGTCACAGTGAATCCATGGCACTTCACCGACGAACTCGCGCAGGAACAATGCGGCGGTGATCGAGCCACCCCAGCGCTCCCCGGTGTGCTTCAGATCGGCGACATCGCTGTCGAGCTGCTCCCGCAGCTCGGTCAGCAGCGGCATGCGCCAAAACGACTCTCCGGCGTCTTTGGCAGCCGAACCAAACTGACGCGCCAGCTTCTCGTCGGCGGTGTAGAACGCCGAATAGAGCTTGCCGAGAGCCACCACGCATGCGCCCGTCAGCGTCGCAGCATCGATGATGACGTCCGGAGCGAGCTCGCGAGCATAAGCCAAGGCATCCGCCAACACCAACCGGCCCTCAGCATCCGTGTTGATGATCTCGACGGTCTTGCCGTCGAGCGAGCCAAAGATGTCACCAGGACGATACGCTGCGCCATCGGGCATGTTCTCGGCGGCGCCGACGACGGCGTGGACTTCGACGTTGGGCTGCACTTCGGCGATCGCCGCCATCAACCCGAGCACGGCTGCAGCTCCGCCCATGTCGCTCTTCATTTCGCCCATGTTGGCAGCCGGCTTGATGCTGAGACCGCCGGAATCGAAAGTGAGGCCCTTGCCCACGAAGACGAGCTTCTTCGGGTTCTTCTTTTGGGGGGTGTACTGGATGTGGATCAGGCGCGGTTCGTTGGCACTACCTTGACCGACGGCATAGTGCAGGTGCATGCCGGCCTTCTTGAGCGCCGCCTTGTCCATCACCTTGCACTTCATCTTACCCTTGCGGGCGATGTGTTGACCGAGGGTGGCCATGGCCGCGGGAGTGAGCTCGTTGGGAGGCTCATTGACGGCATCGCGGGCGATGGCGACCGCCTCAGAGACTCGCAAGCCCAGCTCCGCCGCACGCTGTTCCGAGACCGTGGCCTTGCCTTTGCGGAAGAGGCTCACCTGCTGCAGCAATTGCTGGGGCTGGCGTTCGCCAGTCAGGTACTTGACGAAACGGTAGGCGCCGAGCCCAACCGCCTCTCCCGCGGCGCGCATCAATGGCCCTTTGACCTGTTCCGGCAAGACGACAGCCAAAGACGCGACCTTGCCGGTCAGGGCAACCGAGCGCACGGCGGTGGCCAGTGCGTGTCGGATCCGCGCGCCACCGAAACCACGTTTGGCACCCAGACCGACCAACAAGACGCGCCGCGCGGTGAGTCCGCCGAGGGTCGCCAGTTCGAGAGCTTGGCCCTCTGCGCCGGTGAAGTCGCCAGTCGTCGCCTGCTCGCTCAGCGCACCGCCCACGGCATCATCGACAGCAGCAAAGTGTGCTTGCTTCGACAGTGCGCCCTCGAACACGAGAATTGCCAACGCTGCTGCAGGAGCCTGCAACACATCCTTCGAACTCAACTCCAGCTTGATCGCCATTCCTCAGTTGCCACTCCTTCCGCGGGGTCGTCTCCCACCCAGCTGGCCACGAACCTAGTGCCGCCAGGTCAAAGTCACAATCACGAAATTGCTTCGGGTTTTGAGGTGCTACCTCATCCCACCATGATGGACGGAGTGCTGCTCTGCGAGCTTTCAAGCCCATGGCAATCCGTCCTACCGGAAGGAGCGAGCGCAAAATCCAAGGCCCGTTCTGCGCCTGCAGCTATGCTCTGCGCCATGCTCGAGCTTCGGATCCCTTCGCTAGTCGCTCTATTCGTGCTGGCGGCTGCTTCACCGTCTCACGCACAAACCCAACCCCCCCCAACGTTTCCGCCAGCGGCTCCCTCGACACAGAATCCGCCGCCGTCACAGGCGCCACCGCCGCAAACGCAGCCCTACCCGCAGCAGCCGCCCGCTCAGCAACCCTACCCGCCCGCTCAGCAACCCTACCCGCCTGCTCAGCAACCGCCCGCACAGCAACCCTACCCACCGGCGCAACAACAGCCAGGCACGCAACCGCCTCCCTACGCCCAGCCGCAACAGCCAGGGCAGCCCAGTTACGCGGCGCAACCGCCCAGTTCACCGCCCCCACCGCCTCCCTCGAACGGTGGGAGTGACTTCGAGATGCCGAACTTCTCGATTCGGGTCGACCCCCTCAATTGGCTGCTGTTCGGTCAGCTCTACTTGGAGCTCGAGGCCGATACCTTCGACTGGCTGACGATAGAAACGGTGCCCATGTTCGTCGTGAGTGAACAGCCGGTCGTGTTCAATCAGGTGGACGAGCTGGAGCAATCGTCGGGCATGGGGCCCATTGCCGGCGCGAGCATCGGGCTCGGCTTCTGGCTCAGCGGCGATTCCTTCAATGGCACCGTGCTGAGGACCGGACTAACGTTCTACGACATCGACTACCGCACCCGCGCGTTGGTGGACTACGATGGTAATGCCAACTTCGATCCGGTCGACCGCGGCGACGTCATGGACCGCCTAACCCAGAAGCAACGGCGCCTCAGCGTCATCATCGGTTCGCAACGACAATGGGGCTATTTCACCTTCGCCGGGGGCTTCGGCGTCGAGTACGAACTTCGCAAGGACAACCGCTGCATCCTGCAGGACAGCCCCACTTCGCCGTTCGAGGTGCGCCGCGGGCCGGACTGTGACGATGAAGAGCTGAACATCGCCACCTCGCCACTGGGCCGACCTGAGGTATCCACTCTGAACGTCTTCGGAGGCTTCCACCCGGTGTATCTGACGGCAAGGCTGTCCTTGGGTGTCGTCTTCGACGACTGATGCGAGTCGGACGAGCCCGACGACAAGAGCCAGGAAGCGAGAAGAAGAGACTGATGAAGACGACGACGCTCAACACGGCCGGCTCCGAGACGCGCGAACCCATCACCGTCGTCACTGGCGCCGGGGGTGGTCTGGGCCAAGCCCTGTGCTGGCACCTGATCCGGCAAAAGCACCGCGTCGTCGCCACGGATCTCAGCGAAGAGCGGCTCGGGGCTTTGCGCGACGAAACCCAGGCACTGTGTTTTGCTCTGGACTCAGCCGACGAGGCCAACTGGGCCCGCGTGCTGACCGCAACCCAAAGTCGTTGGGGCGCCGTCACGGGTGCGGCCTTGTGTGCGGGTGGATGGGCGGGCGGCACTGCTTTTCACGAAAGCGACGAGACGAGTTGGCGTCGCATGATGAACCTCAACCTCAACAGCGCGCGTGTCGGGCTACACGTGCTGATCCGCCACATGCTGCACAACGGCGGAGGCTCGGTCGTCGCGCTGGGCTCACGAGCCGCGGAGCGCCCCTGGGAAAGCGTCGGCGCTGCGGCCTACGCCGCGTCCAAAGCCGCACTCGTCAGCCTGGTATCGACAACGGCCAACGAACTGCTCGGTCGTGGAGTCCGCGTCAACGCGGTGCTGCCCAGCACAATCGATACCCCCTCCAACCGTGCCGCAATGCCGAAGTCGGATCCCACCAAGTGGGTCAGCACGGTCGAACTGAGCCACGTGATCACGTTTCTGCTTTCCGCCGAAGCGTCCGGGATCACCGGAGCGGCCATTCCCGTCTACGGCCGCATCTGAGTCGGGGTACGAGGAACTTCGCGACCGCAGCGCGACGCGCTACCAGTATTTTTCGGTCGTCACGTGTCCCGGCGAACGCTGGCGGTGCTTGCGTAAACCCTTGCGCGCAAGTGACGCCTGAGCATCGCGGATCATGTCGGGGTTGCCACAGAGCATGACGTGCGAGCGCTCGGGGTCGAGAGCCAATTCTGCGGCGCGTTCCAAGCTTCCATCGTCGATGGCGGCCGGAATGCGACCTGCCAACATGCCCGGACCCGGCGCCGCGCGCGACACCAGTGGAACGTAACTGAGCCGGAGCTGCAACTCGCGCAGCTGTTCGAGCTCTTGACGGTACCCGAGTTGAGCTTCGGTACGCGCCCCGTGTACCAGCACCACGCGCTCGAAACGAGGGAAGAGTTGACCGCTCCGCCACATGGAAACGAAGGGCCCCAAACCCGTGCCGGTGGCGAGCAACCACAGCTCTTTGGTCGTTGCTGGGATCCATTCGAGGGTGAAGAAGCCTTGTGGGTCCGTATCCAATTCGACGACGGCACCTGGGCCCAATTGGAACAGACTTGGAGTCAGCGCGCCCTCGGAAACCTCGGCCAAGTAGAATTCGGGAGGCGCACCCGGCGCGGAAGCCAACGAGTAGGCGCGCTTGACGCGCTCCGCGCCGACAGGCAACGCCAGATTGACGAACTGTCCCGGAGCAAAGCTCAAACCCTCTGCCTGCAGACGAAAGGTCGCAAGCCCCGCGTCCCAATCGTGACGTGCTGCGATCGTCGCCGTCGTCCAATTCGCCATGCTCGTCCATAGCGAGTTTGCCGTCACAGTTCACCCCCGTCGGTTCGGCTCTTGACCATCAACGGCAAGACCCGCAAGCTGCGCCATTCGCGCCCCCCTCGGTGTTGACTGACCCTCGCGGGGTCGTGACGCGCTGGGCGGCGCCAGAACTGGAGAGCCATTCGTGCCGCAACTGCTGAATCACCCCTACGCCTCCTTCTTGAACGACGTCGCCAAACCCACCCGCTACACCGGGCGCGAACACGGCAGCCGCGTCAAAGACTGGGCAGGGGTTCAGGCTCGCGTCTGCCTAGCGTTCCCCGATATCTACGACATCGGCATGAGCCACCTCGGCTTCCGCATGCTGTACAAGATCCTCAACGACGACGAGCGCATCCTCGCCGAGCGTTGCTACACGCCTTGGGTCGACATGACCTCGAAGCTGCGCGCCAACGGTGAATGGCTGCGCTCGTTGGAGAACTACCGCCCGTTGTGCGATTTCGACGTCGTCGGTTTCTCGCTGCAGTTCGAACTGACGTTCACGAACGTGCTCTTGATGCTCGATCTGGGGGGCATCCCGCTGCGCTCGAAGAATCGAAGCGAAGACGACCCATTGGTGATCGCGGGGGGCCCGGTTGCGACTCACGCCGAACCGATGGCCATCTTCTGCGACGCGATCGCCATCGGCGACGGCGAGGAGTTGGCAAAGGAGGTGGCTCTGGCGTGGACGGAGCACAAGCGCCAGGGCCTCAGTCGCAGCGAACGCCTGGAGCGCCTCGCGGCCATCGATGGCGTGTACGTGCCGTCGCTGTACCAAACGGCGATCGACGAAGACTCGGGTCTGGAGGTGGTGACAGGCACGACGGCGCCCAACGCCCGGCTACCCGTCGCACGGCGTTTGCTCGCAGACATCAACCGCTTTCCGTTCCCGGACGATGGCCCTGTCGGTGGCCCCGAGGCCATCTTCGATCGCATGAGCATCGAAGTGGCGCGCGGCTGCACGGAAGGCTGCCGCTTCTGCCAAGCCGGGATGATCTATCGGCCCGTGCGCGAACGCGATCCCAACGACGTGATCGCAACCGTGGAGCGAGCCCTCGAGAAGAGTGGTCAAGACGAGGTGAGTCTGACCGCACTGTCGACTGCGGACGTCAGTTGCATCTCTCCTTTGATCAAGCGCCTGGTTGAGAAGACGGCGCCCGAGCGCGTCAGCTTGAGCGTGGCGTCCCTGCGCGCCTACGGCCTGGCAGACGACCTCTTGGACGACATGCGAAAGGTGCGCGCCGCAGGCCTCACCTTCGCGCCCGAAGCAGGAACCCAGCGCATGCGCGACGTCGTCAACAAGAACGTCACCGAGGCGCAGCTGATGGACACCGCCGAACGAACGTTCTCGCGCGGCTTCGACAAGATGAAGCTCTACTTCATGATCGGCTTGCCAACGGAGACCGACCAGGACGTGGAGGGCATCGTACAGGTCGGGAAGAACGCGCTACAGATCGGAAAGAAGCACGCCCGTGGGCGCGCGAAAGTGACGGTGAGCGTATCCACCCACGTGCCCAAGCCGCACACGCCCTTTCAGTGGGCAGCGATGGACTCGTTGCCGGAGATCCGTCGCAAGCAAGACCTGCTGCGTCAAGCGGCGGGACGCTCCAGGGGCCTCGGCTTGCGTACCCACGGCGCGGAAACGAGCGTGCTCGAAGGCGTGCTGGCCCGAGGCGATCGGCGGCTCGGCGAGGTCGTCGAGCGCGCGTTTTTGCGGGGTGCTCGCTTCGACTCCTGGGAAGAGGAGTTCCGTCTCGAGGTGTGGCGTGAAGCGCTCGAACATTTTGGCGTCGACCCGGCGCTATACCTCGGAACGCTACCAACCAGCGGGCGGCTGCCTTGGGATCACTTCGACATCGGGTTGGAGGAGGGCTTCCTGCTACGCGAATACCGAAAGGCGCTGCAGAGCCGGTTGAGCCCACCGTGTGGTAAGGTCAAGGGTACGTTCATCCATCACACCAATACGCAGGAAGCGAACGCCGACGAACGCAAATTGGTTTGCTACGATTGTGGCGTCGCTTGTGACCTGAGCGCCATGCGGCAAGAGCGAATTGGCTATCTGGAAACGATGGGCGCACGCGAGCCAGGGCAGCGAGCACAGTTGCCGCTGGTGGGCAACGAGCCTGGGACGAACACGCCGGTGCCGGAGCGATATCGCCCCCGACGAGAGGCCGGGGAACCCGAGCGCTGGCGCCTGCGCTTCGAGAAGGTCGGCGCGGCGGCCATGCTGGGACACCTCGACCTGCTACGTGAGTTGCCGCGAGTGATCCGGCGCTCCGGAATCAAGACGCACTACAGCCAAGGCTTCAAGCCCAAGCCAGATCTGTCCTTCGGACCGGCGCTCGCACTCGGCATCGCGAGCCTCGACGAGTACGTGGACGTCAAACTGCTGGACGCACCTCCCTCCAGCGACGTGCTGGAGCGCTTGAATCGAGCCGCGAGCCCGGGTCTGCGCTTCACTGGAGCGCGGAGGCTCGCCGCTGGAGAACCGCGCGTCAACACGCTGATCGATGGGGCGCGCTACTGGATCGGGCTGGCCTACGACGCGGTGAGCGCGTGGGGTGGTGTAGACAAACTGCGTGCACGCATCGAAGAATTCCTCGCGGGTGACACTGCAACCGTAATCCGCAACGTCAAAGGCATTTCACGCTCGATCAACGTGCGTGCACTAGTCGAAACCATCGAGTTGCCCGTTACCGATGACGTGCCGGACCGTGTTGGGCTGGTTGGCAGGGTTGTGCCACTGACGGTAGCCGTCGTGGTGAGCCCAGCCGGAGGTGTCAAGGTGATGGAGATTGTGCAAGCGCTGATGGATGAAGAAGGGTTCCCGCATCGTGCAGTACGCTTGGAGATGAAGCGTGGCGAGGGCACCCCCTTCGACGTGGTCACCCCGCCACTACACAAGACGCAGGGACAGGTCAGAGCAGCCCAGGCAACATGACCTGTTACCCACCCGCGAATTCCAGATTTCGAGTTTACATGCGCGAAGTCCATCGTGGTAGCCTGGCCAACGGAGGCTGAGCGTCCGGGTGGCGCCAACCATGAGGGCATGTCGGTACTGATTCTATCTCCGGACGACGTCGCGGCGCAGTCGCTCGGGTCCGCGCTGGAGCGGAGGGGTATTGGCTATTGCCGCGACAAGGAATCGCTGCCCGAAGACGGTCCTCTGGTCGCCGTGCTCGACGTTTCGTCACCCGGCTACGAAGGCGATCTCGCGGAGATCCAAGCGCGGGCGCCGTGGAGTCGGTGCTACCTCATTGCGGAGCGGGGCAAGGCGCCCGAGACATCTGCCGTGCCGGCCATCCAGAAGCCATTCGACGCCCCAGCCATCGCCGAGCTGCTCGCGCGAGGGCAGGAGCTAGCGGAGTCGGAGCGCCGGCGACGCAACTTCGAAACGCGTGCGAAAGAGCTGGGCTTGCTGCTCCAGTCGAGTTTCGAGGCCATCATCGGACTCGATGCGCGGGGTCAGATCGTTTTCTGGAACCGAGGCGCCGAACGCACGTATGGCTACTCAGAGGGCGAGGCCTTGGGGCAGCAGTTGAGTTTTTTGGGACCAGACACTCCCACTGAGAAGAACCAGCCTCATACGCCCCGTGAGCTGGTGCGGCGGCACAAACAAGGGCACGAAGTGCTCGTCTTGGTGTCGCGCTCGCCGGCTGGTGACAAGGTGGACAACACACTCATCTCTTGGGCCGAGGTATCCTTGGACGTGACGGACAAGCGGGCTTTGGAGCGCGAGGTCGAACACGCCCAACGCTTGGCGCAGCTGGGACGCATGGCGGCCACGCTATCGCACGAAGTCAACAACCCGCTCGCCGTGATCCGAAGCAACGCCGCTTGGCTCAGCGCGGTGTCACGCCAGACACAGAACCATGAGGTGCTCGAGGTTGCGGCTGACTTGGAACTCGCGTCGGAGCGCATCGCGACATTCGTTGATTTGATGACGGGTTTTGCCCGCCGTGGCGCGGCACAGCTCGAATACCTGCCGCTGACTAAATCCGTCGGGCTGGCGTTGCGCATGGTTCGCCCGCGAGCAGAGTCGCATCGCGTGGAGCTCCAGTCCGCAACGGAGGTCGCCGATCGAATCGCGGTGCCCCACGACCCGACGCGCTTCGCGCATGCTCTGATCAACGTCGTCTCGAACGCCATCGACGCTGCATCGCAAGGTGGTGGACACGTTTGGTTGAGTGTCAGCGCATCGAACGATGCTGTCGTCGTCGAAGTGCGAGACGACGGCCCAGGCATCTCGGCGGCAGCAGTGAAGCAGGTGTTCGAACCGTTTTTTACGACGAAGCCCTTTGGTCAGGGCACGGGTCTCGGACTCTGGCTGACGCAGCAGATCATTTCGGACCACGCCGGTGAAATCGACATTGCACCGCGAGCACAGGGTGGCACGCAGGTTCGTCTATCGCTACCGAGGAGCGGAGGAGCAGCATGATGCTTTGGCTCGAAATCGGCAAAGAGCGCTTCGCGCTGCGTCAGGGAGAGACCACCATCGGGCGCAGCCACTACTGCACCGTCGTGGTGGACAGCTCCACGGCGTCGCGCGAGCACGCCGCCGTTCGTGTTATGGGCGAGCGCATCGAACTCTGCGACTTGGGGAGCCGCAACGGCACGGCTGTCAATGGTCAACGTATCAGCGACGCTGCGACCATCCGCGTAGGTGACATCATCACCATCGGGTCGAAGGAGATCCGCCTGGTTGAGGCCACGCTGCCGGACGACGCATCGAACACCGCTGAATCGAAGATCCCCAGCGACCCGCGCCCGAACACGAAGACGCTACCTGAGCAGTAGCGAGCGCGACCCAGCGACCCGCGCCGTCGCCCAGAGAAACGCCCCCCGCTGGCTGCTGCGAGCCTGCGACCGCAATTGGGGCCCAGAAATCGCGCGCAGCTACTTCAGTGCACCAGCGGCTTGTAGCGCATCGGCTTGATGCGCAGCGCGTCCTCGCCCAGACGTCGTTTCTTGTCCGCCTCGTATTCGTCGAAGTTGCCCTCGAACCACACCACGCGACTGTCGCCTTCGAAAGCGAGCATGTGCGTCGCGATGCGGTTGAGAAACCAGCGATCGTGGCTGATCACGACGGCACAACCGGGGAACGACAAGAGCGCGCTCTCCAGCGCCCGCAGAGTCTCGACGTCGAGATCGTTCGTGGGCTCGTCGAGCAGCAGGAGGTTGCCGCCCGTCTTCAACAGCTTGGCCAGGTGCACTCGATTGCGCTCTCCACCGGACAGAGTGCCGATCTTCTTCTGCTGGTCGCTGCCCTTGAAACCAAACCAAGAACAATAGGCACGGGAGGCCACTTCGCGCTTGCCGAGCTCCACGGTATCTTCACCGTTGGATATCTCCTCCCACACCGACTTCGTCGGCTCCAAGGCATCGCGGCTCTGGTCGACGTGAGAGACCTGAACCGTGTCACCCAAGGTGAGCTCCCCCGCGTCGGGTTTCTCTTGTCCGACAATCATGCGGAAAAGCGTCGACTTGCCCGCCCCGTTTCCGCCAATCACGCCCACGATGCCGCTGCGGGGCAGTTTGAAGTCCAAGTTGTCGATCAGCAGACGATCGCCGAAGCCCTTGGTGAGGCCCTTGGCTTCGAGCACGTTCTGCCCCAGGCGCGGCCCAGGAGGAATGGTGATCTCCGTCGCGTCGGTGGAAGCCTTGGCGGATTGAGCCGCGAGCTCCTCGTAGGCGCCCAAGCGAGCTTTGCTCTTGGCGTGACGCGCCTTGGGTGAGGCGCGAACCCAGTCGAGCTCTTGCCTGAGCTTGCGCTGACGGGCGCTTTCTTGTTTTTCCTCGTCAGCGAGCCGTGCGGCCTTCTGTTCCAGCCAGGCGGAGTAGTTGCCCTTGAACGGATAGCCGTGACCGCGGTCGAGTTCGAGTATCCACTCCGCCACGTTGTCGAGGAAGTAGCGATCATGGGTCACGGCCACGACCGTACCAGTGAAGTCGTGCAGAAAGTGCTCGAGCCACGCGACGGACTCCGCGTCGAGGTGGTTCGTCGGCTCGTCCAGAAGCAACAAATCCGGCTTGCTGAGCAACAGCCGGCACAGCGCCACGCGTCGACGTTCGCCTCCGGATAGGTGTTCGACTTTCTGCTCTGGCGCCGGCAGGCGCAACGAATCCATCGCGATCTCCACCGTAGAGTCGAGATTCCACGCATCCGCCGCATCGATCCTGTCCTGAAGCGCGGCTTGCTTCTGCAGCAGTGCCTCCATCTCCTCGTCGGACATGGGTTCGGCGAACTTCATGTTCAGGTCCTCGAAGTCCGTCAGCAGCTTGCGGGTCTCTGCCACCGCGCTATCGACGGCGTCGCGCACCGTCTCCATGCCTTCGAGTCGGGGCTCCTGCTCGAAGTAGCCGATCTTGGTTCCGGGCTTGGGCTTTGCTTCGCCGGAGAATTCCGTATCGACTCCGGCCATGATGCGCAGGAGCGATGACTTTCCGGAGCCGTTGACCCCGAGCACACCGATCTTGGCGCCGGGAAAGAAGGCCAGGTGAATACTCTGGAGCACCACCTTGTCGGGAGGGTGCACCCGCGTGACGTCCGTCATGGTGAAGATGAAGTCGCCCATGAACGAGAACTTACAGCGGCTTGCCGGCGTTCGAAACAGCAAGCCGCGAAATCTGCGTGCGGTGCCGGGCAGCGCAAAGCCGGCCGCGAGCGCGCGATTGGAAGCCCTCGGACCAAGAAGCCGAATTGCCGGCCCCAAAGCTGAACGCTACACTCGCTCACAGACCGCGGGAGCCGAGCAGCATTCTGTTGCCCGGGTGTGGTAGTTGGTCTTTGGAGCAGTCCTGAGTGTGCTGAGTCGTTCGCTTCGATCACTGCTGCTCTTCGTGAGCATCGCCCTTGCCTACTCTGTGCAGTGGAGCGTGTGGCGTGTCAGCGGACGTCGCTGGTTGTCAGCTCGATGGGAACGCCTGCACGTTAGGAGCGCTCAGCGCCTCGCCGACGGCTTCTGCGCTCTCGGCGGTGTCTACGTGAAGCTCGGTCAGGTGCTGAGCGTGCTCGGAACGTTCCTTCCACCCGCCTTCGGCACCGCCTTCGGCCGACTGCAGGACGCGGTGCCGCCGCGTCCGATGGCAGACATCGCGCGGCGCCTGCAACACGCTTTGGGCGACGATTGGGCGTCCCACTTCGACGACTTCGAGCAGGAACCACTGGCGGCGGCTTCTTTGGCCCAGGTTCATCGGGCGCGGTTGAAAGACGGTACGCCCGTTGCAATCAAAGTCCTTTATCCGGGCATCGAGCGCATGATCGCCGTGGACTTGAAAGTCATCGGTTGGGTCGCGCCGCTGGTGTATGGGGTATTCGGCTTCCGGCGCATGGACACGATCGTCGAGCAGCTCGGCGAGATGCTTCGCCAGGAGACGGACTTCGTCCGCGAGCGCAAGAACCTCAGGCGCATCGCCGACGTCTTGCGGGGCCAAGACAAGGTGGTGACGCCGCAAGTGTTCGAGCACTTGAGCTCAGCCGCCGTTTTGGTGCTCAGCCTCGAAGAAGGGCGCAAGCTCAGCGATGGCGCAAGCGTGCGCGCTTCCGGTGGCGATCCCACGACGGTGGCGAACAACCTCGTCAGCGCCTACCTCTCGATGCTCTTGGAGCATCGCGTCTTCCACGCGGATCCGCATCCCGGTAACCTGCTGGTGCGGGGCAATCAGCTGGTACTGCTCGACTTTGGCGCAGTTGCGCAGGTCAGCGAGGCTCTGGTAGGCGGCCTCAAGAAGGTCATCATGGGCGGTTTGGTCAGAAACGCCGACCAGGTCCTGATCGGCATCGAAGAGATGGGATTCGTGGCCGACAACGGCGATCGCGAGCTGCTCCGCAGCGTCGGTCGAGAGTACCTGCATGCGCTGGCCGGAATTCAGGTCAGCGATCTGCGGAACCTTTCCAGCGAACAAGTTCGAAGCATCATGGGCTACGACCAACTCAAGGGAAGACTGCGAAGCGTTGCCTCCAACGTGCGCTACCCCGAAGGCTACTTCTACCTGGAACGCACGTTGCTGCTTCTGTTCGGGGTCGTTGCCCAACTGGTGCCTGAGAAAGGACTGCTGGGCATCGCCGCACCCCACGCGTCCAAGGCGCTGATGCGCTCCTACGCGGCACGTCGGGCGAGCGTTCCAGCGCCCAAAGCCGAGACGGCCTGAGACCGATGTTGGGGTTGAGGTCCTGCGAGGTGGCGCCCTGCGAGCCCTCGAGGTGCGCGCCGGACTTCGCTTTCGGCAGCCGAGCTCACCGGGCCCGTGCAAGATGGACGGAACTTTGAGCCCCTGCGCAGAGTCCCGCGACTAGATCCCGAACGGAAGGGGCGGATCTGCGGGTGAACCGAAACACCCCGCGGTACGTCCAAGTACCGGTGCGTCGCGAGCGGTGCTTGTGGCGTGGCAACGGCTGCGGCAGTGCCAGACTTGGATCACGGGTCCCCCAAATTGTCGTCCGATCCGCTGTGCGGCGACTAGGCTGCACCGCGGCGGAGCCTCGTTTCCGTGCCGGGCAACGACCACTATCCCGACGCCCCCCTGTCTCATGGCGAAATCGAACTCCCATCGTCCTGCTCGTCAGGTCGACCCAGGACGTCTCCTGGCGCGGTTCCTTTGCCTGATCTTCGCGATTCTGGGAGCGCTACCCTTGGGGGCCGGCTTCATCGCTCGGTCGGAAGTGGCGCAGCAGTGGGTTTCACGAGAAACCTCGCGGGTGCTGGAGCAGCTGCTCGGTCTTCAGGCGAGCTATTCCGTCGAGATCAACTTGCTGCCACTGGAGGTGGCACTGATCGACGTGCGGGTCGAAGGCAACGATGGGGGCATGCCCGCTTTTCGCGCCGCCAAGGTCGGCATCACACCTCGGGTGTTCTCTTTGATTGCCGGGCGCTTGGACATCGGTGACATCGCCATCGACCGCCCGATGTCACGGCTGAGGATCGAGGACGGCGAGCTGCAGAACCTCGACCTGCGCCTGCCAGACAGCTCCGGAGACGCGCCGGAGATGCGACACGCACCGTTTCGGTCCCTTTCGGCGACCGACGCGCGCTTCGACATCGACCTCGACGGGGTCCACATCGAGACGGGCGCGGTGGATCTGGACGTCTTCGCCGAGCAGCGGGCGGTGGAGTTGGCTCTTCGCGTGGGAGAGAGTCGCATCGGCTACCCTTCGGGCCTGTTCGAGAGCACCCGGGGCGACGGGGAACCCGGACCGGAATGGTTCTGGGACGAAGACGTGATCTGCCAGGTGGATGCGCGTGTGCGCATCGACCCCGACGGCGTTCTGGTCCGACGCCTTTCGGTAACCGGCAACGCGGACATCGAAGCTGAGGCAGGCACGGCGCCCAGCTGCCCAGCCTCCGCTGACCAGGCGCCCACCTTGGACCGGGTGGAACTGCGCAGCAGCCAGCTTCGGGTGGTGACGGACGCCGAAGGGGGCCTCGGGCAAATCGAGGGCGCGGTCGAGGCTCGTGTACCGAGCAACCTCCTCAATCGACTCTCCGGCGGCGCACCGACCTTCGACGGCTGGACGACGCTCGCCGGCGACGTGCGCTTCGAGCCATCAATGCGCCTGCCGGAGTTCACGGGCACGCTGACGACGGGGCAATTCTCGCTCTCGGGGAGCCGCATCGTCTACAGCTCCGAGGCCGAAGTGAGACTTCAGGACGACAAGATCATCGTACCTGAGTTGCACGCCATCTACGGCGGGGGTCCAGTGGACGTCTACGACGTCACCCTCGCTCCCTTCGAACCGGGAGTCACCCTGCACGCGGGCAAGGTCGATGGTCGCAACGTTCCCTTCCCCGAGATGATGCGCGACATCGGCATCACGCCGAACACGATCGTGCAGTGGCACATCGACCGCGCTCTGGTGCACAATTTCCAGGGCACACTGTCACCCGCGAGGCTCGACGGCGACGTCAACATCACGACGAGTCACTTCGAAATCTTCGATCGTGCTTTTCACGCCGCTGGGCGGGAGCACATGTTGGGCGCGAAACCGCGAGCTGTGCTGAAAGGAAAGTTCGGGGTGCGCGACGACTCCGTCCGTTTCGACGACATGGATGTCCGCTTCGGTTCGAGCTTCCTGCGCACCACGGTGCACCTCGGCTTCTCCGATTGGATCAAGATCGACGTGCCGGCCTCCACCCTGAACTTGTCGGAGCTCAGCCCGTTGACGACCATCCCGATTGAGGGCATCGCCACCTTGACCGCCAACGGGAGCGGCAAGATGAGTGATCCGACGCTGACGGCGGAGGTGGCGATCGACGATCTAGTCTTTGGCGGTTTCCCACTCGGAAACTTGCGTTCACCGAACACGACGTTTCGACCGCTGCACGTGGAACTCGAAGAAGCCACGCTCGAAAAAGGGCAGAGCACACTCCACGTTCCGCTTGGGCGGATCGCTTTCGACGAAGGGCCAGCGGTCAAAGCGACGTTGAAAGTCGCTTCGCAGGGAGCGCGCGTGCGGGATCTGCTGGCGATGTGGCACTTCGAGGACGACCCGAGGTGGCAAGACCTGCGCGGCGCCCTGGATGCGAACGCGCGTGTCAGCTACGTCATCGGCGGGCCTGGTGATCCCTGTGGGGGTGGCAACCTGCGCATCTCTGGGCACGCCGGAGCGCGTGACCTGACGCTGTTCGAAGAAGACTACGACAACGGCGGCGCCGAGTTCGACTTCCATTGGCAGGACATGCCAGCAGGTTACCACGGCATGGATCTCGACATTCCGAATTTTCATCTCCACAAGGGCACGGGCAGCGTCATCGGCAACGTGCACATCAGCCCGGACGCCAAGATACGGGGCAACTTGGTTGCGAGCGCCCTACCCCTGTCTCGGTTGGAGGGAACGAAAAAGTGGGCGGACTTGGTGACCGGTAGTGTCAGTGCCGTGGCGCGACTGGACGGCAGCCTGGATGAGATGGAGGCACAGGTTCGCGCGAGCATGAGCCCGCTCACCTTGGGCCGTTCGAGGCTACCCGGCTCCAAGGTCGATATTTATCTAAAACCAACACCCAGTCTGGCTCGGTTCGAAGCGAAGCGCACGCAGTGCGGTCACAGGATCCCCTCCCCTTTCGACCCGACTGAGCGAAAGAAGGACCGCCCCAGCGGGGTTTTTCACGTTTCGGGACAACTCTTCGGACAGCAGGTGATGTTCGACAAATTCTCGCTCACCCGGCAGGAACACAAAGTCGCCAAAGGCGGCCTCATCTTCAACGAGCTCAATCTGGGACCGCTCGTCGAGCTACGACCCGAAGTCGGCCTGACGAAACAGCGCCCCAGCGGCAAGTTCTCGGGAAGAATCGACTTCGCCCGCATGCCTCTCGAAGACCCCTCCGCATCTCAGGCAGTGGCAGAAGTAGGAACGCTGTGGGTCGCCTGGAAAGGCTTCAAGCTGGAGACGGAGCCGGTAGAAGAGCTGACGCTCAGCTCTAGTCGCCTCGAAACCCCCAAGGTAACGCTGCGCATTTCCACGCCCAAAGGACGACAGGCGATCTTCGACGTCTCGGGCGGCGTCAACGACGTCGCCTCCAAACCCACGTTCGACATGACCCTCGCGCTCAGGGCGGTGGACATGAACAGTTGGGCCATGCTGCTGCCCAGCCTGAGCCAGGTTTCGGGCACGCTCCAAGGACAGCTCCAGCTGAAGGGTCCCGTCGCACAGCCGGAGCCGAGTGGTGGATTCCAGCTGACGGGAGCACGCTTCGTGCTGCGTGAGCAGGGTCTGGCGTTTAACGACGTGGAGCTCGCCGTGCGACTCGAACGCGGGTCCTTCGAGCTCGAGCGTGCTTCGGCCGCGGTCGGGGGCGGCCTGATCAAGGCCCGGGGGCGCGCCCCTCTGCGCGGAACGAAACTGGGCGAATTCCGAGGACAACTCGAAGCCCGCAGCGTCTCATTGCCGGTCACGGACGGCGTCGAACTCGCCGTCGACGCGGATCTGAGCGCCGTCTGGCAACCCAGTGCCGACAGCGAAGAAAACGGGCTGCCCAAGGTGACGGGCCGCGTCGCCTTGCGTTCTTTCGAGTACTCGCGCCCGGTGACGATGAATGCGGACATCGCGAGCCTCACCCGCCGCGGTAAACGCACCGAGTTCGAATCCTACGACCCGCTCAAGGACATGGTGGAGCTCGACGTGATCGTGACCTCGGATCGCGCGCTGCGCCTGAACAACAACCTGCTCGACGCCAACCTTCGCATCGAGCGCCCGGGCTTGCAGCTCACGGGCACGAACCAGCGCTTTGGTCTGCGGGGTCGTATGCGCGTCGAACCCGGTGGGCGCATTCGGCTACGGCGCAACGAGTTCGAGGTCGAGGCCGGTGAAGTCCGCTTCGACGATCCAACGACGATTTCACCTCGCGTGGACTTGCGCGCCAACACGGAATACCGACGCTACTCCACCGCCACCTCGAACACCACGGCTCCCAGCTCGGGTGTGGGGACCGCCGCCGAGTCGGCCTCGGCCGGAGGCCAGTGGCGCATCTTCATGCACGCGTACGGCGACGCGGACAATCTGAAGATCGATCTGACGAGTCAGCCCAAGCTATCCCAAGACGACATCTTCTTGTTGTTGACGGTGGGACTGACTCGCGCCGAGCTCGATCAGGCACAATCTGCGAGCCTCGGCGAGAGCGTCGCTCTGGAAGCCTTGGGCTCGCTCACTGGCGCTGACAGCGCGGTGACCGATGCGATCCCGGTCATCGACGAGTTCCGCTTCGGAAGCTCGTACTCATCGAGAACGGGTCGCACCGAACCCACCGTGACGGTGGGCAAGCGCCTGACCGAACGCATTCGGGCGTTCGTCACCAGCGGCATCAGCGAGAGCCGCGAGGTTCGCTCCAACCTCGAATGGCGACTGAACCAGCAGGTGAGCGTCGAAGGCTCCTACGACAACGTCAACGACATCTCTAGTTCGAGCCTCGGCAACTTGGGCGCTGACATCCGATGGCGTCTCGAGTTTCGCTGATCGGGAGAAGAGCCCGCCAAAATCGGCCGGTGCTGAGCTGGGCGGACGTCGGGGCGAGGCCCAGCCGTCGCCGCCCAGCGCGTCGCTCAAGCGGCGCGTTCGATCGGACTGGCTTCGCGTCGCTGTGGGAGTGGCAGACGCACAGGCTCAGGCACGCACTCGATGATGGCAATGAAGCCGGACTTCGGCGTGGCGACCACGGCCGAACCGTCGGGATGACCGTAGTAGGCGTCCGCGAGAGCGCCGATGGCTACGCCCTCGTCTTGCAGGTCGAAGCCCGCGGCCTCCACCAATGCCTCGTAGGTCCACTCCCCGTCAGGATCCGCACACAGGTCGACGGGCAAGGAGTCGAGACTTTCCCGGTATCTGAAGATTCGCATGAAACACACCCTTTCGAGAAATCGCCGCCGCCCGCATGTGACGGGCGGCGGTTTGCCTTCGGTTCGCAGGAGGCGCGGGTGAGGGGCCGCGCCCAACGGAGAGGAATTTACCCACCACTGAACATAATTCAAGCCCTAATACTGAACATCTGTCTTTCTTAGTCAGTCCGGGAACCTGCGCCCCAGAAGTTCCGAGAACGTCGGCAGCCCGCGATCAGCCAAACGGGGCACACGGCGCGCGGGCGCTTTCGAGAAGGCTGGGACCGTCCCGCGCAGCTCAGGGAAGCCAGCGAATGCCGACACGGAGGCCACCACGCACGAGCTGTGTCGCCGGAAGCCCTCCGCCAGGAAAGAAGTGCTCAACCGTCACTGCGACTCCCGCCCAGGGCAGGAAGTCCCTGGCGCGCAGGGTCGTCAGCCCGACGCCAAAACCGAGGCGCGCCCCCCATTGGAGCGTCAACTCGTTGCCCTGAAGGATGCCAACCGGGGCTACCTCCAAGTCGTAGAGCCAGTTGACGTCGTGGAAGCGCGCGACGATGGGAACCGCCCCCAAGTACTTGAACGTGAACTGGTCGGAATCGCCCGGGCGATTGAGCTCCGCACCACCCCCAACTTCGCCGCCAGCAATCAGACTGAGCTCGTTGCCGAAGCCTCGCCCGAAGAGAAGACGACCATTGCCGCCACCCCCGACGCCGTAGATGTTCCCCGCTCGCACCGCCTCGGCGACACCGCCACCCTCCAGGTGAACGACCCACTTGTTGCGCTCCGTCTGGCGACCCTCGAAGGCGTAACTCGGTTCGACGAAGAACGGGCATTCACCGGTACGCGCGAGGGTCCGGCGCAGCGCGACCAGGGCCCGATGGGCGTGTAGCGCCTCCTCGACCTCATCGCTCAGTCCCCCGGCTTCTTGGTACAGGCGCTTCGGGTCGCCCGGGGCGGCGCGCTCCAACTCCGAAAGGGCTGCCTGGCGCGCCAACGCCGGAGTCCGGCAGGCAGACTCGAGAAGGATGGCGACGATGTCGGTGTACTCCTCCTCATCGACGAACCAACCAGCTTCCTCCTTCGCGACGATGATTCGTTGCACGTCCGCCAGGAGAGCCTCCTTCGCACCGGTGACCGCCTCGTCGCTCGGCTCTGCGAGAGCTGGGGGGGCCAAGGTGACGACAGCACCCACCAAGGCTCCGACACGGTAGCGACGCATCGGCACAGTATGCGAGGCAGAGCGTCATTTCGCCAGATTGCAGATGGCCAGATCGGCGCGCAGTCCGGTGTCAGCGACGGGCGTCTGGCGGTGCACCCATGCTGGCATTACACCCTGTGAGAGCGATGAACGAACTCGACTCGCAAAGCGGACGCGGGGCAACGACCCCGCGTCGCTCCGACGACACAGTTGGCCTCGTCGCCAGGTCCAGCAGGTCGACCCTCTTCGGCCTCTTCGATGCCCAGGCGCGCCTCTTCCCCGGCCGCATTGCGGTCGAAGACGAACGGCGAAGCTTGACCTACGACGAGCTCCGACGTCGGGCACTGAAGCTAGCGACCGTGCTACGCCGACACGGAGCAACCCGCGGTCAACGCGTCGCGATTCTGTCGGAGAACCGCATCGAGTACTTGGAGCTCTTTTTAGCCGCTGCAGCGATGGGTGTGACCGTGGCATGCCAGAACTGGCGCCTGTCGGTGAGCGAGGTGGCTCACTGCGTTGATTTGGTCTCACCGGTCGTCACATTCGCGTCCGCCAAACACCGCGACAAGCTCGAGCAAACGAAGGTCGTCACCTACGGCGAAGAGTACGACCAGCTGGTGGCCGCCGCAGAAGAAAGCGCGGTCGACGAAGCCGTTGACCCCGAAGACGCACTGCTCATTCTCTACACCAGCGGGACGACGGGGTTGCCAAAAGGCGCCGTCATCAGCCACCGCGCGGAGATCTGGCGCGGCCTGGTGATGCAAGCCGACCTGGGTATCGCAGCGGACGACACCTTCGTCGCCTGGTCACCTCTCTATCACATGGGCGCTGCCGATCCGTCTCTCGGTGCACTCACCGGCGGCGGCAAAGTGATCGTGATCGACGGTTTCGACAAACGGAGACTTGCATCGTTGGTAGCGAGCGAGAAACTCGGCTG
Organism: Polyangiaceae bacterium; assembly: GCA_050301735.1. GTDB lineage: Bacteria > Myxococcota_A > Polyangia > Polyangiales > Polyangiaceae > SZUA-265. The sequence goes on along the minus strand of JBNKZR010000030.1, from coordinate 6,382 downwards.
GCTGCTCTTGATGCCCGGCATGATCGGCGCTTTCTCTGACGAGCTCGAGGCTCGATCCATCGTGCCTCGTAGCGTCAAGTTGTGCGGGGTGATGGCCGATCTGGTACCCCCGGCCGAACTCGCTCGAGTGACGCGCTTGTTGGATGCTCCTTATGCCAACACCTTCGGCGCAACGGAAACGGGTTGCCCACCGTGCTCGGCGAGTCTGATCCCGGTCGGCGTCGCGCCCACGTGCCTATCGAAAGAGAAGAATCCCCTGTGCGAGATCAAGCTGGTCGACTCCGAGGATCGAGAGGTCGCGCTGGGCACGTCTGGTCAGCTCTGCATTCGCGGACCGACCTTGTTCAGCGGCTATTTTCGGGCGGATGAGGTCAACCGCGAAGAGTTCCGCGGCGGCTGGTTTCACATGGGGGACGTCTTTCGCCAGAACCAGAACGGCAGCTTCGACTTCGTCGATCGCGTCAAGTACTTGATCAAGTCGGGGGGCGAGAACATCTACCCCGCCGAGTTGGAGCGAGTAATTCTGCAAGACCAGCGGGTGCTGGATGCGGCAGTCGTGCGCAGGGTGGACGAGAAATGGGGCGAGGTGCCGGTAGCCTTCGTGGCGCGCAGCGACGATTCCCTGTCGGAGAACGACGTCATCGAGCGCTGCCGCTCCGAACTGGCGAGCTACAAGCGACCGAAAGCCGTTTTCTTCATTGAGATGGAAGAGTTTCCACGCAGCGCTTCCGGCAAGATCCAGCGTCATGAACTGGAAAAGCGTTTGCACTTGGGGCCGAACGCCTGAAATGGCGCTCAAAGGAGACACAACGTGACCGCCAATGCCGCAGCACCGACGACCAGCATCGCAACCTCCACTCCTGAGGACGTGTTCATCCGCGACAGGAGCCTGTGCAAAGACTTGATCGGCAAGCTCACGTTCACCGAGATGATGTTGTTCGGCATCCTTGGCCGCTTGCCAACTCCAGCGCAGACCAAGGTCGTCGACGCTTGTTTGGTCACGTTGATGGAGCACGGGCTGACTCCGAGCGCGCTGGCGACTCGGCTCGCCTACTCCAGCGCTCCCGAAGCCATGCAGAGCGCTGTGGCAGCCGGCCTATCGTGCGTAGGCAGCGTGTTCGTGGGCACGATGGAGGGCTGTGGTGCCCTACTCGCCCGAATGTTGAGTGCCGAAACGTCGCTCGCGCAAGAAGCTCGCACGATCGCGTCCGAACACCGCACAGCGAAACAGCCACTGCCAGGCTTTGGTCACCCCTTGCACAAGCCGGACGACCCAAGAACGCTGCGACTGTTCGAAGTGGCCGAGGCGGAGGGGCTAGCAGGCAAACACGTGGCCGCGATACGTGAGTTGTGCACGGCTGTGGACGACGTCTACGGCAAACACATCACCCTCAATGCCACCGGCGCGATCGCAGCCCTTTTAGGGGATTGTGGCGTGCCGTACGAGATCATGCGTGGGTTCGCCATCGTCTCGCGCTGCGCGGGTTTGGTAGCCCACGTTCACGAAGAGCAATCACGCCCCGCCATGAAAACGATCTGGGAAACCTCGGAACGCGCCGTGCGCTACGAAGGCCCCAAGCAATCCGAGCCGCAACCCTGACAGCGTGCGCAGCACCAGCCACGACAAGCCGCGAACACGAACGACGGAAGATGGCACCCTGCCCCCGAGCCAACCCACCCGAAACACCGCTCTGGCCTTGTCCCCGGCGCGCACGCGCCTATCTAACTCCTAGACCCCCTCCGACCAGGGGTCTACATCCAGGCAAGAAGGAAGAAAGATGATCCAAGGACTGCATCACAGTGCGTATCGCTGTCGCGACTCCGAACAGACCCGCAAGTTCTACGAGGAGTTCCTAGGCCTCCCGCTGAGCGCAACTCTTGAAATCCACGTGACCAAGAGTGGGCGGGAGACGGCTGCCCTGCATACTTTCTATCGCCTGGACGACGGGTCCTTCATTGCGTTTTTCGAAGCACCAGACATGCCGTTCGAGTTCAAGGAAAGGCACGACTACGACGTGCACATCGCATTGGAAGTGCCGTACGAGCAGCTGGAAGTGATGTTGGCAAAAGGCAAAGCAGCGGGCATCGAAAGCCGGGGCATTGCGGACCACAACTTCATTCACTCGATCTACTTCCGCGACCCGAACGGCTACGTGATCGAACTGACCGCCAGACTGCCGCACCACGAAGACGCCGTGGATCCGACCAAGAACTCCGCTCGAGCAAAACTCGACGATTGGCAGCAGCGCAAAGCGGCGGGCGAGATACCGGAAACGCCAGCCGTCTAGAACCGCGATCGCAAGCGCAGGGACGGAAGTGGGCGCCTGCCGTGACAGCTCGCGAGCGACGACGTCAAGTGGCGTCGAAGTGAACGCGGTACGTGCCCCAGTCGCCAGCCCAATCGGCTTGGCGCGTTGCGGATTGACGTCCCCACGAGGTGAAGCTGAACGGCAACGTGGTTTCGAACTGAAACCACAGCGAGTCGTCTCCCCCTCGTGCTGGATTGTCAGCGTGTTCGTCAGACATGGCGAGGGCCCGCTCGACCGCCCCCGCCCGAACTCCGTGGGGAGTCAGGCTAGGTGTCAGGAAGTAGCCACCAGCCTGAAACATCTCGTCGGACCCGGGGTTACGAATGATGCCGTTGAACTCGGTAGTGACGTTGCGATGGAAGTACGGCGGACGGAAGGTGCCCTCCGTCGCATCCCAACGCGGTACGAATACTACGAAGTCCAAAGTGTTGGCTCCGCGTTCGTCCATCGGCGCCGACAACACCGTGAGCAGCGAAGGATCGGCATGGTCGAAGCGCGCGTTGCCCAGTGGGCTGAACTCGCGCAGGTCGTACGTCATGGGCGCCAGATTGCCGTGCCACGCGACCACGTCGTACGGCGAGTAGTCCTGCCGAGCTTCGAACAGGTGGCCCCCGAGCTTGTGCGTGATTCGATAACCTACCGCCAAACGATCCTCGTGCCAGGCCGGGGGGCAGCGAAAGTGCCTACTGTCGGTGAGGCCGTTGGCCCCCGCCGGTCCACGGTCGGGCAACTCGAAGCGCCGACCGTACGCTTCCGCCACGTAGCCCCGACTGGGCCCCTCGCGCAACAGCACGCTGAAGCGCACGCCACGAGGGATCAACGCTATCGATCCGGGTGCCACCTCCAAAAATCCGAATTCGGTCTGCAGCGTCAAGGTACCGAGCTGGGGCACGATCAGAAGCTCGCCATCCGCGTTGCAGAACGCGCGATCGACCATGTTGCGATTGGCGGCGTAGATGTGAACGGCGTAGCCGCGCCGCAAGCTCGCGCTCCCCGCGCCGCCGACGGTCGCCATTCCGTCCACGAAGTCCGTCGCTTCCGTCGGCAATTCCATGGCCGAAAAGCCAGCGAGATTGACCTCGGGGGCAGCATCGAAATCGGCGACGAAGGTTCGGTGGGCGAGGGGTTCGAAGTGACCGTGTTGAGCGGATGGGCGAATGCGGTAGAGCCAGGCTCGTTGATTGTCGCCTCGCGCCGCCACGAAACCCGTCGCATTGACCTGCTCAGCGTAAAGCCCGAAAGGGCAACGCCGAGGGGAGTTCTGATGACGGGGCAGTGCTCCGTGCAAAGACTCGCTCTCGTGCTCGCCGCAGAAGCCCCTGAGGGTCGACGCTTGGCTGCGGCCGGTCAACAGTGGTCGTGCCAACCAGCGGTGGCGCTCGTGAAACGTGTGCACGTCTCCGGGGATCATTTCGAGTGCCACGTCGCAACCCGCAGCTTCGAGTTGTTTCGCCGTCTGCTTCACGAGGTCTTGCTGCAGCCACGGGTCGTCCTGACTCGCGCCCATCAGCACCGGCATGCCTGACAGTCGCTCGTCGAACTCGGGCGGCTCGTCGACACCGCCGATACCGGACCCGGACAACGCCACCAGAGCAGACGGAGTCTGCTGAAGACGTGCGACGACTTCGAACCCCAGACAAGCGCCCTGAGAGAAGCCGAGCAACACCACCTGCGCATCCGGCGCTTCGTCCCTCACGCGAGCGATGACCGAGAGGGCCTCTTTGAGGCTCGCCTGCAGCTGAGGACCGAGCTCCACCCGCGGAGCCGTGTAGCGCTTGGAGTACCAGCTGCAATTCGGAGCTTGGGGCGCGACGATCGCGACCGCTGGGTCGTTGCCGGTCAGTTGCAGGGTCCGACTCACCATCGCATCCGCGGTACTTCCCCGCCCGTGGAGCGCGACGACAACACGCCGCGCTTCGCGAAACGTCGGACCCCAGCGGCTGACGTCGTGTCGCAGTCCCCAGTCCTCATGCGTCACGCTTCGCATCGGTCGGCGTCCGAGATAAGCAGCATGCAGCACGGACGCGGGCAACGTCGGGTTCTCCTCCACCAACGTGCAGTACGTCTCGTAGTTCACCTCTGGTCCACGAAGGGAAGTCGCCGCATCGGCCCGCACGAGTAGATCGAACAGCGCAGCCTCCAGATCATTCACGCCGATGGCGTCGCTCAAGCGACGGTGCATGCCCGCGTCCTCCAAACGCAAGTGACGAACGGTGTGGGGCAAGAGTGCTGCGTGCAAACCGCTATGGTCGAGATCGAAGCGACCGCCGAGAAAATGCGCCAGGCGATGGTGCAGCCCAGGCTTTCCTCGTTGCAGCACTTCGGCGGCGAGGCGCGTTGCCTCCATCGCTTGGCGACGGGTCGCCGTGTGGGCCGGCCAGCGCACGAGCGTCTCGGCACAGGAGAAGGCCTTCTTCGCGGCAGACAACGCCAGCTGCGTGAGCTCCCGGTCGGCCTCGCCCGTGCTCAGCACGCTGATGGGGTGAGCCAGAGCATTGAACAGGCTGGTGACGGTCATCCGCCGCGGCATGGTCGAGGTCAAGTCGACTGCCTGCAACACGACGTCCGGCCGCACGCGGTCGTCCCGCCCCGTCACTTTGTTGCTGTCTTCCGTGACGCCATACAGGTTTGTGTACTCAGAGCCTGCATAAGTGGTTGGGATGGCGACGAAGCGGACATCCCTTTCGAGCTTGAGCGCCTTTGCCAAGCCCGTAGTGGACCCGCCACCCAAGCTGACCAGCGTGTCGGCCTCGTGTTCGTCCACCGCGCGCAAAGCTGCCTCGACAACCTGCTTGGGCACGTGCCTGCGGGCTTCGTCGAACACACGCACGGGCAACTCCCCCAAAACGCTGACGACCTGCTCCACCCCCCGGCGGCTGGGCCCAGTGATGAGCAGCACGCGCTTGCTCCCCAGTTCAGCAAGGACTCCGCCTAGAGCTGACAACGCTTCGGGGATCACGCGGGGGAGCTCAGCCATGACGCGATTCTTAGGGCACACGCTGACGCATGGCCAGCCTTTCTCAATGCTGAACGAGCCACGTGCCGACGACGATGCACAGAGCCCCCACCACACTCAAAGCTGTGGGCCACTCATCGAAGAGGACCAATCCCCAGAGCGCAGCAAAGACGACCTGAACGTAGGCCATCGACGTACCTCTACCTGCCTCCACCAAAGAGAGGCCCCGCGTCAAATACACCTGACCAATTTGCGTCGTCACACCTATCAGCAGCAGCCACACCCAATCCCACCCACTCGGCATCACGAAGTCGAGCAGGACGAACGGCAACGCCAAGGGCGTCGCCACCAGCGGAAAGTAGAACACGATGACGAGTGGGTGCTCTTTGGCACTGAGCCGGCGCACGAGTACGTACGCACAGGCTGAAAACCAAGCAGCCCCCAACGCGGCGAGCAGCGGGACTGGCGGCAACGCTGACTCGCCACCCGCCAACACGCCGGGCTGCGCAACCAAGACGACTCCCGCCAGCGAAAGCACCGAGCCCCACCAGAAGTGCGTGCGCAACGACTCTTTGAGAATCACGAACGCCAAACCAGCCGTGAACAGCGGGTAGAGGTACTGAATTACCGTCACCTCAGCCAGCGGCAGACGGGGCAGCGCGTAGAACATGCATCCCAGCCCAAAGAAGCCGAAGAGTCCTCGCAGCAGAAGCCACTTGCGCTCCGTGCCGAGCGGATGCAAACCCAGCCGACGCAGGCCGATGTAGCTCAGCACGAGACTGACGAGCGTCCTGGCGAGCAAGAGCTCGGCCGTCGAGTATCGCCCCCCGAGGCTCTTGACGATCGCACCCATCACGGAAAGCGCGAGCGCACTGATCGTCATGGAAACCAGTGCACGCCGGTTGCGCTGAGCGGAGTCGAGGAGGTGCACCGACGCAGGCATAGTCCGGTTCGACTCCGTCGCAAAGTCGGGCTACCGTTTCGTGGTGAATTGGAGCGCGAAGAATGGCTGCGCCCGTATACCGACGAGACCGTCAGGGAGCTGGGCGGCAAGGGTGTCGGACGCCTCGACGTCGTCTGCCCGGGGTTCGCGACCGACTGCCTCGAAACGATCGAG
>JBNKZR010000029.1:0-31207 GCA_050301735.1 Polyangiaceae bacterium | reverse complement strand
TGCCACAGCTGAACGAAGAAAAGAGGCACCGTTCGCAGGGGGCCTCTTTTTGCGTGCGGGGACCAGCGGGCCGGGCTGACGCTCCCCTCTGGCGTGCCTCACGCGTGAGTAGTTACCGTGCCCTTTTTGCTCGGAATGCCTGCGCCTGACGACTACAAAAAGGGCGCAACGCGTATCCGCATGAAGAAACGAGCCACCATCAGAGACGTCGCTGAGAAGGCGGGCGTGTCCATCGCGACGGTTTCGTTCGTCCTCAACAAACGAGCGGGCGAAGCCATCAGCGAAAAGGTGCAGAAGCGCGTGCTCAAAGCAGCGGAGCAGCTCGACTATCATCCGAGCGCTAGCGCGCGTGGGCTCGCCCGGCAGCGGACCCACAATCTCGCTCTCGTCTTCTATCGGGACCCATCCAGCATAGCGAATGCGTTTTACTCGTTCGTCGTCCAAGGCATCATCAAGGAGACGACCAAGCGGGAGTACAACCTGCTCTTTTCGTTCGTGGATGACGTCTACGAAGGGTCGAAACAACTGCCCCAGGCGCTGCGAGAACGCAACGCTGAAGGGGTTCTGCTGGTGCACATGACCTCGGCAAAGATGGTCGAGGACATCCGGGGCTTGGGGGTGCCTGTCGCCGCGGTCGACGTCGTGCCTCACCTCGATGACGTCTTCTCCGTGGAGATCGACAACGCGTCCGGCGCTCGACTGGCGACCGAGCACCTGGTGGAGCTCGGTCATCGACGCTTGGCGATGGTCGCCGGAGGTCGAGATAGGGCGAGCATAGCGGAGCGAGAGCGAGGGTTCCTCGAAGCCCTAGCTGAGGTAGGGCTGGAGCAAGCGGGCTCGACCCCGGTCTACGACTGTGGAGACTTGAGTCACGACGCCGGCTACGAAGGCGCAAAGCAGTTGCTTTCCTCTCCAGAACGACCGTCGGCCGTCTTCTGCGCCAACGACGAGGTGGCAGCGGGCGTACTCCAGGCGGCGTACGAACTCGACATCGAGGTGCCGCAAGAGCTCAGCGTGGTCGGCTTCGACGACATCACGATGTGTCGCTACACCAACCCGCCACTGACCACGATCGGTATCGACAAGGAAGAGATGGGGCGGCGAGCCGTGCGCGGCCTGCTCGACATGATCGACGAGAAGGCCCCTACGGGGCGTCCAGAGCGAATGAACGTGGAACTCGTCAAGCGTCAGTCGACAGCCGCCGTCTCGAGCAGGTGAGACCGAACGAGCTCGAACCACGCGGCGCTGCACGACATGACCGTCGCTACTCGGAGCACGACGGCAGCCGAATCAGCGTTGGTATTCCGGGCACAGTGCTTCGAGCACAGCTCGAGCAGCTGAATCAGCGTCGGTATCTCGAGCACAGCTCGAGCAGTCGAGCGACGCTCGTCAAGGCGACGCACTGAACCGTGTCGGCTCCGCCGTAGTAGAGCTTGATCTCGCCGTCATCTTCCACGATCGCACCGGAGGTAAACACGACACTTGGCGTCTGCCCGACGAGTTCGTAGTCCATGAGCGGTTCGAGAATCGCCTCTTCTGCCAGTGCGATGACTTTGCTCGGGTCGTCGAGGTCGAGCAAGCTGACGCCCAATTGGTAGACGTAGTGCGCTTTGCATTGAGTGCGCACGCCGTGAAAGATGTTGAGCCATCCTTCTGGGGTGCGGATGGGTACCGCACCAGGGCCGATCTTCGACCACGCCCAACGCACTTCGGAATTCCGGAGCACGCACCTGCTCCGACCCCAGTGGATCAGATCGGGTGAGTACGAGATCCAAATGTCTCCCATGTCGCTGGGCGTGTTGGGACGGTCTAGGCGCGCGTAGTAGCCGTTGATCTTCTCGGGGAAGAGCACGCCGTTGCGGTTGTCAGGCTCGGAGACGATGCCCATCCACTCGAAGTCTTGGAAGTCGCGAGTCTTCATCAGGCTGAGACGACAGCCGTGCCCCGAGTGAGCGGCGTGCATCAGGTAGAACGTACCTTCGATCTCCGTGATGCGAGGGTCGTAATACATCCCTGCCGTGTACTCGTCCCACTCCGGATCGCCTTCGGGTACTCGGATGGGCTCTGGGCGCGGCGTGAAGTGATAGCCATCGCGGCTGTCCGCGAGCCAGATGGTGTTGCGTAGCGCCGCATCTTCCGCGCGGCACGCCATCACGTAGCCCCCGGCGTACTTGATGATGCCGGAGTTGAATACCCGAACGATGCCCGAGCCCTGTGGGAAGTCTTTGCCCGTCAGGATCGGGTTGTGCTCGTACCGTGTGACGACCGGGTTCATGAATTCGTCGACACAGTGTTCAGCGTTCGCGGAAGTAGGCCACTTCGTCTACCCACACGTCCCAGGTGCCGGTGCCCACGAGGAACGTCACGCCCGCCAAATGCTCGAGATTCGGGGTCGGCAAGGGCGAGGCTCGGCCGAAGCCCTCTTGGTACATCTCGTCGAAACGCAGCAGGTGCAGTTGCCACTCGTCGCTGAGAATCACGGCACGACCATAGGCGTCGCAGGCATCTTGGTCGTACAGGCCGTCGATGCAGTAGGGATCGAGCGCGTCGACGGTGGTACCCGAAGACGTCGTGTAGCCGTCCGGCACCGTTGCCTTGACTGACAGCCCCTCATTGGTATCTGCCCCTCGTTTGGTCCAGAATGCGATGCCATCGGCGCCCCACTCCGTGGCGTCGTAGTTGTCGTTCATGTTGGAGCCGAAGTTCATGCCCCAGCCACTGAAGCCCGGTGGGTCCGAGTAGAGGTGGATGGATCCGGGCTCCTGCTCACAGAGGCTGCCTTCGTCGAGGCTTGGCGCTCCCTCGCTCGTGTCCGGCCAAATCTGCCCCTCGTCGGGCGGCCCGAAGAACCGCTCTTCGACCACACCGTCCTCGTTGAAAGTGACGTTGCTCAGGTCGTAGCTGACGTACCAGCCCAGCGTTCGCATGCCGTTGTCGTTTACCTGTTGGTTTGCTGTGAACGGTTCGAGTAGCAGAAATTCGTAGTCCTCAGCGAACGACTCACAGTCCGTCAAGTCGACGGGTTCGAAACTCGACGGTAGCGCCTGTGGCCGCTCGCTGTCTTCCGTACCGCCACAGGCGGAACACCATAGCGCAGAGCAAGCAGCGAACAGCCGGGCTGTGCTCTTGCCCACTCGAAGAGCTCCGAGTGGGTATGGGCTGTCGACGATGGTTCTTCGTTGGCTCATATCACCACCACATCGATGCGCTGAGCATGAGCGTGTCGGCGTCGGGGACGATCGTTGGTTCACGCACTGCCGGGTAACCTTCGAAAACTGTGGACTTCGAACCGGTGAACCAGCGTGAGTACTGTAGCACCACCTGATCCTGCGAACCCCAATCGCTGTGGAAGATCAGGCGCGGCGATACGATGGCATGGGTGCGGTCGCTATCATCGAGGTGGGGCAGTACTCGGTCGTAGCGAACGGATGCCGCAAGCCACTTGACGAAGCTATAAGTCAACTCCGTGCCGTACTTGAGTTTGCTCACGCCGTCGTAGAGGGCTATCTCATCCCCATTGGCGAGCGTGTCCGTCGACTTGTCGTCGCTGCTGACGCTGGTGTAGATCCCGTAGAAGCTCGCGACGAAGTCGGGGCCGGGCCCAACGGTGCCCGCGTCATAGCGCAGGAAGTTGCCGAGGGAGAAGTCGTACTGGGCGCCCAAGGTGAAGAGCGACCCCGTGCCGTTGTTGCTGTCGGCGCCGAAGTACTCTCGCATCAAGCCGGTGCCGCCTCGGGCGTTGAGCACCCGAATCACACCCGCGACTGAGCGTGCCGTATCTGCGTTCGTCCAACCCGTACCGGCGTAGAAATGGCCGACGCGACCCATTCTCAGGCGCGCATCGGCACCCACGACGCCGATGCTGCCGTCGGGGTTGTTGGGTTGACGCGCGGCGCGGTCATCCTGCGAAAACGCCGAGACGTAGTGAAGCCCGACGGAGGCGAACTTCTGGTAGTCGAGCAGCGCATGCCCATGCAGGGCGAAGCTGCTCCCCTGGTTGGGGTCGGCGAAGCCGTTCCAGCCGGCGGGCTCGACGCCGACGGGCGCCTTGTCCAACGTTCCCTTGAAGCCCAGCTCCGTGGTCAGGGTCAACTCGGCGGACAGCACGTAGTCGCCTCTTGCAGTGAGACCTGCGCCCCCCACACGGAACAACAGCGGCGTGCCGTAGCGGCCGAGGTCGTACTCGCCCATCTGGCCGTAGGTGTTCGCGAAGGCCCCTACGTCGAGGGTGAACGCGATCTTCTCCTCGACAGGCAGACGGAAGGTCAGAAACGCGTCGTTGACACCGATATGATTCGGCCCGTGGAAGAAGGCATTCGCGGCCGAAACGGCTCGCGCAGCAACGACCACCGTGGCGGTGACGTCCTTGTTGCCGTACGTGAAGTTCAGCTGCGTCCACGGATTCGGCAGTACACCGCTGTACTCGAAAGATTCGAACTGCTCCGGGATCCTCGGCGGAGTGTGCAGTGTCGTGACCTTCTGATCCTGGAGGGCCTGCTCGCGTTCGCCAATGCCAATCGTGAGCGGAACGAGCACCATGCCGTGGAAGTCGAAGCGCCAGTCGTTGGCCATCTGTGATTGCTGACCAAACGACGGCGTCACACCACCGGGCAACGCCGTGATTTGGGGCGCGCCGGGGGCCAATCCCAGAGTACCGCCAGCGATATCGTCTTGGGCGAAAGTGGGAGCGGCGAACGCCATACACCCCAGCGTGGCGAGCGTCGCCGCCAGGCGAGGACGAGGCGCCATTCTACGAAGCCATGTCGTCATAGTTTTGGACTCGAGGATCGCTTGCGAAATCATACTTACCACCACATCGTTACGAAGGCGGAGACCATGTGCTGGTCGGGGTTACCGGAGATCGTGTTGCGGAGCCGGCTGTCGCCCTCTACGCGCACGTTATCCCCCAGCAAATATCCTGCGTATTGAAGCGTGAGCGCTTCACGGGTTTTCCAGTCGGTTCTGAAGATGAGCTTGGGCGAGAAGATCCAGAACGCGCGTTCCGGATCGCGCTCGTCGGGGGAGACGTGATCGATGCGAATGGCTGACGCAAACCAAGGCAGCATGCTGTAGGTCCACTCAGTGCCGAACTTGTACATGTCGCGGTCGAACTCGGCCGCCTGGGAGTCGACGTTGGCGTACACGCCGAAGACGGATGCCTCGAGATCAGGGCCATCACCCCAGAACTCCATCGGGTAGCGCAAAAGCGTCCCCAGGCTGAGCGTATATTGAGCGCCGACAGTAGTGATCGTGCCGTTGCCGTTCGAAGCGAAGCCGAGGAAGTTGTTGTTCAGCTCCTTGCCGCCTCCTGCGTTCATGAAGCGCAGCAAGTTGGTGATGGACATCGAATGCTCGGCGTTCAGCTGGTTGACGCCGCTGTAGAAGTAGCCGAAGCGGGCCAAGTCCAGCCGTACGTCCACGCCCTTGAGCGACACGCCGCCATCTTTGCGGTAGGGCTGCGTCGTGTCGTCATCGTAGGGAACCGCATCGTCGATGCGATCGTCCTGGCTCCAGCTGTTGACGTAGTGCAGCGATACGGTGTAGTTGCCGTAGTAGGAAGCACTGAGGTGCCCGTGGGCGGCATACGTCGCGCCCGTTTCTTGCAGCGGGTACTCGTTCGAACTGTCCGGGAGGAGAGCGGAAGGCGCTCGGCCAAACTGCCCTTTGAAGCCCGCCTCCGTCACGAACGTGACTTCGTTTTCGAACGGGAAGGTGAACGTCGACGTCGTGCCCACGCCGCGGAGCTCACCCATGAAGGAGAGGCCGTAGGCGCCATTGTGGTACTTCGCCATGCGCCCGTAGCGGTCCGGGTAGGCGCCGACCAGGGTCGTGTTCTTGATGGGTCCGAGATCGGGGGTGTACGTCAGGAAGACGTCGTTGAACCAAAGCTGAGAGGGTGGGATCCAGTAGTTGGCTGCGTCCATCGCCTCCCCGATGCGCCAGGAGCCGATGATGGCGGTGGCTTTGACGACGTCGTTTCCGTAGTGGAAGTTAAGCTGGGCCCATGGGTTGGGCACCGTGTTGGTGTGGTCGAACCAACCGAAAGTGCCCCCGGGGAGCACCGGGTCGCTGTGGATTGTCGTCTCTTTCTGTCCGTCGTACGCCGTTTCGCGTTTGCCGAAGGAAGCGAGTACGGGCTGCTGCATGTAGCCGGTGAAGTCGAAGCGCCAACCCTCCGTATCGACGGGCGCACCATAGGCGGGAGTCACTCCACCTGGCAGCGCTGAAAAGTTCTGCGGCGCGTAGGGGCTCAGGCCGAGGGATGGAACGTCACGGTAGCCCGGGACATAGGCGGGGCGCTCGCTCTCGTCCACTTGGTCAGCCACGGGCGCCTCGTAGTTTTCGGGCATGTCGATGAACTCGGCACCCTTCGTCTTGTCTTCGGCCAAGGCAGCGTTGGCCGCCAGAAGAGTGGCAAGTAGCCCGCAGGTGAATGCTGTAGTGTTACGGCGCATGAAGTCGATACCAGTTGGGGCAAGTCAGTCCGCGCTGCGGTAGAAGCCGACGTCATCGATCCAAATGTCCCAGCTACCGGCTTGGTAATCGAAGCTCAGGCCAAGCACTCTGGAGACGTCGAAGAACGGAGCCGGCTTGCCCCAGCCGGCTTGGCGCATCTCAGAGAAGGGGAGCTTGTAAAGCTCCCAGTTTTCCGACAGCGAGACCCACGAGCCGTGCTTGTCGCAGCCATCGGTCGTGTTGTCCTCGGGAGTGTCGAACAGGCAGACAGGCTCGCCGTCCACGACGAACTTCTCGTCGGTGAAGGCGTCGGCGATGCTCACCTTCAGCATGCTGCGACTGCCCGGGCCGACCCGACCCCAAAAAGCGATTCCTTCCCAGTCACGCAGATCGAGCGGTTCACTGACGGAGAAGTTGCGACCGAAGTTGCCGCCCCAATCGCGAAGTTGTGGTGCGACGAGGTGCATCGCGTATTGGCTCTCGCAGCGATGCCCGCCGATGACTTCCGATGCCCGCAGTGGCTTGTCGAAGATGTAGGGCGACTGGCTCTCGTAACACTCTTGGAGGCCGCAATCCTGGTAACCCTCCACGATTCGTTCTGCTCGGTCGAGCAATTCGACGAACATCTCCGCCGCTAGGTCGATGATCTCGTCGTCGTCGAGTTCGTCTAGATCGTCGTGACCGCCATATTCCTCGAGCACCTGCTCGACCGTGCACCCACCACCGGTCACGGGGCGAACCGCCGCCTCTTGGGCGCGCAGGTAGATATCGGGCTCGTCGTTTCTGAGTATCGATTGGAGGCCCCCAAACAGGCAGTTCAGCGGACGGTTGAGGTCACTACGCTCGCCGTTGAGGTCGTTGCAGGCCTTGCAAACGTCCGTATTCGCGTACCACCCGGTTGCGGCGCCCGTTTCGAAGTCCTCGACCCACATCAACTCGAGGTCGCCTTCCGCGGTGCAATCGGCGGGTCTCCCGCCGCGGTCTTCTTCGGGGAGAACGGGGGTCGTTGGTCCGGAGCCGCGCGGGCTCTCTTCAGTGCCGCCACAGGCGAACAACGACGCGAGACAAACCCCGACACATAGGGCGCTCGTGCGAATGCTGCCGTCTTTCCTCGTCATTTCATGCCTCGAATAGCGATCAATCGCAGCCGACGAACTCGACGTCGCCGATGGACAGCTCGTACTCCGCACCCTTGGTGCTGTACTGCCACTGAATGGCGTAGATGGCGTCGCTGGCCACGCCGGGTGCCGGATCGCCCCAACCGGATTGTTGCGTCATCTTCTCGAATGGAACGGTGTAGCGCGTCCACTCCTTCGACAGATAGATGTCGACGCCGAAGTCGTTGTAGCAATCGGTGCAGCGATCGCCGCTCGGTTCGGTGTTGATGTCGGGGGTTTTGAAGCGGATCGTGCCAGGGCCCTTAGCCCAAAACGCGATGCCCTTGTACTTGCTTGCGTCGTACGGGCTCTTGGGGTCGGTCAGATTGAAACCCAAGCCGGCGTAGATCGCGGGGCCTGTCGTCGCCATCTTGCCGGAGCCCTTGGCGTAGTTCTTGGAATTCGCGTCGTGGCCGCCGGGTACGAGCAACTCACCTTGCGGCGTGATGGTCGAACCCTCGGGATCCTTGAACGTGAACCAGTAGCCGCTCCGCCCATCGGTCTTGATGATCTGCGTGTCACCGTCGTTCATGTCCTCGATCAGACCGTCGGGGCAGCTGCGGAGTTTCTCTGCGGCCGCTTCGTCGGCGTTGAGGTAGGCGCCCGTGCGGCTCGTGATGCATCCGGTTGCGAGCGTGCAAAGCGTGGTGATGCAGACCGTTGATAGGGCGTGCGTGGTTTTCGCTCCAAAAAGCGTTCGTGCCTTCATTACCGGGATCTCCTGATGGGGGGTCTCCCCGACGGCGGTGTCGTTTCTGGCCGCGTCATTCATTGCGCTCTGCCCTCCGACGGAACGCCTGCCGCTCGCGTCCAGTCCTCGAGTTGCTCGAGGCCGACTTCGAAGCTGGACTTGGGTTGAGCGGGTGCTGGCGTCTCGGGGGGAGGTGCCTCGACTGGTGCGGGAGAGGGCGGCGCCTGAAGCGTGGTCGGACTCGTCTCAGGTCTCACCGCTGGGCCGGGGGCAGCCGGCGCAGGCTGCGGCGATGGGGGTTGGCTCGGCGTTGCTGGGGGCGGCGTTGCGGCAGTGCCGGCGTTCGCGTCCGGGCTCGCTTCCATTGCTGCTGGTGCTGGGGCTAGGGCAGGTGGCGCGGTTGCTACTGCTGGGGGCTCCTGCCCGCTGCCTTCGGCGGCTGGGGTTGCTGCTTGGGGCCATTGTGCTGGCGCTTGCGAAACTGTGACGAAGCCCTGCGGAACTTGCCGTTTGGCAATCGGCTGCCCTTCGCGGGCCAGTTGGCAGACGCGCGCATCCTGCTGGAACCGCTGCGCGTAGCTCTGGATGAGTTTTGCCGTTGGGTCGGTTGCAGCTGAATAGACGGTGAAGTGGTCGAAGTCCGTGTAATCCCGCTTCAGGTAGCTGTCGTAACCGGCCTGCATCCAGTACATGCTGCCCGCTCCACCGCCGAGCAGAATGATGTCGTTCCAACGTCTGTAGGTTCGCTCGCGTCGGTCCCAACCCTTGAGGATCCTCTTCGTCTGGTCGTCCCGAGTGACCACGATGCCGTACTCTTCGAGCACCGTCGGTTTGCCGGCGACGCGAGCGGCGGCGAGGTGATCGCTGATCCACTTGTCGCCCCAGATCGTGCCCGTGCCCCAATGGTCCGGGTAGAGGTGGTAGGTGCCGTAGTCGATGTCGTCGATGGCGAGCAGGGCGTCGTGGTCCACGCCATCGGCCCCGGCGTAGAAGCCGTTCGATTCGCCGTCACGCCAGAAGAAGCCTTCATCGCCCATGGCGATCAAGTGGTTCGGGTCGATGGACCGAACGTGCTCCGCCATCTCACGCGCCCAGTTGGTGATCGTGTTCTTGTCCCAATACTCTTTCGTGGCGTCGAACTCGGAGTAGTTGCGGATCCGGGGTTCGTTCGCCAGTTCCCACGCGAAGATGTAGGGGTCGTCCTTGTACGGCACGCCCGTGATCGAGTTCGTTCGATTGAGTAGGTAGGCGACCCAGTCCTTGTAGGCCTTCTTGACGCGCTCGTCCGTGTAGAACTGCGGGTGTTTATCTAGTCCATACCAGATGAGGTACTGGTCCATGCCGCCGAAGTCGGGCCAGTTGTTGGTCAGCGTCAGCACCATTCGAATGCCGTACTGCCGGGCCTTGGCCATCATGATGTCGAGGCGCTCCAGCCCATTTTTGCCTTCGTTGTAGGCTGGGGCGTTCGCCTTGGTGTCCCAGTATTGGAAGTAGACGCCTTCCTTGGTGCCGTCGTCCTTCAGGTGGGGCACTTTACCGTCGAGGGAGCCCGCATCCAGGTGCGCCCAGTGCCGGAATACGGACAGGCCGATGTCCTTGGAGTTCTGCAGGACGCTGTCGATCATCTCCTCGGACTTGAAGATGAAGTAGTAGTTGTTCGAGCCGTGGAAACACATCGGCTCGCCGTCGAGGAGGAAGACGGCGCCGGGCTCGTTGGTCGCTTGCGGCACCATGCCCTCACGCTCCTTCGGCCAGGGGATCGTCGTGTTCTTTTTGACGGCGCCCTCGTCTACCGCAGACTTGCTGCCCTTGAGGCGCCAGCCGCTGCAGGCACTGGTCGACGCGAGGCCCAAGGTCAATGCCAAGGCGATGCTCGCCTTCGAGGCGCTAGTTCCAAACCAGCCGCTGAGGGAAGAAGACATGAACGACAGATCCAACCTGAGATTGCGTGAGGCTGCTAATTAAACCGTTTAAGCCCGAGCGTTTCTACGCGAGTGGCCCACGCGACGTCAAGGCATACTGGGGTCAAAACCGGGCCCTGCCGCTGAGCCAGCGCCGCCAACGAGCGCGTTGTAGAAGGGTGCCGTGGGTGAACTCCCGAGTCCTAGCCACGGTTGGCTACGATGCATTTCGGGGCGACGTCTTGGGCGGCCGCCGACGTGCGATTGGGGTTTGCGCGCTTGCGGCCGCGGGCCTTTGTAGACGGTGGCTCCCTCGATGGACACGGGTGGGCGAGGCTCGGCGCTCGACGGTTTGCGAGCGGCTCAACCGCGACGCGAGGTCGCGGCAGTGGTTGGCGCGCCGCCCGCTTGGCACTACGCCGCGTCCGTCGTCGGAAGCCTTTCCATGTTGCGATGCGCGAAAGCATCGGCCACGGGTCCCAGCCAACGATGCACGCTAGCTCTGAGAAGGGCGACGTTGTAAGCCCAGACTAGTGGAGACCTCTGCTGGCCGCGGTGATGGAGCGCGATCGAGGCTGATGCGCGCGATGCGGTTTCTTGAACTGAGCGCTGGGAGCGCTTCCGAGTGAGCGCGCCTAGCGGCGCGCTGAGGGCTCGGCTGCCGAAGGACTCTCCGCTTCGAGCTGGCTTTGCCCCGTGGGGCTTCTTGGCGCCCTACCTGCTACTCGCTGGCGTCTTCTTTCTGCTTCCGTTCGTCAGTGCGGCCGTGCTCGCGTTCTACCAGACCAATGGACCGCTTTCCCGCGTGTTCGTGGGGCTGGATAACTTCACCTACCTGCTCGAAGATCCGACGTTTCACACCGCGTTGTGGAACACGAGTGTGTTTGCCTTCTTCTCGGTCTTTCTGCAGCTGCCACTGTCGATGGCGCTGGCGTTGGCGTTGAACGCCAGTCCGAACCGCTTCGTTTGGCTGTTTCGGCTCGTGTTGTTTTCCCCCAACCTGGTGGGGCAGATATTCGTCGGCATTCTGTTTCAGGTGCTGTTCACCCCGCGCTACGGGCTCATCAATCGTGGTCTGTACGAGATCATAGGTTGGGGGTTGGACGAGCAATGGCTGAACGACCCTGCGCTGGTGATGCCCGCCATCGTCTTGACGTCCCTGTGGATCTGGGTGGGGTTCAACATGGTCTACTTCCTGGCGGCACTTCAGGCCGTGGACGAGAGTCAACAAGACGCGGCACGCATCGACGGAGCGAATGCTTGGCAGGTGTTTTGGTACGTCACGCTGCCCTCGATGCGGCACGTCGTGGTCTTCGTCACGACGATGAGCATCATCGGATCGTTCCAGATGTTCGAGCTGCCCCTCGCCCTGCTGAACCTGACACACGGATTTGGTCCCGACGACTCGGGACTCACGCTCATCACCTACCTCAACGAGATCGCGTTTCGGTCGGGCGACTTGGGGCTTGGCGCTGCCATCGGCTGGGTCGTTGCCGGCGTCATCTTCTTGCTTAGCCTGGTGCAGCTCAGGCTGACCGGGGGCATGAATGAGTGAGAAGCCTCACGATTGCCCGTTCGGGAGGCAAGTGTGAACGCTCTGCGCGCAACCTCGTTGCTGCTACTCCTGGTGTTCGTTGGGCTCTATTTGAAGAACCCGCGGCGCCCGACCTTGGCTCTGGGCTACGGCCGCGCGCTCATGGTGGGGTTGGCGTGCGCCGCCGTGCTGCTGCCTTTCGTCTGGCTCGTTGCTGCGGTGTTCAAGGATCCGGCGGTTTTCAATTCGTACATCTTCTTTCCGCCGCCCGGGGAGTGGTCGAGCGAAACGATCAATCTGCACAACCTAAGACGGCTGTTCGAGCCGAGGCGAAGCCTCGAAGGGACCGTTTATTTCTGGCAATACATCGTCAACTCGCTGACCTACGCGAGTGTGACGACGGTCGTTCAGGGGTTCTTGGCGTCGATGGCCGGCTACGCTCTGGCCAAGTACAGCTTTCGAGGACGCGGAGTGCTGACGCTGTTCATGCTCGGGTCGATGATGGTCCCGAGCGTGTTGCTGCTGGCCCCCATCTACGCAATGGCTGTGGAATGGGGATTGGTCGATTCATTGTGGGGGCTGATGGTGCCCAATCTGGTCAGCGCCTACGGGGTGTTTCTGTTCCGGCAGGCGATCTTGGTAGTTCCACACGAGTTGCTCGACGCCGCGCGCCTCGACGGCTGCTCGGAGTTTCAAGTCTACTACCGCGTGGTGATGCCCCTCGTGCGACCCATGACGGCGGCGTTCTGCCTGGTGGTCTTCCTAGGGCAGTGGAACGCCTTCTTCATGCCCAACGTGTTCCTGCACAGCGAGACTCAACTCACGCTGCCCATCGTGCTCAACCTTTACCTCTCCGACTACGTCAGCGAGTACGGCGTCTACCTGGCGGGTACGGCGCTGGCGATCATACCGCCTGCGATACTCTTCATTGCTCTGCAGAAGGAGTTCATCCACGGGCTCACGAGCGGGGCGGTGAAAGGCTGAGACTCCGAGCGCTCATTCTTCGACGTTGCGCATGAAGTCGGCCACCTCGGCGAAGCGCTGCCGCAGGAAGCTCTCCAGTTCGGGGGGGACGGCCTCATCTTGCATTGCTTGGTTCATGCAGCGGAGCCAAGCGTCGCGCATGGCAACGTCGACGCGCACGCGGGCGTGGCGCATGCGCAAACGCGGGTGGCCATTGGCGGCGACGTAGTCTTGAGGACCGCCGAGCCAACCCACGAGAAATTGGGCGAAGCGGTCGCGACTGCGACGGCTGACCTTGCCGGGAGCATCCTGCTGATGCAGCGCTGTCAGCTCTGGCTCGCGCTCCTCCATGAGGTCGTAGAAGCGTTCGGCAAGTCTTTCGACGGCTTCGCGACCGCCGATCTGTTCATAGGGGACGAGCATTGGGGGCGATGCTGTGACGCACGGCACGACAAAAGCCCATCACGGTGAGATGGGCTAGGGGGCCCGCAGAGCGGGCACGATCGGGGTTGTCGGAAGGAGCGCGCCCTACTCGAAGGTGCGCTCACGCTTACGGCGACGACGCGCCGCTTCCGCGATCTTCTTCCGCTTCTTGATCGAAGGCTTCATGTAGTGGCGACGCTTCTTCAGCTCGCGCAGCAGACCTTCGGCGGCAAGCTTTCGCTTGAGGTGCTTGATGGCTCGTTCCACTCCTTTGCCGTCGACGACGACCTGGAGTGGCTTACACTGGATGGCTTCACTCGGGTTGCTCAAGGGACCGGGAAGCTGACAAACCTTCGCGTCATTTGCAAACCCAAATCCCTGCCGAATCGCGAAATTTCCGTCGTCGGGACGGACCGACCCTCCAAGAGCTCCACTGAACGTGCGTCCGGGAGGTCTGCTGCGGGAAGGGACGGTGCTGTCAGCGGAATCGACCGGGAGTTGGGGGCGGGCTGTTCGCGCGCGCCCGGTGCGGTCCCCGCGCTCTGAACGCCCAGCTGGCGCGAAAAGCGCCCAGCTCCATGTGGTGGCAATCGCGCTACGGTGGCTTTCCGCATGTCTCGTCGGACACCCGCAGAGCTCATTCTCGCGACCGTGCGCTCGATCCCGCGTGGCCGTGTTGCGACGTATGGGCAGATCGCCGAGCTCTCAGGCATCCCACGAGGGCACCGTGTGGCCGCCGCTGCCCTTCGGCATTGCAATGACGACGTGCCGTGGCATCGAGTGCTCGCCAAGCACGATCGAAAACGCGCGCGGATCGCTCTGCAGGAGGAAAGCGGTGCGCTTCAGCGGGCGTTGCTCGAAGCCGAAGGCGTTCTCTTCGACGCGCAGCGACGCGCTTCCCTGGAGGACTTCGGCTGGTTGCCTGTTGGGGACTGAGCGCCGGCGCGAGGCAGTGGTGGGGTGGGTGTTTGAACCTGCGCCTGTCATTGGCGATGGGAAGTGCTCATCGCTGGCGGCTTCGTTCTGCACCCACGTCCAACATCGCGTTCAGCTCAGGAGGCTTGGGCTGCGGAAGTTCGGGCACGTCGCGCTCGCTGGTTGCGACGACTTGCCAGACGAGTCGTGTTGCGGCGACCGCGCCGACGGGAAGCATCAGGATGCCGAAGCAAGGCACCCAGAACAAGGCGGCGAAGGCGAGGCCGAAACCCAGCACCGCGCCGAAGTTCTCCAGGATGAACCCGATGCGATCACCGGAGCCCACTCCGCGCAGGGTCAGCGGATAGTCGAACAGGTTCCACGCCAAGCCCAAGGAGACGACCAGGATCTTCAGTGGAGTGGTGACCAGCGTCAGCGGCGGAAAGAGGGTACCCAACAACCACAGGCCGATCAGCACCGGCGTCGCGAATGCCAGGCCGAAGAATTGGGCGCGCAGGCCGCACCACACTTCCGAGACGAAGCTCATCTTGCCTCGCGGCGGTACGCCGAGCTCCGTCTCTTGTTGAGCGATCAGGTGCTCCAACGCTGGAGCACTCAGCGGCGGCGTGATGAGGAATGCCGCGAAAAAACCCACTACAGCTGACAGCAGCGCCATGACGCCTTTGAGCAACCAGGCTCCTGCCGTCGCAAAGAAGCCTTCAGGAGCCTGCAGCCCCAGCAGATCGACGGTCGCGGGGGTGACCCAGGTCACGCCGGCGATCGTCCCGAGGATGGCAACCACTGCGAAGATCAGCGTCGGCACCAACGCGATGGGCCAGCTTGCAGGTTCCCGTCCCAAGAAACGAAAGGCGCCGAAGATGGAGCCGAACCCTTGGAGGAAACCGGGGCGCCGCTGGAGCTTCGTCATGTCCTCTCGACCACGACGGCGACCGCTTCGCCGCCGCCGATGCACAAGGTGGCGAGTCCTCGCCGCTGGTCTTTCGTGCGCAGCGCGTGGACCAAGGTCGTGAGGATGCGCGCGCCCGACGCACCGATGGGGTGGCCCAAGGCAACGGCGCCGCCGTGCACGTTGACACGAGCGGGATCGATGCCCGTCAACTGCGAACAAGCCACGCTCGACGCAGCGAAGGCCTCGTTGATCTCCCACAGATCGATGTCGTCTTTCGACAGCGCGAGCCGCCGCAGCGTGTTGTCGATCGCTTTGGCAGGCGCCGTCGTGAACCATTCCGGGGCCTGCGCTGCCACGCCATCGCCGACGATGCGGGCGATGGGTGACAGCCCGTGTTCTTCGACCGCGCGAGCGCTGGCCAGTACCAACGCCGCCGCACCATCGTTGACGCTGGAGGCGTTGGCGGCCGTGATGGTGCCCTCTTTTTTGAAGGCTGGGCGCAGCTGAGGAAACTTTTCGGGCACGCCGCGCCCCGGTTCCTCGTCCCGTTCGACGACGACCGCTGGCCCCTTGCGCTGCGGGACGGCCACGGAGACGAGCTCGGCACTGAACGCGCCGCTTTCATCCGCCGCCAAGGCGCGTCGGTAACTTTCTGCAGCGAACGCGTCCTGTGCCTCCCGCGATAGCTCGTACTTCTCGGCGCACATCTCGCCAGCTTGACCCATGTGGAAGTCGTTGTACGGGTCCCACAGGCCGTCGTGGATCATGCCATCGATGAGCTCGCCGTTGCCCATGCGATAGCCTTCTCGGGCCTTGTTCAAGTAGTACGGCACTTGAGACATCGACTCCATTCCGCCCGCGATGACGATCTCCGCCGCGCCGACGGCAATCGCTCGCGAAGCGAGCACCACGGCCTGCAGACCCGAGCCGCAGACCTTGCTCACCGTGGTGCAAGGCACCGTGTCGGGCAGGCCGGCCGCGAGCGCCGCTTGCCGGGCTGGCGCTTGCCCGATCCCGGCCGACAGCACGTTGCCGATGTACACTTCGTCCACTTGTTCGGGCCCGACGGATGCGCGAGTCAGCGCGGCTTGAATGCTGGTCGCGCCCAGCTTCGGCGCGGAAAGCGACGAGAGGCCGCCCAGATACGACCCGATCGGAGTGCGAACTGCTGAAACGATGAAGACGGGTTCTTGAGTCATGTCTGATGCCTAACGCCCTGTCGCGCTGGAGGCCACCGCGACGTTCTGTCCCCTCGAAACCACGGCCGATCCCGTAGCGGAATCAGCCGCGGTGGTCTAGATCCATCGCGTGCTTGCCAGCCCCGCCGATGCCCCCGACCCCTCCACGTCCGCGCTACGCTGGCCCCGCTTCGCGCAGTATGCTTGGGCGCTGCTGGGTTATACCGTGCTGGTGATCTTGTTCGGGGCTTGGGTTCGCATCAGCGGATCCGGCGCCGGTTGCGGCGAGCACTGGCCGACCTGCCACGGCGAGTTGATACCGCGCTCGCCGCGCGTGCAGACCATCATCGAGTACACGCACCGGCTGACGAGCGGTGTGCTCGGTCCGGCAGTGATCGGGCTCGTCGTGTGGGCGTTCCTCGGTGCTGGGCGCCGCCGCGTGGTACGGATCTGTGCGAGCCTGACGTTGTTCTTCGTGGTGGTGGAGGCGCTGGTGGGGGCCGGGCTGGTTCTTCGAGAGCTGGTTGCAGATGACGATTCGGTAGCGCGGGCGATCGTGATCGCTCTGCACCTGGGCAACACTTTGCTGCTGACCGGGGCCGGCGCTCTGACGGCGTGGTTTGGCGCGGGCCGCTCCTGGCCGGGTCTGGGGCAACCGTTTGCTTGGCGCACGGCACTGTGGATTGCTTTGCTCGGTATTGCGCTCAGCAGCATGACAGGTGCTGTGACAGCGTTGGGGGATACGTTGTTCCCGGTGCCGCCAACCACCGATGGTGGCATGTTCGCCCGTTTGACGGATGACCTGTCACCTGGGGCACATTTCCTGGTCAGGCTACGGGTCGTTCATCCGTTGGTCGCCGTCGTCGCTGCGGGCTTTCTGTTGTGGCTCGCTGGTCGCTTCGAAGGGGGGACCGTAGGCCGCCTGGCGCGGGTTCTGAGCGGACTGGTTTGGCTTCAGGTGCTCGCCGGTGCCCTCAACATCGCGCTCAGGGCACCTGGCTCGTTACAGCTACTTCACCTGTTGCTCGCACAGCTGGTGTGGATCGTCACCCTGCTGTTGCTCGTTTCTGCGGCGCAGGTTGCCCGGCGAATGCCGTAGACAGGCGCGCCCGCGGTGCCCTCCGGAGCAGGGCGAGCTCCTGTTTCACTGCCCGGCCAGCGCCACCTGCCGACGAACGGCGGCTTTGTTGCCTGTCTGCCGGCGATTGTCTTGAATTCACCTGCGCACCGTCCCGTCCAAAGCCGGTGCGCCACGCGACCACGTTGTGGCGCTACCGATCCCCCTCGGGTCGGGAAGGAAGAGTCGCAAGGAGAACCCATGTCGAGATCCCATTTCATGTCCATCGCCTCCAAATTGTTGTTGCCCACGTTCATCGCGCTTTCAGCCGCCAGTCTCACCCTCGCCTGTGGCGGAGACGACGATGACGGCGGCGGTGGTGGTGGTGGTGGTGGTGGCGGCTGCGCCGACGTCTGTGCCAAGAGCAAGTGCGCCGGTGACCCCGACAACGCCAGCTGCGTGATGCAGTGCGAGCAACTTCAGCAAGCATGCCCCTCGGAAGCTGCGGCCATCAACAGCTGCAGCGCGGCGCGTCCCGATAGCGATTGGGTCTGCGACGAATTCGACACGACCGTGCTGGCGGACGGCGTGTGTGAGATGGAGACCAACGCCCTGTTCAGTTGTCTGTTTGGCACGCCCTGACGCAGCGCCGTCCGGACGCAGGCGCGCGGGGAACGAGCGTTCTGCTGATGTCGCGGAGTGCCCGCGAGTGCATTCTTACTCGCGGGCGCTTTGCGTTCTGTTTGGGATGATCGCAGGCGAGCTGCTGACGAATTGACGTTTTGGGGGACATTTTTGTCCTCCCCGGATGTGCAGCGCCACGACAAGACTCTGGCGCAACGGTCGCTGTCGCGAAAGCTAGCTAGTCCGACGTCCCAGTGGACGCACTTCACGGCATTGTTGGACTACATTGTCGGACTACCGGCTCTTCGAGTCGCGTCCTCCCGCCGGTTCGGGTGGCAGGATCGAAAACTCTAGTCGTGAGGTATACGTTGTCTTCAAACTGCATCAGGAGAACGAGTCGCTCAACCCAAGGTCGCGTGCCCATGGGCTGGCTGCGTCCAGCGACTCTGTGCATCCCACTGTTGTGCGTCTCGTTGAGCCTGGGGTGCGGCAGCGACTCCGACGCTACCGAAGGAATGTCGAGTACCCTCGGTCCAGCGACGGGAAGCACCTTGGGCGCTGGCTCGAATCCCAGCCCCGTCGTGACACCGGCTGGAGCGAGCACGACAGGGGCATCTCCCGGCGCTGGCGCGGGCGGAGGCGGGTTGCCTACCGCTGCTGCTCAACCGGCAGCGACACCTTCGTCACCAGGCCAAATGCCGGTGGCAGGGGCGGACGGTTCCGGCGGCGCGGGCACTGGGGCTGGCGAGCCTGCGGATCCGGCGGGCCAGGTGGATCCAGCTCCGGGCGGTGTGCCTGGTGTCCCGATGGACGAGGCCGCTGGGGGTTCGCCGGTCAACGCTGGCGACGATGCGACTGGTGGCGCGAGCCAGGGCGGCTCGCCGTCGACGCCTGAGGGCGAAGGTGGCGCTCCTTCCGAGGGGGCCGGCGGCTCGATGGGCGGTGCCCCAGCCGATGGCCCCGCCGAGATGGCTGGGGCGGGCAGCCCAGGTTGCGGCTCCGCCAATCCGCTGCAAAGCGGCACCTTCATGGTGGACATCGATGGACGCTCGCGCAATTACGTGCTCGACGTACCCACCGATTACGACCCGAACAATCTCTATCGTTTGGTGTTCGTCTGGCACCCCCTCGGTGGTTCGGCGAGTCAGGTGGTTGGTGGCGGATACAACGGTCTCAAGTCATTGTCCGAGGGTACGGCCATCTTCGTCGCCCCCGACGGTCTGGATGGGGCCAACGAAATGGTCAGCGGCAAAGGTTGGTGGAACGCCGGTGGCGGAGACATGAAGCTCTTCACCACCATGTTGGACCGTTTCAACGCCGAGCTGTGCATCGATCAGGAGCGCATCTTCTCCACCGGGTTCAGCTTCGGCGGCATGATGTCCTATACCGTGGGCTATCAGTTCGACGTCTTCCGAGCCATCGCCCCCTGTTCGGGCAATTTGACAGTCATCCCCCGCGAGGACAACAACGACGCACCGCTGCCGATCATGGCGTTTCACGGTGACAACGACACCTTCGTGACGACTTCGGGCGGGCGCGACGCGTTCGACATGTACCACGCCAGGAATCACTGCGGCATGCAGACCATGCCTGTCGATCCGAGTCCGTGTATCGAATACCAGGACTGCGATGAGCCCACCATTTGGTGCGAGTTCCCGGGCGGGCACGAACCCTGGTCGCAAGAGGCGCAGGCGATCTGGAAGTTCTTCTCGCAGTTTTGAAGTGATGGACGGCGCGCACTGCGCTGCGAGCGGCTCTCGCCGGACATGCTCGGGCAGCCTTTCGTTGGTGTGTGCCGTGGGCAGCGGCGACGTTGGTCTGGCGCGTCGAAGCACGATCGCTGACCCTCGTCACTGCGTTCACCTGCGCCGGGGTGGTGCCCCGGCGCAGTCGCGGAAACGGTCGCTGTTCAGAGCACCACGTCGAGCAGTTGGGCCCGCGCGAGGTGGCGATTGAGCTGCTCTTCGAAGTCCGGGATCAGCTCATCGAGGTAGAGCACGACTTCGTTGTCGTTGGAGCGGTCCACCCGACCACTGACGACCAGCTCGTGCTCGTCGAGGATGAGCGTCAGGCTGATGTCTTGTCCTGGTGCCAGGCTCGGCGCAGGACCCTCGAAGTACAGCCACTCTGTCGATAGCGCCGTGATCTTGCGCGTGGGGCCGTCGGGCAGTCGTACAGCGGTCGGAATCAGTCGTGAAGGCTCGACCAGGTAGTGGATCTTGCGGTTCTGCTCGATCAGCGCGTCGAGCTCTTCGAACAGGGCGGCGTGCAACGGGTTGTCTTCACTCTCCAGGATGGCGTCGCGCATGCGCTTCATCGCCTTCTGAGTGTTGACGATGTTGTCACGCATTTCGCCCAAGCGGCGTCGGTCGCGCGCGATCTTGCGGCCTGCGACGCGTAGTAGGTTTTGGTGAAAGGTAAACGCGATGTCGCCGTGCTCGCGCAAGAAGGTCTCCAAGGCCGCGGTCGAGACGGACAGCACCGTGGAGCGCTCCGTCGCGATCACGGTCAGCTTGCGCACCTGACCCGTCATGGCGCTGAGCTCGCCCAAGGGCGCGTGGGGATGCACCTCGAACACTTCGCCCTCCTCCCCGCGCACGGACAGCGCGCCCTGGACCAGAATGCGCAAGTGGGAGGGCACGGTACCGGCTTCGAAGACGACCTGCTGGGGTTCGAAAATGTCGTCGTCGAAGATCGTCAGCAGGCTTTGCAGCTGGTCTTCCGAGAAGCCCGAGAACAGGGGGACCGTGTTGAGCAACGAAGGGATGACGGAGTTGGCGTCCATGGCTCCTGGATAGGTTCGAGGTCGACCTCACGCAAACGGTTTTGTGTGCACAGGGCACGCTTTTCGAGCGCGCGGCGCGAGCCGAGGTTCGCAAGGCCGCCTGGCGGCCTCCGTGACGAGCCGAAAAGCACCGGCCCAGCCTGCCCAGGTGGGAACGTCACGCCTGCTTGGTGCTCCCCCTGCGTGCTCGTCCGTCCGCCTGCGCACGGACTGCGTCGAGCTTGCGGCGCTGTGCTTTCGCCCCGTAGCCTCTGCGTTACCGTCTGCGACAGAGGGTAGGCGCTGCTCTCACCAATGGCGTTCGCTTCGCTAAGCTCATCAGCAGTGCTGCGCGCTTTTTCCGGTGTGGCTCCGATGTATACCTTGATCGTCGCTGCGGTTCGCGAAACCATGAAGCGCTTCCGTTTGCCACGGGGAGCTCACATTCATGGCAAAAGACGCGAAATTCGGGACCTTCGGAGGGGTCTACACGCCCTCGGTTCTGACCATTCTGGGCGTCATCATGTACCTCCGCTTGCCGTGGGTGGTGGGTAACGCCGGGCTGGAGACGACCCTCGCCATCATCGCGGTGGCGCACGTCATCAGCATCTGCACGGGGCTGAGCATTTCGAGCATCGCGACGGATAAGAACGTCGGAGCTGGCGGCCCGTACTACATCGTCTCGCGCAGCATGGGTTTACCCATCGGCGGCACCTTGGGCTTGTCGCTGTTCGTCGGCTTGGCCTTCAGCATCAGTCTCTACGTGATCGGCTTTTGCGACAGCCTGCTGCGCTATTTCGACCTCGAAGCGTCCGTCACCAACATCCGCATCGCGGGCAGCGCGACGCTGGTGCTGCTGACGGTCGTGACGCTGATCAGCACCGCGTTCGCGATCAAGACGCAGTACGTCATCTTCTCGCTCATCTGCCTGAGTCTGATCAGCATCGGGCTGGCACCCGACCAGGGGCCGCTGACTCCGCTCGCCGACGCGGCTCGCGACACTGACGACATCGGCGAGTTGTTCGGTATCTTCTTCCCGGCGGTCACTGGGTTCACCGCGGGCGTGAACATGTCCGGCGACTTGCGCAACCCCAAGCGCTCGATCCCCAGCGGTACGATGGCGGCCATCGCTACGGGATTGGTGGTCTATGTCGGATTGGCGATCTTCCTCCATCTGCGCGTCCCCGCAGAGCAGTTGGTGAAGAACCCGTCCGTCTTGGTCGACGTGGCTAGTGTGGGTTGGGTGGTCGTCGGCGGCATCTGGGGAGCGACCCTGTCGTCGGCTTTGGGCAGCATCATGGGCGCGCCCCGCATTCTCCAGGCACTCAGTGGAGACCGCATCACCCCAGGATGGTTTGCCAAAGGCTACGGCAAGACCAACGAGCCACGAAACGCGTTGGTCCTGGCGTTCCTCATCGGTTGGTCGGGGATCCTGATCGCCGAGTTGGACGTCATCGCTCGCATCGTGTCGATGGTGTTCTTGACCACCTACGGTTTTCTCAACATCAGTTGCGCGTTGGAGAGCTGGGCCAGCCCCGACTTCCGACCCGACTTCAAGATCCCGAAGAGCGTGAGCCTGCTGGGCGCGCTGACTTCTCTCGTGGTGATGATCCAGCTCGACCTCGGTGCCATGGCCGGCTCGGTCGCGTTGATGGCGGCGGTCTACGCTTGGCTCAAGCGCAAGCAGCTGCGTTTGGATTCCGGCGACGCGTGGGAGGGGTTCTGGGCCTCGTTGGTTCGGGCCGGGCTGTATCGTCTCAGCCAGGAGCGTCAGCAGCGACGCAACTGGCGACCCAACGTGTTGCTGTTTCGCTCCCACGACGAGAGCACCCGCACGCTGCGCGCCTTCGCCGAATCACTGGTGGGAGGCAACGGACTGCTGACGGACTTCCGCCTGTTGCCCGAGGGCATGCGGAAGGCTCCGATTTCCCAGGCGCCTCGACCAGACGACAGCGGGGAGACGGAATCCCGAGTCGGCGTCTTCCGTCGAGACCTTTCCGTCGACGACACCTACCACGTGATTCAGGAGGTCTGCCGCTACCACGGCTTTGCCGGCTTGCGTCCGAACACGGTGTTGCTCGA
Organism: Polyangiaceae bacterium; assembly: GCA_050301735.1. GTDB lineage: Bacteria > Myxococcota_A > Polyangia > Polyangiales > Polyangiaceae > SZUA-265. The sequence goes on along the minus strand of JBNKZR010000029.1, from coordinate 8,552 downwards.
TTGGCACGAGTACCGCGGTCACCCGGAGCAGCTCGCGCGCATCGTCGGTCTGCTAGGCGAGCTGGACTACAACCAGCTCGTCTATTCACGGGGGGAGAGTCGGCAAGGGGACGCTGCGCGCATCGACGTGTGGTGGAAGCAGGGCGCTGGCAATCTCAGTTTCGCGCTGGCCCTGATCCGCTTCATCACCAGCACCGAGCTCTACGGACATGCCAGCACTCGTTTCCTGCTCGTCTCCGACGACAGCGCCAACAACGACATCCTGCGCACGCGCGCCAAGCGGGCCATCACCGAGGCCCGAGTCACGGCCGAGGTCGAGATGATCAACAACGCGCGGGAGGGGCTGCCTGTCGTGGAGTGGGTCAAGCGACACTCCGAAGACGCGGCGCTGACCATCGTCGGCGTCGACGACGACGCTCCCGACGAAGACCGCGCCGGGATCGCCCGCCTGGAGAAGGAACTCGATGCGCTCGGGCCGGTTCTGCTCGTGCGGGCGAACTCGGGTTTTGCCGAGACGCTGACCGTCACGCGCAAGGTCTCGCACTCGCTGGTGCCCGTTGCTCCCGAGTCGGAGCAGCCCATCACCGACGGTTTGGCGACGGGAGACAACCCCCAAGTCCAAGCTCGTGTCGGAGATCTGGCGGAGCGCTATCAAAGCGCCGTGCTGTCTCTCTACGAGCACGCGGTGGTGCGACTGTACGTGCCGCAAATCGAGCTGTTGCGCGGGGTGCGCGCCGCGACGGAGCGCCGAGCGAAGCAGCTCGAAGAACGCCTCGCGGGAGAGAACCCAAAGAAGCAGCGCAAGCTGGTCAACCGCATTCACAACAGCTTCCTGCTCGAGGTCAAGAAGCTGTTCGAGAACTTCCTCGACAACGAGCTGCCGGCTCAGCGCGACGCCCTGGCCGCCCGCATCGAGGCCTTCGTCGACAGCGAAGAACTGCGGCCGGCCGACATCGACGAGGTGATCTGGGTCCGAGAAGCGAAGGAGCGCTTCGCCGCGTCTGAGGACGACTCGCCCAAGTTGCGTCGCTTCAAGCGACGCCGGCGTGTGCTGGCGTTCTTCAAACGAGCGCTTCCGAGCTACCCGGTTCCCACGGGTTTGCTCGAGGCGCATTGTTACGACCGCCTGCTGCGAGAGGTGTTGCTCGACACCGTCGAGCGGGTCACGTCGGACTGCCACCAACTGATCGTTCACCTCGGCAAGCGTCTGAACGAGCCGGATCTGGTGATCGAGCTGCTGCGCGGGCTGGAAGAAGGCCAAGAAATGGCCACCGGCATCGAAGAACACCGCCAGCGGTCCCTCGAACATCTGGACGAGCTGATTGCCGACGAAAAGCGGCGCTTGGAGAAGCGTCGCGCTCGAGTCATCAGCGCCACCCGCGCCTTGCTGGAGGGGTACGCCACGTCGCTCGGGCGTTTGGATGTCTACCAAGACCGCCGCAGCCTTCGTGTCGCGCCGAAAGAAGCGCAGAAGCTCGAGGCCGACTTGGGCGAAATGGCCGAGCCTTGGCACGACAACCAAAAAAGCCTGGTCGAGCGTGCGCTCTTGAGCTTGGAGGTCTCGGAGTTCCATCATCGCCTGACGGCGATCGTCAGCCGCGAGCGCGAGGGCTTGATGCTTGCGATACGCGGCGGCGTGTCGCGGGATCTCGACACGCTGCTGACGCAGCTCGAGGCGTTGCGCGACAAGCTCCAGGCTTCGGACGAGTCCGCCAAGAAGACCGCCAGCGAGATCCAGTTCGACTACACGCCCCAGTTCGACCCGGCGCCGATCCTCGAGCGATTGACGAAGGAGACGGAGCAAGTCGTTCAAGACCTGCCCGAGACGGTGCAGACGCTGGACAACGATTCGATCGAGCGCCTGGAGGAGAAGGGCATTGCCGCCAGTCAGGTCGAACACATCGACCTTTCCGTCAGGCCATTGATGCAGTTTTCGGTGGAGTCCGAACTCGTTGGTGTGCTGGGTGAAGGGCTGGCTGGGCTGCCGGGGGTGGAGCAACGCGCCTCCTCGGTAGGCCACGACGTGGCGCGTCTGATCGCGTTTCAGGTCACCGAGTACGAGGCCGAAGAGAACCAGAATGCGGAGGAGTTCGGCCAGCACATGCTGCCGGCGGTCGACAACGGCATCGAACGCGTCACCGCCGAGCGCAACAAGGTCGCTGAAGCTCTCGAGCGGCAGCTGTCGACGCTCGACGAGCGACTGAATCAAGTCCTGGTTCGAACGGGCGTCTACGAACTTGCGAGTTCGTCGGACAGCTTCGACATGAGTGTGCGGCGCCAGCGCGGGCGCCGCGCAGTGACCGGCGTGCAGGGCCTGTTCTCGAACGTTGCCGGCTTCCTGCGACGGACTTCGGTCAAGAGCTTGTATCGCCTCAGCACGGGGCTTCTGCTCGCCAAACGTTTGCGGCAAGGACCAGCCTCCACGGGCAGCGCGGTGGAGCAGGTGATCGCCGACGTCGCCGCCAACAGCCCAACCCCGGACGTCGTCGAAAAGCTGCCCTACTACTACCGTCAGCTGTTCTTCGGACAGGCGACACTGAACGAGAACTTCTGGGTCAGCCGCGATGCGGAGTTCGCCCTGGCTAAAGCGGCGGTGTCGAACTTCAAGTCGGGCAAGACGGGCTGCCTCATCATTCAGGGGGAGCGGGGCTCGGGCAAGAGCGCCCTGTGGCAACATCTGGCGACGCGGGCGTTGGAGCGCCAGCCCGTTTACCGCGTTCATCCCAAGGCGGGAGGCAGCTCCGAGCTGCGTGTGTTCGAGAAAGCCCTTTCCGAGGCGATCGGGCAGCCCGGAGCTGCTGTGGATCTGTTGCGGCGGCTGGAGACGGGATCCGTCATCGTCGTGGACGACTTCGAGTTGTGGTGGGAACGTTCGCCGCGGGGGCTCGACGTGGTCGACTTGGTGCTGGACTTGATCGATCGTTTCGGTGACCGCTGTTTGTTCATCTTGTGCATGAATCGCCAGGCGTACCGACTGTTGGCACGCTTGCGCGCGCTCGACGATCGGGCGCTGGGTGTGGTTGAATGCGGCATCGTGTCCGCCGAGACGTTGAAGCGCATCATCTCGCTGCGGCACGATTCGACCGGCGTGACCTATTCCTTGGACGGCACGGAGCAGGGTGATCTCGGCCAATGGGCGATCGCGCGTCTGTTCGCGGCGCACTTCCACTATTCCAAGGGCCTGATCGGACCAGCGCTGCAAGCCTGGGTCACTCACATCGAGCGCTGCGGCAAGGAGAGCATCGACATTCGCCGACCGACGAATGCCTCGACGCCGAGTTTCGACGAGTTGTCGGTCGAACAGGTCGCCGTCCTGGTTCAACTCAGCCTGCACAAGCAACTCTCGGTGGAGCGCTTGTGCCACGTCGTGCCAGGGCCGCGTAGTCCAACCCTGCAGCTCATCGCATCACTGCGGCGCATGGGGCTTGTCGTGGAACCGCGTCCACACGTCTTCGAGCTCAATCGTTTCATCATCCACCTACTCAGTGACGAGCTGAAGAATCGGGGGCTGTTGGCATGAACCTGCAGGCGGTACAGGACGTCACGCCAGAGGCCGCTCTGAGCGAGCAGTTGTCGGACGCCGAGCGTTTGCTGCCGGGCGGTTTCGGCTTCGAGCTCCAGGCGGGGTTGTTTCTCGTCGGAGGTTTGGTGTTGGTGGGGGTGTTGCTCGGCTTGTCCAGGTTGACGACCCTGGTGCCGATGCGCCGCGACCGGCGGGAGGGCGTGGAACGGGCCGTTCCCGTGGTCGGGCTCTTGCTCGTCTTGCCGTACCTGCTGTTCGCCTTGCGCGCGCTATTGCACGACACGGGGCAGGTTCAGGCGCTCACCTTCCTGGCCTTCGTCGCGCTCGGGCTCCTGTCCGCCTGGTTCGTGGTGCGCGATCTCGTGGCCGGCGTGGTGCTCAAAGCGGGCAGGATCTGTTCGTTGGGAGATCGTTTGGTCGTCGGTGAGCTCGAGGGGCGGGTGGCGCGCATGGGAGTGCGCACGCTCACGCTGGAGACGAGCCAAGGGGAGGAAGCGCTCGTGCCCTACTCGGCGTTGTCGCGTTCGACCGTGGTGCGCACGCCGGCCGTCGAAGGCGTGGCTCCCCACGTCTTTCAGGTACGCACCCCGCCGGACGTCAGTGTGGCGGACGCGCGGCGCGCCGTTTTGGAAGCTGCTCTGTGCGCTCACTGGGCGAGCGTGGTGCGCAAACCCCAAATAAAACCCCTCGGAAAGCAGACCTACGAAGTCACGGTGTTCGCTCTCAACGGCGACTACGCGATGGACGTCGAATCCGCGGTGTTGAAGACGACCGGCTACCACGTGGTCTCGCCGGAGCCGTTGGCGTCCTGACGAGAGCCGGGCGAGCGAGCGCTCGCTGCTCCGGAGCTGTCGTCGAAGGGCGTTCCGCCCCGTTTCGGGGGCTGGGGGCTGGCTTCTGCGCAGCAAGAGCGGGTTGCGAGCCCGCGAGGCCCCAAGACAATCCGATCGCAGCGGAACAGGCCAGGTCCGGCGCGATGGGAACGACGTTCGCAGCCACGGGCGCCTCGAACAGCGTTGGTGGACGGCTTGGGGTGCCGGGATAGGTCAACACCGCAAGTTCCCAGTCGCGGCGCTTGCTCACGGTAGGTGGAAGGGCTATCACCCCACGCCCAATCGCGGCCCCCGCGCTCTTCTCCCCTCGCGCCTCTGGTGTGCGCCGAAGCGTTCCGGTCCGCCCAAGACTCCTCGGTGTCCAGTTCCGAGGCAGGACGACCATGCCAACCACCGATATAGCGGCGCCCGAGCCGACCTCAAACAACGACCAAGACGCTGAAGCGAGTCCGGCGGCGAGTTCGTCATCCGTTGCTTCGCCCAGCGAGCCACCCCCGTCGTCCCCCTGGCGCGGAGTGCCGGAGGTGCTGCGTCCCGCGATCGAGCAGCGCGGCTTCGCGGGGCTGACGGAAATCCAGCGTGCGGTGGTCGACGTTCAAGGCAAGGGGCGCAACCTACGCCTTTCGTCGAAGACGGGTTCGGGCAAGACCGTGGCGCTGGGCATCGCCATCTACCCCGCACTCGCAGAGCGCAACGTTCGCGAGATCCGCGCCCTGATCATCGTTCCCACGCGTGAGTTGGCGCATCAGGTTCAGAGCGAGCTGCGTTGGCTGTATCGGGATTGCCCTGGCGCACGCACGGAGGTCGTCACCGGCGGTACCGACATTCGTCAAGAAAAACGGCGTCTGCGCGAAGGCCCCACGGTAGTGGTCGGCACTCCCGGGCGCCTCCTGGATCACGTTCACAGTGGTGCCCTCGATCTGTCGACGGTGCAGGAGGTCGTCCTCGACGAAGCCGATCAGATGCTCGACTTGGGATTCAAGGACGAGTTGGACGCGTTGGTCGCTCAACTGCCGACGGAGCGTCGTTCGCACCTGGTCTCCGCCACCTTTCCCCGCGCGGTGGAGCGTTTGGCCGCGGCGTTTCAGCAGGATGCACTCGAGCTCGAAGGCACGCGTTTGGGCGAAGCCAATCAGGACATCGAGCACATGGCGCACCTGGTGACGAACCGCGACCGCTACCCGGCGATGGTCAACGTCCTGCTCGACAACCTCGGTGATCGCTGCCTGATTTTCGTGCAGCGTCGCATCGACGCGGCGACGGTCGCCGAAGCGTTGCGTAAGGACGGGTTCTCCGCGTTGCCGCTGAGTGGCGATCTGCCTCAGGCCCAGCGCAACCGCACCCTCTCTTCGTTCAAGTCCGGCGCCATCGACATCCTGGTCGCCACCGACGTAGCGGCGCGTGGGCTCCACGTGGACGACATCGCGCTCGTGATCCACGACGACATGCCGCGCGACGCCGACGTGTACACCCACCGCAGTGGCCGCACCGGGCGGGCCGGGCAGAAGGGGCGTTCGATCATGCTGGTCGTGCCCCAGGCGCGACGGCGCGTCGAGGTGATGCTGCAGCGAGCCGGTATCGGCTTCGCTTGGACGCCGCTTCCCAACCCGAAGAAGATCCGCCGCAAGATGATCAAAGCCGGGCGCCGCAAGCTACACGCCGGCCTGGCCGAAGTTGCCGTCGATCCGAGCGGGATCGACCCCACGCAAAAAGAGTATGCCGAGCGTCTGCTGGCCGAGCACGACCCGATCCACGTCGTTGCGGTCTTGCTCGATCAGGCCAGTCCCAAGCTGCCCACCGAGCCGCGCCACATCGTCGAGCCCGATCTGCAGCACGAGCGACGCCCCAATCCCCGCAGGTTCCGCCCTGCTTCCGGGCCTGGTCGACGCGACCAAGGCCGCTATTCCAAGCCCAAGCCGCGCCACCGTGCCTTCAGTGGTAAAGGGCGGTGAAGCTCAGCATCGGAACGACCGCGTCGTAGTCGCCGCTGTCGCCCTGCACGCCAGTGATGTACTGCACGCGCCCGGCGACGCCGAGGCTCCATTGAGCTGAAGCCCACAGGTCGTAGCCGACGCCGCCGATCATGCCGAAGCCCCCCTCGGTTGGTTCACCGGGGGAGATGTCCAAGACACCAATGCCGAGCAGGGCCGAGACGTGGAAGCCGCCCCGCTCCGACGGAAACCAGTCGACGAGCAAGCCCATGGTCACGGCGGCCATTTCGCTGAGGAACCTGTCGTCGATGCTCGGAGCCTCGCTGTTCGGTGACTGGCTGACGACGCCGCTCATGCCGAACGCCAACACGAAGCCGGGAGCGACGGTTCCGCCGACGTTCAGATCGAGGAAGCGCCCGCCTCCACTGAAGTCGAATTCGTCGACCCCGGTATCGAGGGTGGCGTTGATGCTGCCGAGACTCAGCCCGATGCGTAGGTAGAAGCCGTCGTGCCGGTGCGCGATCCGCGCCTCGCGCTCTGCTTTCTCTTCGTCGAGTTTCGCTTGCGTGGCTTGCTCTTTCAATGCCTCGATCGCTTCGGGGCTCATCAACCGCTCACAACTCAGCTCCGCCGTGCATTCGTAGCCTTCGGCGCAGGGAGGGTTGCAGGCGGAAAGACAACTGCCCTCGGAACACCGGTAGCCTGCGCGACAAGCGGGCACGCAGGCTTGGGCCTCGGGCAGAGCTGCTTCCGAGTCGGCGGACGGGGCTGTCTGGTCCACGCCGGGCTGCGCTGTGCTCGCTGGGTCGGTGGCGGGAGCAGCAGGAGGCGGGGGAGTGGCGCCGGAGGCGCTCGGCTCGGCTGCTCCGGGGGCTGGGGGAGGCTCTGCGGCCGCAGCGTCGCTCGACGTCGGAGCTTCGTTGGCCTGCGGCGGGTGCGGGCTCTGTGTTTCGTCCTGGGGAAACGATGGCGGTGGGAGCACGGGCGCTGTCGAGGAAGCGCCCGTTGCGGGCTGCTGTGCCCGCGCGACGCCGAACCACGACAGGGTGCTCACCAGCGCCGCCGCACCGAGCAACGCCGCAGTGTTCAGTTGCGGCGCAGTGTTCAGTCTCGCCGCAGTGGCGATTCTGGACGCAGTGCCGGTGAACTGGGCAGATTTGCTGCGCGCTGTCGTTTTGGTCAAGGCGATCCCCATTCGATGCATTCGATGACTCTCCCGCAAACACGTTCAGTAGCTGACGTTCGACAGGGCGACAACCCACTACCGTCAATGCTGCCGCTGAGCTCCGGAGTCGTTCGGCCTCACGCGGAGCTCGCGAGCGTTTCGCCATCGCATCGTGTGGGGCACAGCCCCTCAGCTGCGGGCGATCGAGCGCGTCGGTGCCGTTGCGCGCTGCCCTCAGCGGCACCTCGAGCGCATCGGTGCGGCTCAGCCGCCGGTAATGGCGTCGATCCCGAGGAGGGTGAGCGCGGCGTTGACGATGCCCATCAAGCCCTCTCCGGCGACGAGCCCCGACGCGAGCGCGAAGGTGTACTTCTCGGCAGCGCTGGGGTTCTTCCGCCTCCAAAGCAACCACACCAACGTGCCGTAGAAGATCACGAGTGAATAGAACGCGGGGATGATGAAAGCGATGCCCAGCGCCAGCCCACTCGGCATCCAGGCGGCGAGCTTTCGCACTCGGCGCAGTAGGGGCAAGGCGATGCCCAGGGCTGCGGTCGACGCCGACGCGAGCAAGGCCCCCGGCGGCAGGGCATCCAGCCCTTGCGTCAGCAGCTCCGCCATCGCCTTCCACGCCTGCGCCGCCGGTGCCGGCAGCTTGCTGCTGCCGATCTCGTAGCTGGCGGTGAACAGGAAGTAGACGGGCACGACGAACACCACGCCCGCCGCGATCCCCACCAGCTGAGCGAGGAATTGCTTGCGGGCCGAGGCGCCCAGGAGGTGACCTGTCTTCAGATCTTGCATCATGTCGGCAGCCTGAGAGGCTCCTGCGCCCGTGATGGCAGCGGCCATCAGGTTCGTGCCGATCTGCCCCGGTGCGATGCCGCCGTAAACCAGCTGGGTCACCTTGCCAACGCCACCCACGGGATTGATGTCCGTCTCGCCCGTGGAGCGCGTCGCAACGACCGCGAGGATCGACGAGAGCACCACCGCGACCAAGGTCAGCCCCGGCGCGATGTCGAACACGACGTAGCCGATGATGGCCGTGAGCAACGTGCCGACGAGCAAGCCACCGAGCCACCATGAGTTCGGAATGTGCTCCTTCG
>JBNKZR010000028.1:0-31254 GCA_050301735.1 Polyangiaceae bacterium | reverse complement strand
GACTTCGGGTTGCGCTCGACCACGAATGGGTCCTGGGCAAAACGATTGTCCCGCGACGCGTCGTCGAGCACGACGGAAGTCAGGGTGCGAGCGCAATAGCGCACGATCGACGACGGCACGCTGCGACTGTCGTCGAGCGCTTCATTCAGATCGACACTGACCCCTTCCGGATCCACCCGCTGCTCCGCCCGCAGCACTAGGTCGTCCTCTTCGGCGAGTAACAGCACCCCGCGAGTCGCCCCCGCGTTCTCGACCAATATCTGCATCAGCCGCTCCAGGAGAGGCTCCAGACGGAGTTCGCTGGCAATTGCGTTCACCGCACGCATGGCTGACGTCATGTCGAGATGGCCTGCGCCTCCCACTGTGCTGTTGCTGCTACTGACCGTTCGAAGGAAGCTCGATGCCTGCTCGATGGTGTCGTCGGCCGAAGCGAAAGCGTCCGTGCGTGCAACCTCGGGAAACTCTTCGACGAGCTGATTCACTTTGCCTGCGGCACCCCACAACTCGTAGTGACGCCGTGCCTCCCGGAGACTCATGCAGGCTGCGTTCTTGCGCCCCTCTCGCGCGTGGAAGCGACCTTCGCTTTCCTGAGCCAGAGCAAGGTGGTGGACCGCCCCTGCAGCGTTGGCGGCAGCCACGGCGTTCTCGTAGGCGTTCAGCGCTTCGCTCGTTTGGCCGCGAGCTGCGTGTAGCTCGGCGCGCAACAACTCCGAAAGCGGCAGGAAGTTCTGGGAGCAGGCATTCACCCAGGGCTCGAAGCTGGCCAGATCGGCATCAGCCTTCGACAACAGCTCTTCTCGCTGCTCTGCGCTGGCGGACGCCGCGAGGCGAGCACACGCCATCCCGTGGTAGAAGACGTACTCGACCTTGAAGACGACGCCCGGAGGCGGCACGATCGCTTCTGTGATCTGGCGCGTCGCTTCCAGGTCACCGAAGAGGAATCGCACCATCGCCTTGACGACACCAAAGTGCGCTTTCACCGGCGGCGGTGATTGAGCCTCGAACTCGTCCTCGGAGAAGCCCTCGCCATCCATCGAGCCAGGCGTCGGTGTCGTCCCCCGCAGACACGCGATGCCACGCTCGAGCATCACGAGCAGCATGTGGTTGAGGACGTCGCCCTGCTCGGTGAGCGCCTGCTTGTAACCAGGGATCTGCCCCTTCAAGCCGGAGAGCGTGAGACCGGCATAGAGTGCCTCCGCGACACCCACCGCCATGCAGAATGCTGCGTGAACTTGGTCGCCCGCGTCGAGCCCGGCAACGATCCCCTGCTGGAAGTGCGCGATACATTCCACGCGCGGCCGTACCCACGGAGACAAGAACTCGGCGTAGATGAACTCGACGCCACCACGTGCCGCTGCATGTTCCGGGCGTTGACACAGCTCCAGCGCCAACATGCCGAACTCGTGGGCGCGAGCGCTATCGCCCGTCACGACGTGGTGCACGATGCCGTATTGCGCATAGAAGAACGGCGAAATGGGAGCCGTCCCGTGCTCGAGTGGCAAGCGAACCGCTTTGAGCACGAGCAGCACCATCAAGCTCGGGTTCCATTGAAAGACGCTAGGGATCGCGCCTGCAATCGTCCCCACCAACGCGAGTTTCTCGGGATCCGTCATGGCGGGGAGGTCGCGCAGCGCTGCAACCTCGCGCGCGCCCAATGCCGCTTGGTAGGCGCCGAACGCCTCACCGATGGCGGGCCCCAAAGCGTCCTGATTGTGTGGATCGGGCAGCGTGACCCCCAGCATGGCTAGGGTTTCGATGCTGACTGCCGTGGCCTCGACGGACTTGCCCTGGTTGGTGATGATGTTCGTCTTGAGATTGCGTGCGGGTACTCGCTCGAGGACAGCGTCGGTGTTGCGCTCGATGTCCTCGATGTGAGCCAGCGCCCGTTCATCGTGGTGGGTGAGATAGTGGGCTTCGGCTGCGAGCAAATGCGCGGTCAACGAAGCTTCGTGATCGACACTGAACGGCTCCGAACCGAGGAGTTCCAGGCACAGCCCGGTCATCTCCAGCACCGAGACGTGCGCCGCCGCCGACTTGGCGCGCTTGGCGGCACGAAGATTCAGGCGCGCCAAACGCAGGCGCTCAGAGGCGTCCGCGATGTGTTCACGCCCGAGGTTGAGTTGTGAAACCACGTCGAACAGTTGCTCGTCGGTCGGGCCATCCTCGCCAGCGGCAGACAGCAGCAGTCGCCCGACCCGCAAGTGCGTTCGGGCTCGCTCACTTGCATCGATGGTGGAGAGCGCCGCCTGCTGCACTCGGTCGTGAGCAAAACGGTATGAGGCGTCGACTCCCTTTCCTTCGTCCCCATCGAGCAGATCTTCGAGCAGGCGATGGTTCTTGTCGAGGGGCAACAGGTAGCCGCCCGCGATGGCGGGCGCGAGCGCTCGGACCACATCACGCGGTGCCGCTTCCGCGATCACGGAAAGCGTGTTCAAGCGGAAGGTATGCCCAATGCAAGCCGCATCACGCAGCAGGCTCTGCGCTTCTGGAGCCAACGCTGCCAGACGCTCGACAACCAGATCCACCACGTTGTCCGTGGCGTCGAGCACGGCGATCGTTTCCAGGTCCCAAGAGTAGCCGCGCTCAGCCTCGAACCGCAGGTACCCCTCATCCCCCAAACGCTGAAGGAACTGACCGACGAAGAAGGGGTTGCCCGAAGTCTTGTCGAAGATCAAGTCGGCAAGAGGGTCGGGGCTTTGCTCCGTCAGTGACAACGCGTCGGTGACCAACTCGCCCACGTCAGCTCTGGAAAGCGGCGCCAATTCGATGCGTTCGATGTGAACCTGGTTGGCGAGTCTGTCGAGCATGCTCGACAGTGGGTGCTTCGCATCGACCTCGGAATCTCGGTAGTTGCCGATGACCAACAGGTGCCCCTGGCTGGAGGACGAGAGCACGAGCTCGAGCACAGCCAGCGACGACGAATCTGTCCATTGAAGGTCGTCGAGGAAGAGCACCAGGGGCGCGCCCTCACACGCACTGGCCTCCATGAAACGACGGAACGTGCGTTCGAACCGTGCTTGCGCTTCCATCGGCGGGAGGGGTGGCACTTCGGGCTGTTCACCGATTACCACCTCGAGCTCGGGAACCAAATCCAACACCACGCGGGCATTGTCGCCGAGAGCCGACTTCAGCCGCTCCTTCCAGTCGTCCAGCACCTCGGGAGAGGAGGCGAGGTAGACCCGTATCAACTCTCCGCAGGCGGTCGCCAAGGCGGAGTACGGCACACCACGATTGTACTGGTCGAACTTGCCGGAGACGAAATGTCCACGACTCACGATCTCTTGATGGACTTCGTGCACGAGGGCCGACTTCCCCACGCCGGGGGGGCCCGCGATGAGGGTCAGCTCTCGCCCGCCGTCCTTCACACGGCGAACCATGTCGAGCAACGCTGTCCGCTGCTGAGCTCGACCGTAGAGTTTCTCGGGCACACGCAGCTCACCGTCGTGGTCGTTCTGACCCAACACGAACGGCGTCACCTGCCCCGAAGTGGAAAGTCCCTCATGCACCCTTCTCAAGTCCGCGACCAGACCTGCGGCGGTTTGGTAGCGAGCGTCAGGGCTCTTGGCCAGCAAGCGCAGGATGATGTCTTCGAGTACCTGGGGCAGTTCTGGCCGATGCGTGCGGGGTGGCACCGGAGAGCGCGCGATGTGTGCGTGAAGGAGCTCCAGAGCGTCCTCGCTCTGGAAAGGGCGTTCGCCAGTGCACAGTTCGTAGAGCGTGACTCCGAGCGAGTAGAGATCACTGCGTCGGTCCACGGAGTGATTGGTGCGCCCCGTCTGCTCGGGCGAAATGTACGCGAGAGTACCGTGGAGCTGATCGAGCTGTACCGACACCTGCCGTTCACGGATCAGTTGCGTCGCCAGGCCGAAGTCGATCAGCTGGCATTGGCCGCTTTCCTCGTCGACGAAGAAATGGTGCGGCTTGACGTCTCGATGCACGAACCGGCGCGCGTGTACCTCGGCAAGCGCCTGACTCATGGCCAGGGCCAACGCAACGCAGCGGGTAACCTCGGGTGGCCCTTCGGCGATGATGCTTTCGACGGACAGCCCTGGCGCCGGCTCCAACACCAAGCCGAGGTTCGTCCCGTCGTCGACGAACTCGAGCACGGCGGGCACCGGCGCGCCGCTCAGGCGCGAGAGCACCGCGTGCTCATGGCGCAGCGCAGCCACTTCTTCAGGCGTCGGGTATGCGCCGCGAGGGCGTTTGATCAGAACGTGGGCGCCGTCGTGCGCGCGGGTTGCCGCGAAAACGCGCTGCGTTCCTGCCAGTGGCGTGGATTGTACTTCGTACGGGTTTGCTGACCGAGTCACGATATTCCTCAATGTCCAACGAGACCGGGCCTCTAGGCGCAGTCCCCCAATTGCCCCCGGCGGCACTCCAAACTGCCGGAGATATCCAGCAGCATGTCACGCTCCTCCCACGACCGGTACTCCGTACGCTTGCACCGCAACGACCAGAGTAGCGGAAGGTATTCTGCTGTGGGTTGTGGAAGAACAGCGAATGTGCACCTCGATGGCCTCCACCAAGTCGAGTTCCTCGGGCGGGCGTGACAAACCGCCGGGGCTCGCAGACACATGGTGGAGGAGCCCTCGACGCTTTGGCGCGCCGGAATCGTCGTCCCACACGGCCCAACCAGCCTCAAACACCTCGTGCCGCAGCCGCGCCCAGTCACCCGTCAGAGATCCGCAACGGAGCAACCACAGCAGGCCACTCCGTCGCCCACGCTCCTGCACCAACGCATGCCATAGAGTGGCTAGATCCCTGCGCAGCATGGATCCGCGGTCCGGTTGGGCGGCCATTCGCCGCGCGCGCGGGTCTGCTCGCCTGCGCGCTCACCGAGGTGCGCTAGGGGAGCACAGATGCGTCCACCGGGGGAACGCTGCCGACGTCGCCTCCACTCGGCATCGGCGCATCAGCGGCTCCGTCGGCGGACGCAGCCGGCGAAGCTTCGACCACTTGCGTCGGGGCATCGGACACGCTGGCATCTGCTGGTTCCCCGATGTTCACGACTCCCGCATCGTGCGGTGGACAGACGATGGCTCGGACCGACTGAAACATGTCCCGATGCATCGCCCCTTCGATTTGCTCGATACCGAGCAGAGCCAACGCGAGATTGGCGGCGTCGCCGTTGCGCACCGGCCCGGGCGGCGGCAATTCCAACGGTGCAGTATCCCCCGGATCACGTCGGTTGGAGCCGCAAAGCGCATACAGATTGGCGCCCGCGGGCACCCCAAGCCCCCAGAGGATGAACGGTATGCGATTGATGTTGGTATCGGTAGCATCGTAGTGACCGAAGTCGATACCCCCGTGATCGGCCGTCACGATGACTGCGGTATTCTTCAATTGCGGCGTGCTGGTGATGAAGCTGAGCACTTGACCGATGACTTCGTCGGCAAGCAAGACTGCTTCCAAATACTCGGGGCTTCCCCAGCCGAGCGAATGTCCCGCGACGTCCGTGTTCGCGTAGTGGAGCATCGCGAAGTTCTTACCTCCAGGTCGCGACAGTACGCCCTCGGCGACCGCTTCCAAGAACGCGGGTACCAACTCCTCGACGTCGTAGGCGACGCCGAAATCGTCGACCTTGTCAGGTCCGTCGTCTTCACCAATGACGTCGGGACGACTGTAAGGTGCGGAATAGCTCCTGCGCAGCAAGTCAAACTTACTCTTGCCTGCGTACAACGCGGTATAGCCTCCGCGGTCGTGCACTTCGTCGAATACGCTCGCGGCGTAGCCGAGATTCGGGTTCGAGTCGTGAATGGTCACCTCGCCCCCCGGGTCGTAGTTGTACTCGACGCCGTGGTGCGCGTCGCTCGGCAGCTCGGGTGCCGCGACAGCGGGCCGCCCGGTCACCATGCTGACGTGATTCGGGATCGTCACGGAGATGCGTGCCTCCGTCCTCGCGTTGTGGGTGAACGACCCCTCAGCCTCCAAGCGAGCAAACGCCGGAAGACGCCCCAACCGCAGTAGATCCTCGAGGAACCGCGACGCCAATCCGTCCACGCTGATGAGGATCACCGTCTGCAGTCCCTCGGGAACCTGAACGGCGGCGACCTCGACGGCTCCGGCAACGTCCGAACTCTCTGGCTCGGCTACGACCGAGGCGGGTGCGGTGCCTGCCGAGGGCGAGACGGCGGGCTCCGTCGCGACCTCGCGTGGAGGGCAATCGAAACAAGGCGCGAGCAACGGACGTTCCACGTCGCCCAACGCCGGCGAAAACGAAGACGGCAGACGGTTCGTCGTTGGCTGACTCGGCACCGCGCCGCCGGAGTTCGGCGCCTCATCGTCTAGCTGCCTCAGCGGTGCCGAAGGTTCGCAACCGAACCCAAGTGTCAACCCAACGCAAGCACATCCGACGAACGCAGCAGCGCTGACACGACGCCGCACTCGCGCCCCCGAATCAGCGGTTGCCGAACGGACGAGCTTGCTTGACGAATAGCAACGGGGTCTCGCCGGGTTCACCATCGAACTTGAACTCCACGTCCATAGCCCACCACGGGCTCTGTTGGTAGGCTGGTGCAAAGAACGCGCGAATACTGGCGAGCGCAGCACCAAGCGACTGGATTTGAGAATCCGACAACACGTGCTGGCCGGTGGGCACCAGATTGGAATTGCTCTGATACTGGACGGGTTGCCCAGGTAGGTCGTAGTAATAGAGCAACTCGTCCGTCGTGATGCCCGGATCGGGCTGTACGACAGATGCTTCGCCCAACTGCACGTTGATGTAGAACGCCGGGGTAGAACCTGTCTTGTCGAAAGGATTGGCCGTCAGCGCAACGCCGTTCGCTTCCTCGTCTGGAAAAGAATGGTGCACGAGGAGCGCCATCCCGACGGCGAGATGATCGATGCTGCGATAACTCCGCTCCTCGAAGGCGCGGAAATACCACACACTGGACCACACCTCGCGAATCGCATCGAGGGGTGGGTCGGCGGGATCGTCCAGCTCACCACTCTTCGAGGTGTACAAGCCGGCACCCGTGAACCCGTCGAGGTCCTCGGCATTGGTGCTGGAACGAAAGCGCATTCGAGTAGCCGGAAAGTCTGTTTCGAGCTTCTCGATCAGCGCCGCTTCGAAGTCCGCATTGACCGGAGCCTGCATCATGTCATCACGAAGCTGAGCCAACTCGGCGTCGCGCACGGCAGGGTCATCCTGGAAGTCCGGGTCATCCAACAGGTCCTGTACCTGCACGTCGAAGCCGTTCTCTTCCATGAACTGCATGTAAAAGTAGACCGGAATCCCGAAGGCCTTGGGCACCGGCAGTCCTTCGATGTGCGTCAGCCCCGAGTAATTCGCGGCTTTGCCGCCGAACGCTCGCGTCGCGGCTTTGAACTCAGCGAGCAGATCCTCCGCCTCGGGATCGATCATGAGCTCGCAATCGGTGAGCGTATCGTGGCTCAAATCCACCCCGGGCACCTGAACAACATCGGGCCTATGTGCCTCCCACCATTCGTCGGCCTCCGCCTTGCTCACTTCCTCAATCTGATACTCGGCTAGCTCCACCGTCAGGCGCACCCACTTGCCTTCCAACGCCCGCAACTGCTCGTCCTCGGTCGCACCGCGCAGCGCCATGTTGGGCGTGCCGCGATTCTGGGACAGCACGTTGATGTGCGAAAGCGGCGTTTGGAACTCCGCCGTGATGATGCCCTGGGTAACGGAAATGTCGTTGGGAACTCGGTCGAGCACGACGATGTCGCGGAAGCCGACGAACGCCGTATCGAGTTCGCTCGCGTTGACGAAACGCAATTTGCCGATGCTGTCTGCGGGATTGAGGGGCTGATAGTCGATGCCCTCGAACAAGTCGTCCGTGGTGATGACGGAAATGTCTTGTGGAAGTTCCTCAGCCAGGGCTTCGAGGGCAAGCGACGTCGGGTGAAACGCGAGCTTCTCGCCGACGTAGGAGCGCTGCGCCACGAGCCGGAAGGCGTCTTCAATCATGGTGACGTCGGCGGTGTCGTAGGGCGCGATTTCATATACCCATGCATCAGGCCCCTCGTAGTGGGATAACGCCCCGAGGATGAAGCGACGTGACGGCGAGTAGTACTCGGTGAGGTTGAATTCGCCGAGCGCGGGCACACGGGGCAACCCCTGACCGACGGAGCGGTTCTCGGACACGAAATCCCAGTGGATCGGATACTTGACGCTGTTCTGGAACGACAGCTCCATGTCCGCATCGCGATCGATGGATGTCTTGACGGAACGCGCGCCCGGAATGCTGGCATCGATGGGACGGGAGGCGAGCTTGTCGAAGTCGTCTCGACAGCCCACTTCCGGCAAGAAGTCGGGTGTCTCGTCGCCTTCGGCCGTGCAAGACCACTGCTGCGAGGCATCCAACTTGGAAGCGTCGACCTCCTGGGGCTCGGGAGTCTCCGGGGACGTGCCTGAATCTGGCTCCGCTTCGCTTGCGTCGGGCGTCTGTCGAGCGTCCTTCGGCTCGTCACTGCTGCAGGCGGACGTCAGCGCCGCAAGGACGACGAAAGACACCGGTGCGAGCAATCGACATGGTTTGAGGAACATCACGCTGAGTACCGTTCACTAGCGAGCAAATGTGACTTCAGGGTCAGGGGGCTACCGCGCCTAGAGCAAAACAGTAGAACCCACCATAACCACCGCCGGCGCCGACCGTGTAGTCGCCGCGTGGTGCCCCGCCGCCTTGCTCGATGGCTATGCCCGGCTCACATCCGTTGACCGTGTGCTCTTGGATCCAATCGCGACCATTGGTGGCAGAACGCGGCCACGCATGACCAACGGGCACGCCATTGCCGCTCATGTCTTGCACGGTGTTGTCCGTCCAGTCGTGGCAGGTGCCGACCTCGTCGCTGAAGAGACGTCCCTCCGAGTTGGAGCCCGTCAACATGTCGTGATTGTCGACGGAGGAGTTGGGTTGGATAGGTTCGCCGTACTCGTCCGTGAACATCTCGACCAACTGTGGGTCGCCATTGGGGCGACCATCCCCGGTCAGCAGACCTTCGACGTTCTCGGCCAGCAGACGTTGATTGTAGTCATACCAAGGCCCCGACCCGATGCGGTCGATGGCGTCAACCGCTTCGCCCCCGTCGTACCCAGCGGTGCTGAGGAACGCGACCCAGGTCTTGGTGTCCGTCGGATTGGCGCGACGAGCGAGCGTCGTGCAAATCTCGTCCGCGCCTTCCAGACCTCCCAAGTCCCCACCGAAACCATTGACGGGATCCGGAGCGAGACTGAGCAAGCCCTCCATGCTGGTGGTGAAGAAGCTGAACCAGGGCATCTCGTCCGTGCCGTCACCTGCAGGCTCGGGCTCCTCCTCCTCCTCGCCTTCGTCCGGCGGCATCACTTCTTCGTCACTCGTTTGACCGCCGCTGGAGGACGGCTCCTCGGCGTCCATCTCAGGGGAGCCCCCAGCGCCTGTCTCGTCTCCCGCACTGCCATCACCCTCGTCATCTGCAGGCTCTGGTTCTGGCTGCGCCGGCTCCATCGTGGGCTCTTCGGTCGATGCCGAGTCAGGAGACATCATCGTCGCGGCAGGAGAAACCTCGGGCATGGACGGTGAGGTATTCGGTGCTGCCGCTGGTGTCCCCGGAGTGCCGCCCGTCGGGGCGGCCGCCGTCGACGAACTGCCGCCCGGTGTGAGGTTCCCGGAGTCCGCGCTCGAGGCGCTGGGCTGCCCGCTAGCGAGCCCTTCATTCGACGTTTCGTCTGCGGCATCCCCGTCGGAGCTGCAGGATGTCGAAGCCAGGCAAGCGAGGACAGATCCCAGTACCAAAGACGAGCGACTGAAGTATGAATGCATGTTTTCAGTTTCCAACGATTCGTGTGGACCTCGGGGAGCGCAGCCCAGGTTCGAGCCTACTTCCCGTAACCGCGGTGACGATCCGATGACAGAAAAACGCCCAGGTCCGTTACAGAACCGCGTGTCGATATCGGTCACTGGCCCGACTTGGATTTTGCTCTGTCAGATTCACAGTGAGAATACAGCGCGGCGAGACTCTGGACCCAACGATGACCAACTCAGATAGATCTGAAAGCCACAAGCAAAGCGCAGCTCCCATCGGGGCCGACTGGCCCCGCCATCGGCGATTTGCCGTGGGATTGGTCGTTTTTGTAGCTGCGTGCAGCTCCGGCGGCAATGAAGAAGACGATTCCGATGCCACCGAAGGCCCCATGTCGGAAGGCGCGCAACAGAACGAGCCGGCGGCAATAGAAGGCGAAGCAACAGAAGGCACTGATCCGAGCATTCCGGAGACGTCGGGGCCCGAAACGACCGATTCGGTACCAGAAACCGACGATGAGCCTGGAGTTGACGAACCGGTGGAAGTGGACCCCCCGGCAGCGGAGGACTTTGCCTATTCCGTGTGCTCAGCTGACGTCAAAGTCGGCGAATTCCGCATCGACGTCGCTCCCGAGTACGGCGATGCCGCGCAGTTCACGAGCATCACCGGCAATGTGCAGGACGGAATCGTTCCTGTTCAGGTCCCCGTGGTCCAAAGTGAAGCAGGCGATTGTCGTTTGCTCACGAGCCCGATCTATTCTTGCGATCCCACGTGCGCCGGGACGGAGACGTGCGGCCCTGACGGTTGCTTGCCGTACCCCACGGCCCACTCCGTCGGCGACGTCACCATCGAGGGGTTGGCCATCCCGATGACCCTGTCGAAGTCCGGACGCAACACCTACTCCAACCCCGCCAATCCGATGTTGCCCCATCCTGGTCTCGAGCCGGAAGCCAGCATCACCCTGATGGCCTCAGGGGACGAGTACGCCGCGTTCACTCTGCACAGCATCGGGATTGAACCGCTCGCGGTGTCGCTGGACACCCCCCAGGTCGCAGATGAACAACCCGTTTCCGTGAACTGGGAGGCGCCCACCTCCTCCGCGCCGGCACGCATGATCCTCGGTCTCAATCTGGACAATCACGGCGTATCCTCTGCGCGCATCGAATGCATCACCGACGATGACGGCAGCCACGACATCCCGGCTGAGCTCGTCACGGAATTGATGGCGCAGGGCCTATCTGGCTTCCCGTCGCTCAGCCTCAAGCGTCAAGTTGCCGACTCGACCACAGCAGAGCCTGGCTGCGTACAATTCTCCGTGACGTCCGAACTGGTGATCGATGTGGAGGTGGAAGGCTTGATCACCTGCTCGTCCAACGAAGAGTGCCCGGACGGCCAGGAGTGCCTGCCCAATCTCAGCTGTGGATGAGCTTCCTAGTCAGAACTCGTAGTTGACGACGAAGTTCCAGTTGAGCATGTCCACCTTGTTCAACAAGAAGTTCGGGTTGTCCTGGGCCACGCTGCCGAGCTCTCCTTTGTAGACGACGAGAAGCTCTGCGACCAAGCCCGACAGCTCGCCCCCGAAGTGGTAGAAAGTATCCAAGTTCGCTTGAAATAGGGACGGCAAAGCGTACTTGTTCAGGTCCGGCTCCGTCGGCTCGGGTCGGTGGTAATGACCGTAGCCGAGCAAGGAACGCAGCTTGCCGCGTTGCTCGAAGTTCCAAACCTTGCCCAACTGGAGCAGCCACGCGTGCAGGTCCCCTGAACCTTCGCTGCGCTCGCGCTTCTGAAATACGAATAGCGGCTCTTTTCCCCACTCGCGAGGAAAGACAAAGCGCCCTTCGGAGGTGATGCGGTCGTAGTTCGCACTCAAGCTCCACTTGGACTGCGTTTCTGCACGCACCTGCGCGCCGAAAGCTTGCGCTCGCTCATCTTGGAAGTAGGCAAGGCTCTGGTCGGGGTTGCCACCGTCATGCAGCTTGTGCTCCAGGATGTGCTGCACGCCGAAGCGCCACGCCAGATCCGCGAAATGGGGCTCCAGGTACGCATCGCTGTAGATCGCGTTGAAGACGTTTTCGTTGAAGAAGTCCCAGACGTTCAACTTGAACGATTCGCCGCCGTAACTTGCCGAAGCGACGAACAAGCCGTTGGACTCGACGTTGCCGGCGTAGCCCGATGGCGTGCCGTCGACGTTTCTGCCGACGGGGTACATTCCGAACGAGTCTGCTACTCTGCGAAAGCCAGCGGCACCGCGCGGCGCGACGTGCGACAAGTATCCCGCTTGCAATCCGAGTACTGAAGCGACGTTGCCCGAGTACCAGACGCCCTGCGCCAAGGTCGGGATCATGCGCCCGTCTTGGGGATTGAAGAGCGGGGTCGCCAGCTCGTGTCGCCCGAACCAGAGCAGATGCTCCTCGCTGCGAAAGTCCACGTAGGCTTCGCCCACCAGGGCGACCTCCCGACTGCGCGGGTTCTCGACGTCGTACAGCCCCAACTCGTAGCGGCTGGGGCGGCCGGTTGTGGTGTCGATCACGTCACTGTTGCCAAACAACGCCCGCGCAGCGTAGGCCTTCACGCCCGCGCCGAAGCCAGCCAATGGCGCCGTGTGGTACCCGAGACGCCCGCCCACGGCCAAAGAGTACCAATCCTGCAACGTTTCCCGGTTCTGGGTCGCCATGAAGTAGGTGCGGGCGCCTCCGCTGAACTCCCCATCACGAAACGGGTGAGGCCCCTCCGCCTTTGCAGCTGAGCTCAACACCAAGACGAAGAGGGTCACACTCGAAACCACGGCTTTCATCGCTTCACTCACTTCTTTTTCTTCAGGCCGTGCTTCTCTTCGTAGAACTCGTAGATCGGCTGAAACGGCCCATACTTGTGCTGTTCTTGCGGGAAGTCGTCGGCGTAGGGAGGATAGGGCGTCGACATGGGTTTGAGCTTTCGATCCGGGAAGTCTTGTTTCGTGTTCGCCTTCTCTGGACGCGGCAGGCTGTTGATGAAGCCGGCCACGTCGTACGCGTCGCCATCGCGCAGAAGCGGATGCGCAGAGGTGGCTCCGAGCGGCATGTTGCCCTTGATGAACGCCATCGCAGTGAGCACCCGATGCATGCCAGCACCCGTGTTGTAGCTGTCGTCGCCCGCCAGCGGGGGGAACTGGTAGCCGTGACCTGACGGCAACTTCTGACCCAGTCCTTCCGTACCGTGGCACGTGGCGCAGCCCTTGAAGTACACTTGCTTGCCGCGTTCGAGGTCCGCCGCTCGATCGGGGTATTCGATGGCCACGAAGCCCTTTTCTTCGACCTTGCCTGAGGCGTCAGTGCGATGACCGAGCCAATTCATGTAGGCGACGAAAGCCTTCATTTCTCGGCTGTCTTCGGGGATCGGGCGCCCGTTCATGCTGCGCTCCATGCAGCCGTTGATACGCTGTTCAATGCTCCCGACTCGATTCTCGCGGTTCCTGAAGTTCGGAAAGCGCTTGGTGACCCCGACGTAGGGTGCGGCGAACTTCTTGAGCCCGGCGTCGAGATGGCAGTTCTTGCAAGCCAGCTCGTTGCCGGCGAAGCGCATCGCTTCGTCTTCTGCGGCCGGCCCGATGTGGTTGTAGGTTTCCTCGACGAGCTTCTTACCGTAGGCGACGAGCTCCGAGTCGGCGTCGTCCGGGAGCAAGTCCAACGTGTAGTTGGCTGCGCTGAACAGCGGGTCGTCATCGGTGCTCATCTCAGGGGTTCCAATTTCGATGCGGTCGCGTTCAGCAGCCTTCCAGCTGATGATCGTAGCCGCCGCAACGGTCGCGACGGCCAGCGCCGCAGCACCGCTCAACTTGGCGGCAAATACCATGGTTGGAGTTAACGCTCTCGCAGTCATTGGGCCCTCGTTGGCTTGGGTCTGTCTCAGCACCAGAGTTTGCAAGTCGCGCGCCAACTCGATTGGCCCTGTTCGGCGCCTCCAGGAAGCGGCGCAACAGCTCGTCATGAACACGCTTTTGTGACAGCTTCGTCGCCCTCGCAGACACGCAGGAGCGAAATGCGGAGCGCCCCGACGAGTCTCCTGGAGAGAGTGCAACAAAACGCAACGCACTAGAGGACGCGTGAAACACCCTCCTGACCGGCAGGGCGTGCTCCCATTGGAACTCGCTCGTGAGCGCGCGGGCCTGTGATAGTCTCCCAAACCCCCGCGTTTTGAAAACGAGAATGCACAAACACGCTCGCGTCGCCTCGTCGCTGTCAGTTTACGCTTTGGCGATCAGCATTGCCGCCTCAGCCCCTGCGAGAGCAACCGGGACTGACGTCGAGACCTGCAACGGGTGCCACGAGGGAAACGAACCGGTGAACGCAGCGATGACGGTCGACGAGCAACGAGTGGAACCGGGTGGCACCGCCAACTTCGTTCTCACGATCAGCTCCGACGCAGCGGTGTCGGGCTTCTTGGCCAAGGCGAACGTCGGGGAGCTCGTCATCGGCGACGAAGCCACCCAGCGCTACGAAGAAACCGGCGGGGTCATCACGCACGTGATGCCGAAAGCGTTCGTCGATGGAGTGGCTACGTGGGAGTTCTCGTTCATTGCGCCGGAAGACGTTGGCGTCACGACGATCGAGGTGTCGACGGTCGCTGCCAACGATAACCTGATGCCCCGCGACGACTCGGCTGCACTGCTCGAGACTTGGGTTGCGCACGGTTGCGAAGCCCAAGAGTACTACCTCGACGCCGACGAGGACGGCTATGGTGACCAGGGGAGTTGGCCCATAGCCAGTTGTGAACCCGTAGACAACCGAGTCCCCAACGGTTTGGACTGCGCCGATGACGATCCGCTGCGCAACCCCGACGCCAACGAGTCGTGCAACGCCATCGACGACAACTGCGATGGTGTTGCCGATGAAGGAATGAGCACCACGCTGCTCTACCCCGACGGCGACGGTGATGGCTATGGGGCGTTCGGCAGCGCACCGATCCTGGATTGTCCACCCCTGGCAGGCTACGCCGACAACTCCAGCGATTGCGACGACTCCGACCCCAGCATCAACCCGGGCATGCCGGAGATATGCAACGGTGCCGATGACGACTGTGACCGCACCATCGACAACGAGTGCGTCATGCCGGACGCGACAGCCGAACCCGGTGAGCAAGCGCCCGCCGAAGCGACCACTCCCGCCGTGACTGAACCATCACCCGACAACGACGACACGGGCGAGCCAGCAGTCGACGCTCCGACGACGCCGGAAAGTACGACTTCATCTGGCGACGACGTTGCTCCAGAGGCAGCGCCAAGTGGCTCGGTGGTGCCGCCACCTGCTGGCAGCAAGCAGCCCGCAAGTGGCGGAAGTGAGGGCTGCGCACTGACGACTCGACCGAAGGAACGCAAACCCGCCTGGCCGTCGCTGCTGTTGGGAACTGGCGCAGCTCTCGCCCTGTTCCGACGAAGACGTTTGGCGGCTAGCGCATGGTTCGGATAGCGAAGTCCAAGGGCCATGTGCACTGGATGGTGAAATGGATTGATGAGCGGGGGATGGTGGGACTGAATGCGCAACGCGAGCGGACGCTCCTGCTCGTGCTGAACGTCCTCAGTATGGCCGACTGGTACCAGCGTAGGCATCTCGCGGCTGTTGCGTCGTAAGCTGAATGCTGCAGTGTGCCGACCGGTGGTGCACCTGTCGTTCGAAGTTCTCGTTCGTTCAGGGAAGGAACCCCGGTATGTCGTAGTATGTGTTGGTCGCTATGAAAGACTCCCGCTTCAGTCGAGTCCCCCGTCCTCTTCGCCGCCTCTCCTGTCTGATGTGGCTGAGCGGCGTCAGCGTGTGTTGTTTGCCGATCGGCAACGCGCTCGGCGAGACGGCACACAAGCCGCGAACGAGCGCGAGCGCGGAAAATCAGCCTCCCGAGCGCAAGCCAGCCACCGAACGACGGCGGCGCGCGCAGGCCAAGAAGGCAGACCATGGGAGGCGGCCAACCCCCCCAGCCGAAGCTCGGAAGGGCCGGGCGCCAGCGAGAAGCCAAAAAGAGAAGCGGCAGGCGGCCGACGAAGCACGCCAGAATGCCAGTCAGCCCGACAAGAGCGCACGCGCCGCGTCCACTGACACTCGACAACTCGTCGAGATGGTCAAGTCGAGCCGTCAGCTGGCTCAACAAGTTCGCGCAGCCCAGGCCAAGAAGCTCGAGGAGCTCTCGGAGCGACTCCAAAAGGGGGCCGACAAAGAAACGCGCGAGGAGATCCGTGCGATGGCAGAGGCAGTCGCCAAGGATACCCGGCTTTCGAAGCAGGAGCGGCAAGAGCAAGTGCAGGCCCTGCACGGCGAGCTGGCACGCCAGGTCCTCGCGCGACTCGATGCCGAGAGCAGTCTCAAGGCACAGCAGGCGGCACTCATCAAAGCCCAGCAGCAACGCATGGCTGAGCTGAAAGAGGCAGCGAAGAGAAAGCGCGCACAAGTGGCCGCAGGCAAGACGGTTACCATCGAAGAACCAGAGCAGGCGGGCGCTGTGTCCGCAGCAGCGACAGGCCAAGTCCTCCAGACCAAGGTCACGACGATTCGAGGAGCCCAATCGATGGACCAGGCCATCGACAGGCTATCGAAGCGGGACGCCGAACTGCAAAACTCCGCGGAGCTGTACTTGCTGCAGCTTCAGCAATTGATGGCCAAGCAGCGAACCTCGACGCAGCTCCTCAGCAGGGTACTGCGCAGTCTGAAGCAGACGCAGGACGCTGTAATCAGAAACATGCGCTGAGCGGACGGCTGACGCGCTCCGTCTTGGCGTGCTACGGTGTGCCATGCAGACTCTGCATTTGTACACCGACTTCGTCTGCCCGTTTTGCTTCATCGCCGAGCAGAGCACGGTTCCACGTCTGCTCTCCGAGTTCGCGCTGGAGCTCGATTGGTGCGGGTTCGAGCTTCACCCGGGCACGCCGAAAGGCGGGCGCCCACTGACGGAGCTGTTTCCCGGTGTGGACCTCGAACAACTGCACGCACGCACTCGGCAGTTCGCCGCGGGGTTCGGCGTGACCGACTTCACGCCACCGCCGCGACTGCAAAACACTCAAAGGGTGCTGGCTCTGGCCGAAGTAGCGAGGGACGCGGACCGACTGCCACGACTGAGGAACGCGGCCTTCGAGGCCCACTGGCGTCACGGCGCTGACTTCGAGAACGACGAAGACTTGCGCGCGATCGCCTCGAGCGCTGGACTGGACGCGGACCATGCTCTGAGCGCCTCCAACTCGCCTTCAATCCACGAGCGCGTCGCTACGCGCCAATCCCAGGCCCGCCAGGCCGGCGTCACTGGGATCCCGACCTTCCAGATCGGCCACGAGCGCGTCATCGGCTGTCAGCCATACGAGGTGCTCTCCTCGGCAGCTGAACGGGCTGGGGTGGCGCGGCGCCAATAGCGCACACGCCTCGAACGAAGACAAAACGACACGCCACGGACGACTACCAACCCTCGGGAACGCTCAGCAACTCGCCACCGTGAAGCCAGCACGCGACCTCACCGCCTCTGTCAATCGCGCAGACGTGGTGGTCGCCCCCATCGAGCAGCTCGAAGAGTTCGAGGATGGCCTAGGCTTCGTCGCCCATGGCTGTTGAGCAGCGAATCGAACCGCTGTCCTCGATAGCGCACACGTTGGCGTCAGTCATCGCGAGGCCCACGAGCGAGCCTTCGAGGGGCGTGAGCAGTTCCGCCCCCGGCTGCAGAGGGAAGCGACAACTCACTCGCACATGCGATCGCCCACCGCTTTCGTGCCTTGGAACGTGAAGTTCGTGAGTGTTGAGCTATCCTGCTCGCGATGAGTACGTGGCCAACGTGGGCGTGGGTGCTGCTCGGCGCCATCGTGAGCTACGCGCTGTTGCTCATCCCCGCTGCCGCTCCAGCATCACCCCCGTCAGCCGAGGGCACCGCATTCAAGTGGGACCGCGACGCATTCTGGCGCCAACTGGAGCAGCGTTTCGAAGAAGCTCGTAGCCGACCCTGCGCAGAACTCCAAGGCGAACTGACCCGAAGTCGCGAGCGGGTCGAGCAACTCCTCGAACGTCTGCAGCACTCTGCGCCGAGCGACGATCAGCTGGTGGAACTCCGCGAGAGCGTGTTCGAACTGGGTCCTCAGCTCGCCGCTTGCCCGGGCAACCTCAGTTGGTTCTCTCCGTTGCAGGCCCGTTTGAGAGCACGCGTCAAGCAACTCAGCACCACGGAGCCGAGCGACCAGCGACGAGCGACGTTGTACCAACTGCTCTACGGTTCTCGTGCGGTCCTGGAAGAGGCCCAGCTGCAAGCGCCGAAGGATGTCACTGCCCCGATTCAACATGGCAGCGCCGAGGCATCGCAGACGCCCTCCGCCGAAGTGCAAGGCGTCACCCTGCACAGTGGGGACTTGTTGTTGTCGCGAGGCGGCGCGCCGACCTCCGCGTTGATCGCTCGCGGAAACGACTTCCCTGGCAACTTCTCTCACGTGGCCTTGGTGCACATCGAAGGCGGAGATCTCTCCGTCATCGAGGCACACATCGAGTCGGGGGTCGAAGTCTCCACCGCCGAACGCTATTTGGCTGACAAGAAGCTGCGAGTGATGGTTCTCCGTCCGAGGAGTTCGCTTCCCGCCATGCAATCCGATCCGATGCTGCCGCACCGTGCAGCCACCGCTGCTCGGGCGCGAGCTCGCAACGAACGCATCCGCTACGACTTCGCGATGAACGCGAGTGACCCGAGCGAACTCTTCTGCTCAGAGGTCGCCTCGAGCGCGTACGCCCCATTGGGAGTCGAACTCTGGTCGGAGCACTC
Source organism: Polyangiaceae bacterium (assembly GCA_050301735.1). GTDB lineage: Bacteria > Myxococcota_A > Polyangia > Polyangiales > Polyangiaceae > SZUA-265. The sequence goes on along the minus strand of JBNKZR010000028.1, from coordinate 12,762 downwards.
TCGGATGTCGGACCCCGCGCTGCGCGCGTGGCTGGCGAGCCTCGGGGTGCGTCACTTCGAAACCCAAGCGCCTTCCGACCTCGAGTATGATCCGGCAGTGACGGTGGTGGCCGAGTGGCGAAATCCAGCGGCGTTGTTCGAAGCCCACATCGACAATGCCGTCATCGAGGCCATGCTCGACAATGCGGCCGAAGCGAACCCTCTTCCGTACACCTCAGCGACGTTGCCAGTCTTTCGACTCGCCAAGGCGTTGAGCTACTTGCTGAATACCTTCGGTGTAGTTGGGCCAGTCCCGGAAGGAATGAACGCGACGGCCGCCGCCCGTGTCCACCACTTCAGTGCGTATCACGCGCGTCAACGCCAACGCTTGCTGACCGAGGCCACAGCGTTCGAGAAGGACCACGGCTACCGCCCTCCCTACTGGCGCTTGGTGGAGATTGCCGATCGTTTGGTCCAAGCGGAGACTCTTTGAGTCGCTCTTCACGTCACGTCTCGTCGGGACGCTGCTGGTAGGCGCGCTTGGAGATGATCACAGACGGCCCTCCGCTCTTGGGGCGCAAGAGCACGCCGACGCCGACGTCAGTTCCCTCCTTCAGCTCGGACCAGGGAATGAACATACCCGCGTCAGGGGAGGTTCCCAAGTGGATGTGCAGCCCCCGAGAATCGGACCCCACGCTGCTCAGGCTCGACACGACGCCGCCGATGGTAGCTCGGCTCCGTCAGAGAACTCAGCCTCGGCTCGACATATGAGTTCCGCGTCAGCGAGGCCCGCGGCTGGCTCGCTGACGGAAGACGTTCGTTGGGAGCTCATCTCATCGTTGACGTCACGGTCGTAGGGAGTCTGCGAAGACGGCGTGTTTCGGTTGATCGGATCGGGCATGCCGCCTCACTCGGACGACACCGGTACCGGTTGCCTCCGACGTGAGGGGCCCCCACATTTCTCAGCGGCCTTCACGCGTGGTATCTGACTCCGAGCCCCCACTTGTGCAGCGCTCCCTCGTCTTCTGGGGCGTGGTCGCTGACACGGAGCCCCCAGCGCCCCTTCGCCGACTTGCCAATCAACTGCGAAAAGAGGCCTGTCGACGAGCCAGAACGATACGTGAGGATCAGATCGTCTTGGCCACCACCCGTGCGTTGGTGCAGCGCGGTTTCGGAGCCGTCCGGCGCGGTGAGAATCACGTTCAGATCGCCGACGTAGGTGTGCCGCAGGTCCAAAGTCACCTCCAATTCCTCGATCGTGACGTCAGCTGCGAAGTCGATTTCGTCGCGGGTTTCCTTGAAATCGCGGATAGGCCTGGTGACCCGATGCTCCAGATACAGCATTTGTGCCAGCGCAGCGTCCTGTCCCATCGCCCGCTTCACGGCGGCTCCCGCGTTGATTCGACCATGACCGAGCTTCGACGAGTGCCCGTCGACGTACTCGGCGTTCGGCGAATCGATCTTCACCGCCGTGTCCATCATGATCTGCTTCACTTCAGCAGCTGTCAGATCGGGATTCACCGACAACACCAGTGCCGCGAGTCCCGCCGCCAGCGGCGTTGCGCTCGACGTCCCCCCGAAAGTCGACGTGTAGTCGTCTGCTGAATAGCCGGCCCCGCCGAGCAAGTCGGTCGTGGTGATCCCACGCCCGGGAGAGCCGCTCGAAGGGGCACAGATTGCAAGTGCCGGACCGAAGTTACTGTAATAGGAGCGCTGGTTCAAGCTGTTGCTAGCGGCCACGGCAATCACGTCCGGATGCAGAGCAAAGCCCTGAACCGAACGCTGACCATTCCTCGTGCCATCGAGTGGACGGTCTTCGTTGCCTGCAGCGAACAGGATCACGCAGCCTTTGCCCCTGCGCCCTTGCGTCGCAACGTGCGACAAGTAAGCCGTGACACGACTGCTCAGCGGGAAGTCCCAGTTCTTGGCAGACCAACTGCAGCTGATGACGTCCGCACCGTTGTCCATCGCGTGCTGAAACATTGCGATGATCGCGTCGTCAGTGAGCCACCCCGACATGCGAATGGGCATGAATGAACAACGAGGAGCCAAGCCAACGACGCCGATTCCGTTCTCTTCGGCGATCGCGACCCCAGCACAAGCCGTACCATGTCTGTCGTCCGTGCCCGTCGGGCTCGGATCACGGTCGTCTTGCCCGAAGTCCCGCGGTGCGACAACCTTGCCCTCCCCAGCGAAGTCGGGATGCTCCAGATCAAAACCATCGTCGATCACACAAACGGTGATGTCGCGAGTGCCCTTGGTGAACGCCCAAGCGCCCTCGGCGTTCACGTCGGCCCCCTCTTCGAGACCCGTCAGGCCGCCGTCGTTCTTCAGGTGCCACTGAGCGCTCAGCAGCGGATCGGGACTCTGCCGCTCAGGACGAAAGCCGAGCTCCGGTTCGGCCAGCTCGACCTCGCTCGCAGACTGCAGGGCAGCAGCCGTCTTCAGCGGGTTCTTCGGCGAAGCTCCGCTGACGCGCACCTGCATTGCCCCGGGCATGTACGCGAGGTCACCCAAGATTTCCAAGCCATACTGCTGAAGCAGCTCGAGCTGACGCTTCTGTGATACGCCTGCCTTGAACTTGATAGTCAATTGCCCGGTGGGGATCACGATCGCCCCCGACTGACTCGACGTGGAGTAGACGTGGGTGACCGCCTCGGTACCTGAGCGCGCGCGAAGCTCGTCCGTGGCACTCTCGACCCGCTCAGGTGCGGCGAGCGCAAACAATTCGAAGCCTGCCGGACCGGTGCTGCCCAGATGCCGAACCCCAGAAGCCGTCCGATCCCCTTCCGTTTCTAGCGCTCTGACGTCGGCACGAGTGCCTCCTTTCAAACGCACTCCGAAGTAGTCACCTACCTTCGTGAACGTGACTTCTCGACCACCTTGCTTCAGTTTGATGTCGACCATTGGTACCCCTCTGACGTCGGACGCCTGCAAAAGAGACGCCGATGCTATCAAGCCCGCCACGCCCTCGCAATCACCCCACCCAACGAGGCACGTCGATATGTGAACCTTCTCCCATTAGATGGGAATCATCCCAGCAACGACTACCAACCAACTTCACCGGTTAGTCAACGATAACTAGGATTTCTCGCAGACGGGCCGAGCCGTTACACTGCTCACGCGTCAAGGACCTGCGCGTCGTCGACGACATGCGGCAACGCCGAGCAGCACCAGCCCCCAGAGAGAGACCCTCGAACGATGCCCCGGAGCACGAACGCTGCAGAGACCCGAGCTCCTTCCAGAATCCGTCGAGGTCGACCCCTGCTCACCTGACGCCGCCATCTCAGAGGGCTCCGAAGCAATTCCGTCGACCGCGTCATCGGCCATCGGAGCAGAGCGGCCCCATCAATGGGGCAGTATACCGAGGGCTCGACGCAGAGCTTCCCCTCCAAGCAGCACAAACCACCCGCCTGAGTGCCACCGCGCTCACCCGCGATCGACACCATCACCCCGCGGTGTGGCGGCCCATCAAGCCCGAGTGTCCGGTTTCACCCAGCCCATCGTGGGGATAGTCGGAACGGGTCAGTAGGTCAGTAGGGCAGCCCAGGCACGCCGAGCTCCGCCATGTGCAGACCCGGCGCGTTGCTGGCGAAGGTGGTGATGAAGAGCGTCATGCCGTCTGCTCCACCAAAGGCGACGTTCGTTGCCTGCCCAGGTGTACGCAATGAACCGAGCAATTCCCCCTCCGAAGTGAACACCCTGACTTCGTTGCGGATCGCCAGGTACACGTTGCCCAGGCAATCGAGGGTCATGCCGTCGCCGCCCTCACCGTCGTCGGCGAATGCGGTCCCTTCTCCAAGAGTGCCGTCGGGATTGACCGGATAGCGAGTCATGGGTGCCCCGGTACCCGAGACATACAGCATCGTCTCGTCCAGGGAGAGCACGACGCCGTTGGGACCTCCCTCTGGGGAAAAGGAGCCACCACCAGGAAATCCACCGCGACCGCCCGGACCGTTACCCCCTGCGCCGTCGGCGCTGCCGCCAGCTCCGCCAGCACTACCACTTGCCCCGCCGATCCCCGCAGCGCTGACCCCACCGCCGATACCTTCGGGCATGCCGCCGCTGCCATCGGCGACACCCATGCCGCCGCCACCACCCACTTCGGCAGTGGCGCCGCCCGTACCGTTGGGTGCACCGCCCGTCCCGATGGGTCCGACGACTTCGGGCACTTCGAAGGGCGTCAGCACCGCCGTCGCCACACCGTCTTGCACGACGTAGAGATACGTCTCCTCGACGGACTCGCGGCCACCGTTCTGGAAGTTCGGATCGGTGAAGTAGATAGTGCCGTTGCTATGCACGGCAACGTCGTTCGGCGAATTGAATAGCTGCCCCATGTAGTCGCCAACCACGATGCTGCGCTCACGAGTCAGCAGGTCATACTTCGACAAAGCCTGCAGGTCGTGAGTTGCGGCCAGTAGGTGACCATCGACGTCAATCGCCAGCCCGTTGCTGCCGGAGTCGACGATGAAGTCCTCCACCGTGCCGCCGAGAACGTAGCGTTTGATCGTCGATGGGAAGCCCTCTTCCGTCGAAAACAACGAGAAGTAGACCGCACCCGCGACCCACACCGGTCCCTCTGCGATGGAGACCGTGCGGCCACCTTGACCGGTGCCCTCCGAGCCTTCTACTGAGGTGAGCGCGGCGGCGTCGAGCAACGGCTCCGCGAACGGACCACCGGTGCAAGCCGCCAGACGATCAACGGGCTCACCCGCTGGCGTCCCGACGGGGATCACTGCATCATCGACGGTCGGCTGCGCGGGGGCGGGCTCGCCGTCGCCGACAGGGGCCGTCGCGCCAGACCCCGTACTGGGGCTGGGGGTGTTCCCCGGTGAACCAGAGGCTTCGGGCTGCGACGGCGTGATATCCATCGAGCTGACTCCTCCAGGAACCTGCCCCTCACTCCCGCCGCCAGCTGCCGCACCCGCAGGCGTGTCTCCCGCCGGCGACATCGATCCGGCAGCCCCCGGCTCTGCAGGCTGCCCTCCCGTTTCGGGCGCGCCCGCCGAAGTGCCATCACTACCAGACGCGGGCTTGGTCGCATCGCCGTTGCCGCAGCTCGAGAGAGGGACCACCAGCAGCGCGACGCCAAGCGCTCTGACGAAACCCAACTTGGCACTCGCTTCGAAGGACACGATCATGCGCGGAATCTAACACACGGCGGGGGCACGAACAGAAACATCGAGCGACCTCCGCCGAGAGACGTTAACAAGCGCGACACAGCCCACCCAACGGCGTTGTTGGATTCGCAGGGGCGACGGAATCCGAGAGAGCTTGCCCCAGATTCTGCCAAATCGTCCGCTGGGATGAAAACGTGCCTGGGTTCGGTCCGCATCGGGTACGCCTGAGAGAGAGAACCACCCAGAACACACACGTTTGCGCCACAGCTCAATGCAAACCGGGCGCCTCGTGCCCGGTTTGCATGACGTACTCCTCGTAACTCCCCTCGTAGACGTGCACTCCTTGCGGAGACAGCTCCAACACTCGGTTCGACAGACCCGCCAAGAAGCGCCGGTCGTGCGATACGTAGATCAGCGTGCCCTCGTACTTCTCCAGCGCGCGCATCAGCATCATCTTGGTGTCCAGATCGAGGTGATTGGTCGGTTCGTCGAGCACCAGCAGGTTCGGTGGATCGAACAGCAAGAGCGCCAGCACGACCCGCGCCTTCTCCCCTCCAGAGAGTACCGAGCAAGGCTTGTCGGCCTCGTCCCCCGAAAAGCCGAAGGCTCCGGCCAGGGTGCGAAGAGTACCCGTGTTGGCGGTTGCGAATCTTGTCTGAAGGCTCTCGAAGACGGTGCGATTGGGATCGAGAAGTTCCATGGTGTGTTGCGCGAAGTAGCCGAGCTTGACACCGGCACCGAGGGTGACCTCTCCGGCGTCTGGCTCTGCTTGCCCTCCAACCAACTTCAGCAACGTCGATTTGCCAGCACCGTTTACTCCCATCACGCACAATCTTTCGCCTCGGCGCACGAGCAGGTCGAGATCCTGATAGATGACGTGTTCGCCGTAGCGTTTGGAGACATGCTCCAACTTCACCACGTCGTCGCCCGAGCGCGGTGCTGGAGCAAAATTGAATTCCACCAGCTTGCGCCGCTTCGGCGGGAGCACTCGGTCGATCTTCTCGAGCTTCTTGACCCGGGACTGCACTTGCGCCGCGTGGCTGGCGCGCGCCTTGAAGCGAGCGATGAAGTCCTCTTCCTTCTTGAGCATCGCCTGTTGTCGTGCGAACTGCGCCTCTTCCTGGGAGTCGAGCAGAGCGCGCTGCTCCTCATAGAAGTCGTAGTTCCCCGCGAAAGTGTTGAGCTCTCCCCCGTCGATCTCCACGATCTTCGTCACGACCCGGTTGAGGAACTCTCGGTCGTGAGACGTGATGACGAGCCCCCCCTCGAAGCCCTTGAGAAACTGCTCGAGCCAGATGATCGACTCGATGTCCAGGTGGTTCGTCGGCTCATCCAACAGCAACGCATCGGGCTTCAGCAACAGAATGCGGGCCAAAGCCACACGCATCTTCCACCCCCCAGAGAGTTGCCCCACGTCGCCGTCGACGAGCTCGGGACGGAAGCTCAGGCCCGCCAATATCTCGCGGGCACGGGCTTCCAGAGCATAGCCGCCCAATTCGTCGAAGCGCGCCTGCACTTCTCCGAACTGCTCGATGATGTCAGACAACTCGTCCGCGTACGCGGGATCGCTCATCGCATGCTCGAGCTGGTGGAGCTTCGCTCCCAACTCGGCGACTTCACCAGCGCCGGCCATCGTCTCCTCCAAGACGCTGCGACCGCTCATCTCGCCGACGTTCTGGTCGAAGTAGCCGATGACCACATCCTTGTCGACGACCACTCGTCCGCCATCTGCCTCCTCTTGGCCCGCCAGCATACGAAATATCGTCGACTTGCCCGACCCGTTGGGTCCGACGAGCCCGACACGCTCGCTGCGAAAGACGCTCATCGAAGCGTCCATGAAGAGAATTTGCTGTCCGTATTGTTGTGAGATGTTGTCCAGTCGCAGCACGGCGGCGGCAATCTGACAGGTTGGCGAGGGCAAAGCAACCCGACTTCCCCGACGACGTAGTGACGTTCACAGCCGGCCTGGCCGCCGACTACGTGGTGCGGGTGAGCGACTGGGGCCGTTGCAACGTGGCGTCCCATCCGAAGTTGCTGAGGCGCCATTCAGCACGCCGGGGTGTTCGCACCTTGTCCTGCCACGACCTTCATACTAAAGCCATCTGCGTGCGCCGCGTCGTCGACATCGTGAGGAGCCCAGGGAGGTTCGTGCGCAACGTCCTTTGGGGGTTCAAGGAAAATCAGGGTCTGCTGCTGGCCGGCGCGGTCGCCTACAACAGCCTCTTGTCGATCATTCCCCTGTTCGCCTTGGTGCTGCTGTCGCTCTCGTGGTTCGTCGATGAGCAGAAGCTGATGGCGACCTTGCGCGCAGATTTGGCGCTCGTCGTGCCGGGCTACTCCGCTGAGTTGCTCGACCAAGTACAGGCGCTGCTCGCGCACAGCGAGGTCGTCAGCGGCCTGGTCGTGCTCGTGCTGCTGTTCTTCAGTTCCATCGCGTTTGGCGTCCTGGAACGCGCCATGTGCGTCATTTTTCACCATCGCCCCAAGAAAGACCGTTCCTTCCTAGTCTCGATGTTCTTGCCCTACGTGTTCATTGCACTGCTCGGCTTGGGCATTCTACTCGTGACCTTCATTGCCGGTGCTTTCGAGCAGCTCGAGGGCCGCAACATCGAGCTGTTCGGAGTACTCTGGTCTCTCGACGGCGCCTCTGCCTTCGTACTCTACGTGTTGGGCGTCGTGGGCCTCGTGATGATGCTGACCGCGTTCTATCTCGTGATGCCGGTCGGACGCATGGCGTTGCGGCACGCCCTGGTCGGGGGAGTCACGGCGGGTATCTTGTGGGAAATCACGCGCCACATTCTGGTTTGGTACTTTTCGACCTTGTCCCTGGTTAACGTCGTCTACGGCTCCTTGGCAGGCACCGTCGTCGCGCTACTCAGCTTCGAGATCGGTTCATTGATCCTCCTCTTGGGTGCGCAGGTCATCGCTGAATTCGAGCGGCATGAGCCACTTGACGACGGACACCAGTCCGCGGCTTGATCTTGGATTTTCCAATCCGTCGCTTGGCTCAATCGAAGGCAGTCTGGCGCCCCGGCCCACTCTTCGAATTCCGCGCTGGGGTGTAAGGCTTCCAGCGCCTACGTCGTTCCTGGGCCCATGTCGGGAACTTCTCGGACGATTCGCTTTCTCTCGAACTGGGCGCCTGATCCGTGTGCGACACGTGAATTCGATGAACGCACCCGAGGAGCCGCAAGTCGTGACTTTCGAACACACGCCATGAGGAAGTACGCGAGTGTAAGTATCACCGTCGGGCCGGGGCTCTCCTTGTGGAGCCTCCGTGCTTGGAGTATTTCAGTCCTCAAATCGAGGAGAGAGGGTTGCCGATGACATGTCGGGCACGTTGGACGTTCTTGCTCGCCCTATGGGTGAGCTGCACGTGTGTGGGCTGCAAGCGGCCCACGGGCGAACAAGCCGAGGTATTGGCACTGACGGTTGCGGAGCTACGTTCCGTCAAGGGCATGATCACCGTCGATCCACCCGATGAATCGGCGCGTACCCCTTATCCGCGGGAACGGCTGTCCAGTGGTGCTCGCGTCGAGGTTCCCGCGGGCGGCCTGGCATGGCTCCGACGAGACGGCGGCGCAACGTGGTTGCTGTCAGGTCCCGCGCTGTTGACGGTGAAGGACAGCGCCATGGAGCTGTCGCAAGGGCGCGCCTTCGTCGACACACAAGCTGCGGAAGCCGTACTGATTCAGACGCCCAAAGGGAGCGTGGAACTGGCGGAAGCGCGTGCCAGCATCGAAGTCGGTGACGCTCAAACCGACGTGTACGTTCTGCGCGGCACTGCCCGGGTGGGAGACGCGCAGCGAGCAACCTCCGGTGAGCAGCTGACGTTCACTGGTAGCGGTGAAGCAACGCGCAAGGCCGTGGTGGCTTGGGAAGACTGGACGGGAGGCTTGGGTACTGCCGATCCTTCCGCTGAACCCGCGCCGTTTGGCATCGGTACGGTGGGGGCTCGCAAACCAGGGGACAAAGGCAAGCCGAGATTCTCGCTCGTGATCCAGCGCCTCGACGTCAACGTCACGATCGAGCGAGACTTCGCCATCACGGAAGTCGACCAGACCTTCGTCAACCCCAGCTCCGACACGGTGGAGGGGATCTTCAGCTTCCGCACGCCGCCAGGTGCAGTACTGCGTCAGTTTGGCGTCGACCGAGACGGCGACGTCGTTTGGGGTCGCGTCAAAGAGAGTGCCGAAGCAGTACGACAATACGAAAGCAACGTCTACGAGGGCTCGACCGAAGATCCTGCCCTGCTGCAGTGGGCTGGTCTCGGTGTGTACAACGCGCGCCTCTATCCCATCAAGCCAGGGTCCAAACGTCGGGTGGTGACGCGCTACGCTCAATGGCTATCACGCCAAGGAGACGAAGGCGAACGGCGCCTTTACGTTTACCCAATGGCAGCCGAAGGCGCGAAGGGCTCGCTACCGCGAATCGAGGAAATGACGGTAAACGTGGACCTGAGCAAAGCCGAAGCCACGTCGGTGCGCAGCGGAATGAAAGGACAACTCGAGAAGAAGCACATCGTCGTCAAGGCCTTCGACTTCGTACCCCGAGCGGATCTCGCGATCGAACTGTTCGACGGCGGCTTGGACAAGGTGATCGCCTATCGAGCGTCCCACGCGCTGCACCCGGACGAGGCGCCCGAGGATGCCGACGAGGCCTTCGCCAAGAAAGTCTCGGGAGAAGAGGACGACTACATCGCCGTGCCGTTGAGAGCGCCGCCGCTCAGCGAAGACGCCCCGAAAGGGCTCGATCTGGCCATCGTGGTCGATGCGTCAGCCGCGACGGAGCCATCTGCACTCGCAATTTCTCGCACCATCGCGCGTTCGTTGCTTTCGCATCTCGGTCCAGACGATCGCGCTGCCCTGTGGGCGGGGGATGCAACGTTGCGTCCGGTCACTGGCGACAGCGACACTCTTCAGAGCATCGACGGCAACAAGAAGAAGGCGTGGCTCACCGGTCTTTCCAGCGTCGAACGAGGCGGTGCGACCGATATTGGAGCGCTGCTGACGGAAGCTGCCGAAAAGTTGGACCCGAAGCGCCGCGGAGCCGTTCTCTACGTCGGCGACGGCTCGCCGTCGGTCGGCGAACTCGCACCGAAAGATCTGCGAGAGCGCCTCGCGCGTTTACCCGAAAGCACCCGCGTGTTGGTCGCCGCCGTCGGGAGCCAACCCAACGTCGCGCTGCTCGAAACCCTGGCGCGCGGGGCTCCCGTCGAACAAGTGTTCGATGCCTACGGCGCCGCGCGTGCGTCCCTGCGCCTGCTGGAAGCAGCCGGCAAGCCGATGTGGTTGGGAGCCAAGGTCGACTTGGGCCCTGGAGTAGAGCGCATCCTGCCGCGTCAGTTGCCACCCATCGGTGCTGACGAGACGCTGATCGTCGTCGGGCGCGTCAGCGGCAAGACCCCGAAGTCACTCCAACTGCTCGGCAGCGGCGGCACGATCGAGCACCGGGTGCTCACGCGCACGATCGACGACCACGGCGACTTGCGCCGTCGCTGGGGTCAGGAACGTCTACTCGAATTGATGGAAGAGGGCGCCGGGCGTGCCAGCTTGGTCGACATCGGACGGCGTTTTGGTCTGATCTCGCCAGTGACCAGCTGGTACGTGCCGACCAAGCGCGAGGCCGCGGCGGAGCAAGACGACGATGACGGACGAAGCTGGTTCGCCGAGCTCGGCAAGTACGGCCGTTGGCAGCCCTGGGGCGAGCGCGGAAGTCCCTTTGCATCCGAAGCCGAAGCCATCATGGCGGCGGACAACAAGGAGGGCGGCACCGGAACCCGGGCCAAAGGCGAAGAGGGCTCGATGGGCAAGGAAGCGAGCACCAACAAGCGCTATGCCGTGCAGGGACCAAAGGATAGCGCCGCAGAGTTCGGTATGATCGGACTGCTCAATGCCGGCGCCAGTGGCGACGGGGCTCCCGAGCCAATGTACGAAGAAGCCGCGGAGGAGGAGGCGAAAGCCCCGGCCGCCGTGGCGCCAGCGGACGAACCCATGCTGCGACCGGCGCGAGCTGCCAAGAGCAAGCCAGCGAGTGCGAGAGCGCCGAGCAATCGCCGACGAGGTGATTCCGACGACTTCGAAGCAGGTGGTGGCCTCGGACTCGGGTCCATCAGCACCATCGGGCATGGTGCGGGTACCGGGACAGGCCAAGGCTTCGGTGGCGGCGGAGGCCGTCTCGGAGGTTCACACGTCTCGACCGCGCCTCGAATCAGGATGGGAGCAACCACCGTCAGCGGTCGTCTACCCAAAGAAGTCGTGCAACGCATCGTCCGGCAGAACTTTGGTCGTTTCCGACTTTGCTACGAACGTGGACTGCAGCAGAACCCCAATCTCGAAGGGCGGGTAGCCGTCAGCTTCTCGATCTCACAGACCGGCGCTGTGGAAGACGTTCGCAATGGCGGTTCGAGCTTGCCCGACGCCAGCGTGGTCGCCTGCATCGTCAGCGCGTTTCGTGGGCTATCCTTCCCGCGTCCGGAAAGCGGCCGAGCTCGGGTCATCTACCCGATGATGCTCAGCCCGGGCGACGTGGCGACGTCGGCGGACATCAATGCCCCAGAACGCCGCTCGGCTCGAGAAACGCTCGCCGTCGTAGGCCATCGCCCGCGGCCCTGCGGTCCCGCCGCTTACCTACCACTGAGTGAACGCCGTATCCTGTGGCGCGAGCGGCTGGCAGGCGCGAGTTCGGTCCGCCTCTCGCTCGCCGTTTACCGTCAGGCATTGCGCGATTGCGAGGCGTCGGACTGGCGAGAGCGCTCGGCACTGTTGATCCAGATCGTCGACCGGCTACCGTACGTTCGAGACCGCGTCGAACTATGGCGGGCTCTACTGGCGGTCAGTCCCGTCGCCGCAGACGCCGTGTATCGCTTCATGCTGTTGCGCGTCCGCACCGCAACGGATCTGAGGGACCTACACGACGCGTTGGGCCTGGCCCGCATCGAGCCCGAGCTGTTGGAAAAGCTCTTGAAGAAGGCCAAGACCGCTGCCGAACGACTAGCATTACTCCGAGGAGCCGCTGAGCGCTTCGCTGATGATGCCGAATTGGCCCTCATGGTTCTCGACGCATACGAGGACGCTGGCGACCATGCCGGTGGACGCGCTTGGGCCCGCAAGTTGCGACGCCGCGTCGACGCGACGAGTCACACACGCACCGCAGTGGGTGAACATTACTTCCGTCTGGCTACCAAAGGTGAAGGCAAACAGGCCGAGCGCGACCGCGAAGAGGCAAGGCGAACCTTCGGCGAAATCGTCGAGTTCGCCCCCGAGGATCCATTGGCGCGCCGTCGCTTGGGCGATTTGCTTCGAGCACACGGTTGGTACGAAAGCGCTCTGCGGCAGTACAAGACTCTGCAAGCACTGACGCCAGACGACTCCAGTGTGCCGCTCCTGCTTGCCGCCGCCGCACAAGGGTTGGGAAAGACGGAACAAGCCGTCCGCTGGACGGAGAAGGCCGCTGAGAGCGGCGCACCCGACGGCGCGGAAGCGATTTCTGCGCGAGGCGCTGGCGACGGCGGCGGTGAGCCACCCGCACGTGGTGACGATCCACGCGGTCGACGAGGAACTGCCGTACCTGGTGATGGAGTACGTGGAGGGCCGGACGCTCCGGGGGCTCCTCGGGGACCTTGGCTCGGTTCCCGAAGGGCTCCTCCGAGAGATCGCGATCC
>JBNKZR010000027.1:0-31468 GCA_050301735.1 Polyangiaceae bacterium | reverse complement strand
GCGTCATTGGTGCCGGTCTTCTCACGGACGTCCCCGAAACCCCCGTGGCTAGCTCGCTCGAGCTTATGGCGCTGGTGTCGCATCATGAAGATGTCTACCGCTGCTTCGCCAGCAACCTGTACCGTTTTGCCGCCGCAGCAAATGGCAGCGAAAGTGAGACACGGTTCTTGCGCTTGTGGGAAACCCTCGATGCCACGGCGCGATCAAGCGTGACCGAGCTACTGGTCGCCTATGTGGGGAGCGATCTCTTCGCGCGCCGTACCACGGTAGGTGTGAACTAGATGAACACCTCGAACGCTTCCCGTCTCGTCGGTGTTCGCCGGACGCATGAACAGCGCCAGCGCGTCGAGCGCTCCAGGCGACGTTTCCTCCAGGCTCTGGGCGTGGGCGCGGCCAGTCTGCCCTTCTTCCGCCTCTTGGAAACCTCGGCCGTCCACGCTGCAGAAGACGATTTGCCCTTGAGTTTCATTGGCCTCTACCACCCTCACGGTGCAGCCTCGCCGCTCTTCAGACGCCGAGCGGAAGACACCGAGACGAGTTTTGAACTCGATTTCGTGGAGCCCATATGCGGGGCGCAATCCGTTCTCGCGCCGTTCGACGACGCCGCCACCTATGGCAGCAGTTTCAAAGACAAAGTCGTCGTGCTCGACGGCCTGGACATCACGACAGGCCTCGTGGGGCATGACGCCCCGAGGTCTATCTTCACTGGTGCAGGTTGGCAGGAAGCTCCCTCGCTGGATCAGTTCTTGGCTGTGGATCAAGGTCTGGGCGCGGTCACGCCGTTCTCCAGTCTGGTTCTTGGTGTCGGTCTCTTCGGGAACGAACGAGAAACGCTGTCGTTCTCCTCCACAGGAACCCCGTTGCCTCGCGTCATCGATCCATCCAAGACGTTCTCGATCGTGTTCTCCCGCTTCGCCGCGACAGATGACCCCGCGAGCGCCGCCGAGCAGCGGCGCAAGAATGATGCAAGCGTGATCGACTTCGTGCGCGCAGACGTGAATCGCCTCAAGGACCGCCTGGCCGAGCCCGAAGCGGCCAAACTGGACCAGCACCTCACCAGCTTGAGGGAGCTCGAGAAGCAGCTCGCCGACTTCGAGGCGTCGTGTAGCTGGCCCGCCATGCCGCCAGCATTCGACGAGGTGGAGCGGTTCAAGGGCGGCGAACCCTATTTCGAGCAAATTACCAACCTGCAGATCGACATGCTAGCCCAAGCCGTCGTGTGTGACCTCACTCGCTTCGCCACCCTGGCGATGGCGGATCTGAGCGCGGGGGCCACCACGGGAACCTCGATCACCCATCCCGCCTACGACGACAACATCGACGTACACGACAACATCGCCCACGGCTACAGACCTCCCAACGATCCAGTCTACGGTGAAGCTGGCGTGGAAGGCCTTCCGGAAACCTGGGACTCGTTGGGCGTACAGAATCGCTATAGCTACGGGAAAGCCGCGCGTCTCCTGCAAAAACTGGAGCAAGGCGGCGTTTTGGACCACACGTTGCTGATGATCGCCACGGATATGGGCAATCCGGATTCCCACAGCAGTGAGAACGTGCCCATGGTTCTCGCCGGCGGAGCGGGCGGGCGGCTAGCCATGGGACGCCACATCCGACTGAAAGAGAATTGTCCCACTGACGGGGCCTGCGGAGAGAACACGAGCACGCTAATCTCCCACAACCACCTGCTGGTGTCACTGGCCAACATCTACGGCGTCGAGATAGATACCTTCGGAATAACCACCGATAACCCGCTCGACGCAGTAGGCGGACTGCCCGAGCTTCTCGCCTAAGCCACACCCGGCGAAGCACCTCTTCTCCTTTCTGTCGAAGATAGACTCCTCGAGCAAACCTTGAGGACGAGGCGTTGGGCAGCGCCCGGCGCGAACGCGAAGACGATGGAGTGCGACTCCGCCGGCGGATACCGGGTCAACCAGGTTTGGCGTGAGGATACGCCCGTGCCTGCGGAGCCGTCACGCGCAGGTCGCTATCTCCATCGCCCCCGACGTCACCCCTGACGTTGCCATCTGCGTCAACCGCGGCAGGCGGAGCTCGGCTGCCCTTCGTCGTCGAGCTATTGGGTCGAGCAGGCTTGAAGGAGCGTGAGGTACCAGGGCGCTGGGTTTGCGCAGTAGCCACACACCAACGCCAAGATCCACGTGCCGTCAGCGGAGATCCCCGTGAAGTGCCTACCGGCGTCGTCGGTCAGCTCAGTCAGCGCCAGCTCTTCGCCAGCCGCGACGACACCTCGGAACATCTCGTCGAAGTCCACCTCCAAGTCGAGGAACTCGGCCTGCAGCTCTTGCGGCGTCCGCGAGTACTTCGCGACCACGACTTCGTCGATCGAGCGTGGCTCGAACTCGTTCCCCAGGGCGTTGGTCTGCATCTGCTTCCAATCGACGAGGATGTTCACCACCCCCGTGGGGATCCGCACTGGGGTGAGACTGGTCAAGTCTGCTTCGTAGGTGAGACTGGAGGACGCTGGCGTGATGGTGACCTCAGTATTGGTCTCTGCTGCACTCAAGCTGAATGCCTGAATCATTCGCACGTTCTCGCCGAGCACGAGCCCCCCTTGGGCCATGATGGTGTAGGTGTGCGTGGCGGGGTCGATTTCTGCCGGGTCGAGCCTTGTCAGGACCTGGGTTTGGAACTCCATTTGGGAGAACTCGGACTCGTCGGGGTCACGCGGGCCTGAGCCCGGCACGCTGAAGTCGAAGATGCTCCCGCTAGTACGGGCGTTCTCGGTGTAAAGGGCGAGCACACCGCCACCCAGCACGTCGCTGGCACTCAGCTGATCCGCATTCAACTTGGCCTGCATCTCGGCGTGGTTCAGGTTCCACACGACGAAGGACAACATGTCGATGTCCGCCATGGCATCGACGTCGTGTCCTATCATGTCCTTCGTCAGCGCCGACCAATCGAAGGAGATTTCGCTGTTCGCCGCAACGACCGTCGTGGCGACCTCGATGGTGCTCCTGAACGAGTAATTGTTCACCTCGTTCGCAACCAGCGGAATGTTTCCCTCTTGGGTGGGCGAGTTCGTCAGCGACAAGCATTCCCCCACTACGGGTGGCACGATCGCGGGGTCCGGTCGCACCTCTGCGTCAGCATCTGCGCCGGAGTCTGTCGACAGAGACTCCGGCTCGATGCCGGCGTCGCTCGGCGACTCTTGGGCGAGATCAGACTCCTCCGCGACTTCATCGCTCGGTACCTGCGGCTCGAGCTCCGACACGTTGTCGGTCCCCCCATCGTCGTCGACTTCCACGACGGTCGACTCCGCCCCCGGTTCGCCGCAATCGCAGACTTGCCACAAGCCCGACGCGTCGCAGGCCTGACCCCCCGTGCAGCCGCCTGGTCCCACACAAATGCGAGTATCTCCCTGAGCGCACGACACGGCGGCAGCGGCCGCATCCGAGTTCTCCTGCACCCCCTCTCCAGCTGTCTGCCCCGCACTTGGCCCGGCAACATCGTCGCAAGCGACGACAACCACGAGCGCTGCGAGCAAAGCTCTGCTCCACGTCTGCATCCCCGAGCTGTGTAGCACGAACGCTTCGCCGCAGCACCCACGAACGAGGGTCGCTCGGTCGTCGTGGCCATCCCTGCAGCAGCATTCAGAGCGTGACTTGGTGAGTCGTTCGCTCAGTGGCTCTTGCACTCACCGGGCGCGTCCCAATCTGACCCGCCGCCGAGAACGTAAACGTCATAGCCTGCCGCTCGCAGTGTGGTCGCAGCGCGTTCCGCGCGTGCTCCAGATCGGCAGTACGTCACGACACTTTTGTCCTTCGGAAGCTCATCGAGGCGCCCGCTGAGTTCATCGACCGCGATGTGGGTCGCCCCCTCGAGATGTCCGTCGTTCCACTCGCCTTGCGTGCGAACGTCGAGAAGCACGGCGCCATCGGCAACCATGCGCTGCGCCACGACACCTGAGCGCCGACAGTCCTGTCGAGTCGACTCGAGACTCGAAGCCAACTGCGGCGCGGGCTGCCCTTCCGCCGCGGCCTTTTCCGTCTGACACGCGCAGCATGTCACCAGCACCGTCAACACGAAAACGCGAGGCAGCATGCGCCGAGTCTAGGCGAAGTCGCACCAGGTGCCCACGGCTATCGGCGCGACTGGGGATCGCTCCGCTGGCACGGCTCGCTGGTGCACACGGCAAAGCATTGTCGAAGGGTCTGCACAACCGGGAGAGGAGGTTTCCCGACGGTTCTGCGACGCGTCTACGGCGCCGCCATCCACCTGACGCGCTGCCAGCGCCTGCAGAGTCTCCTGGTGACTGCATCACCACAGCGCGCTCAAGTCATCACCACGCTGCAAAAACGCCCTATTGCTCCAGCTGTCGAGCTCATCCACCCTCGACGAGTCGAGTGTGGCCCTGGCCAGTGTCGTGACGCGCTTCAAACTGTTGGCCCTGGCCGGCATATCGACGCCAGCCGAGCCCACTGCGAGGCCCCAACCCGATCAGCGCGGACGCCTGCTGTCCAAGCTGAGAGTCAGTTCATGATCAAGAACGCGCCGGCCAGACCGGTGAGCGCGTACAGCTCCGGAATACCGGTAGCTAGCAGCGCCTGCCCCTGCGTCATCTGGCCGTTGTTGATCGACTTGATGCACGCCGCCGCGGTGCGCGCCTGACCGATAGCGGAGAACAGGCACGGCAGCCCGCAGATCACCCCAGCCAGAGCGATCTTCAGCACATCTTTGCCGTCGTTCATGGCCTGAATCATCAGGAACATGATGGCGAAGGAGTACAGGCCCTGAGAACCAGGCATCACCGCCGGAATGAACGCCGATTGGCGCGCGGATGGTTCCGCAGCAGCGTAGCTCGAGAGCGAGATCGAAAGGGCGTAGCCAGAGGACAGGATCCCGACCGCGATCACCACATACGAGGTGAAGAGGATCAATTGCAGGGTCGAATCCAGCTGGGTCAAGACTGTCCCGGTGTCGGCGAAAGCCGTCGTGGGGATGAGAAGAGCGATGAACAGAACGAGAATCTTGCGGATCATACCGAGCTCCGTCGAAGGGGCGCATAGAAGTTGCTGCCGCCGTCGATGCACTTGCTTCCCCATTCGAGAAAGATCAAGCGATTAGTGTGAATGTAAAGCGAAAGGAGAGAAAGAAGGAAGACGAAGAAGTGACCGAAGACGGCAAACAGTGCCATCGCCGGCAGCGGCAAACGTGCACCTATCTGGTTTACAACCAGGGCCATGATGCCACCGGATAGCGCAATACCGAACAGTCGCATGTGACTCAGTACGTCCTGAACGAACCCCGTTGCACCCGAGTAGATCGTCCACAGCACGTTGCCCACCCGCGCGTTCTCGCCAAAGACCAGCCCAGGGGAGGCTATCCAGCCCCACAGCGCCGCTGCCACAAAGCCCCCTGCTATGCAGTTTCCCCAGAAGTGGTGCAAAGCCAGCTCCTGAGCAGACGGTGCCGCTCCAGTGACGAAAGTGAGCACGAACTCGGTGGCCATGTTGGCATGTACCGCAGAGAGCGTGGCCAGCACCAACATCAACGCGCCCGTGGCTTCGGTTGCGATGCCCCGTTGCCATATCGCCATCGAGTAGCTGAAACCAAGCGCGATGATGCCGACGAACAGGGAGAACAGGAACGCATGGTACGGTTCCGACGACAACGTCAGCAAGGGCCGCGAATCGAGCATCACGGTCTGGCCGATGATCAGCCCGAAGAACTGACCTGCCATCATTCCGACCACCATCGACACCAGGCCGGTGAGCGCGAACACGTTGCCCATGGCTTTGGCGCCGCGACTGCGCAGAACGACTCCCAAGATGGCCAACATCAAACCGTAGCCTGCATCCAGTAAACACAGCGACCCGAACACCACGAACAAGAGCCCCACCGCCCAAGTGAAGTCCTTCTCGCCGTAGCGAATGCCGCTGAAGGCCTCGACCACCGACTCGAAGCCGGAGAGCAACGCTCCGTTCTGCAGTTTGACGGGCACGCGCTCGTCCAGCGGAACGGCGTCTTTGACCTGAACGACGCACGGAAAAGCCGCGAGCGCCTGCTGAACGTCGACCACCTGGTCTCGCGGAAAGAAGCCCTCCACCGCAAACAGCGGCCCGGAGCTCACCGCGCCATCCAGCGCGTCCAGCACTTCCATGCGATCGCGTAGCGCGTGCAGCCGTTGCTCGATCAGCTTTGCAAAGTGGTGGAATCGACCCAGCTCACGCTGTGCCTCCGCAATCTCGGCGCGCGCTCGTTCCATGCGTTCGACGACGGCTTCGAGCGACATGCGCGGAACCGAAACCACAGTCCCTTCGACGGCCTCTGGCGGATCGAAGACCACGACTCGACGCGTGCCCCCGCGGACCGATGCCGTGGCGTGGGGCACCGACCGGTCGAAACGGGCCCATTCCTGCTCAGTCAACTCCATGAACACGACACGAACTGAAGCGCGTTCGAGGGCGGCGAGGTCCTTCGGGTCGAAGTTGCCCCAGGGTACGAGCAGATCGCGATGAGTGTCGAGATTCTCGAGCTCTCGTCGCAGTTCGGCACGCCGCTCGATCAACTCATCCACGGCTTTGCCGACGTCGAGGTAGGTCATGTCGCGGATCTGCAGGCGTGCCGGCGCAGGTGCGACACTGTTGAGGGCATCCAGCCGCTTCTGCAAGCGACCGTAGATCGTGCGAACGTCTTTGGCGTCGGGAGCCGGCGATGCGCCTCGCGACAGGCCCCCTTCCTCCAGCGCCGGCAGCTCGATGGGGCTCATGTGCACGATGCCCGCTTCTTGCAGCGCTTCGAGCACCGCTTCGGCCTCTACCTGCTTTGCAACGATCGTGCACTCGACCATGGGGACTTGACTCACGCATCACCTCGCACTTCCGCTGCCTTTGCGCGCTGTTGTTTGCCCTTGGCGATCTTGCCGCGTCCCACGGCCGCCACTTGCTCGTCTCCCAAGGCGATCTTGATGCGCCGAATGCCGTCCTTGGTTTCGGGGATCAGCACCTTCTCGAACAGGTTCACCTTTTGAGTCGCTTTGCGAAGCTCGCGGGTCAGTAGTTCGTCTTGGCGTCGCAGCACTTTGAGTTCCGTCGATTGCTTGACCAGGCTACGCAGGTCGGTCAACACGCTGGTTACCCACGCGGGGGTTCCGAAGCGCGAATACTCGAGCCGACTGAACACGACTTCCTCAAGCACCGGGACTTTGACGCCAGCGACTGATTTCTCACCGAGGCGCACCTTCTCTACCTTCACCAGATCGACGAGCGGGACAGGCAGCATCTCGCCGAGCAGCGGTACGTAGCGTTCCACTTCCGTTCGGGCCCGCGCAAGCTCCTCTTCTCGCCCTGCGAGCTGACGCCTGAGCCTGAGCTGCTCCGTCTGCAGCTGCTCTTGTTTGAGCTGCAGCACGGGCAAGAACTGCTTGTACGTCTTCTCTTCGCGGCGAAGACGAGTCAGCTCAGTCTTGTTGAGAGAGATGCGGCGAGTGGTCATGCTGGCAATCAGACTCAGTAGCGATCAAGTCCGCGACAGATCAGGCCCAGTAGCGATCGAGCAGCTTGGTCGGGAGGCCCGTTTGATCCTTGGCGAAGTGGTTCTTCAGTATCTCCCAACCGAGGTCGAGCTGCTCCTCGAGCGGGAGATTGACACGCAGGTCCATCATGCGTTCCTCGAACTCCTCACCGAAACCCAAGGTCTTCTGGTCGAGCTCGGATAGCGCGAACCCCATCGATGCCTGTTGACGTGCCTTGCGGGCGCCATCGTAGATCCGAATCATCGCGTTCATCAGCTCCGCGTGGTCATCACGCGTACCCTTGTTGACCATCTGCTTGAGGCGTGACAGCGAGCCGAAGGGATCGATGACGCCGCCCTTCAAGTAGAACTGACCCTCGGTGATGTAACCGGTGTTGTCCGGAACGGGGTGGGTGACGTCGTCACCTGGCATCGTGGTCACGGCGAGCAGCGTGATGGAACCAGCCCCCTCGATATCGACCGCTTTTTCGTAGCGGGAGGCGAGCTGGGAGTAGAGATCGCCAGGATAGCCGCGGTTGGCGGGGATCTGCTCCATTGCCACCGCGACTTCTTTCATGGCGTCCGCGAAGGCGGTCATGTCCGTCAGCAAGACCAGCACGCGCTGCCCTGCGGTCGCGTACTTCTCCGCGGCCGCCAGCGCCATGTCCGGCACCATCATGCACTCCACGACTGGATCGGCCGCCGTGTGCACGAACATGATGGTGCGTTCTTTGTTCGGAGCCAGCTGCTGCTTGAAGAACAGATAGTCGTCGTACTTGAGCCCCATGCCACCGACGATGATCACGTCGGCTTCGGCTTGCAGCGCAATGCGAGCCAACAGCTCGTTGTACGGTTCACCCGCGACCGAAAAGATGGGCAACTTCTGGCTCTCGACCAGCGTGTTGAACATGTCGATCATGGGAATGCCCGTCGGGATCATCCGCTTCGGGATGATGCGCTTCGTCGGGTTGAACGAAGGTCCGCCGATGTCCACTTCCTCGCCTTCGGCCAGGGCCGGGCGTCCGTCGATGGGCTCGCCGACTCCGTTGAAGATGCGGCCCTTCAGGTCTTCGCGGGCAAACTTGAGCTGCACTTGACGTCCCAGGAACTCCACCTCGTCACCGGTGGAGACGCCCTTCGACCCCGCGAAGACCTGCAGGGTCACGTGGTTGTCGCGCAGCTTGATGACTTGCGCGTAGGTGGTGTTGCCGTCTTTCAGCGTGATTCGCGCCAATTCGCCGTAGGCGATACCCTCAGCCTGGAGGGTGACGACGGGGCCGGCGATTTGTTCGATGTGGCGATAGACCTTCTTCATGACTTGACCTGACCAAGCGGTGACTTCACTCGATGACGTGCGCTCGATTCTCCCAGTGCACTCACTCTGCGGCCTCGGCGACCGCGTTTTTGGCTTGGGCTTTGCCCGCCAGCTCGGCATCGACCTGCGCGAGCAAGGACTCGTATTCGGAGCTACCCTTCGACGCGAGATTCCAATCGCGCAGCCGCTGTTGGATACGGGTCAGCACTTCGCGTGCTTGGTTCTTCGACTCGAACCCGAAGTCGTGATCCATGACCCGTTTGGTGAGGCGCATCAGCGCAGCTACGCGCTCGATCTCGGGCCCCGCGTCGACCTCGTTGAAAGCGTTCTGCTGCAGGAACACGAAGTCGAGCAGCTCGGCCTTGAGGAAGTTCACGAACTCCTGGGTGGACAGATCTTCTTCACCCACGACCTTCATCTGATCACCGATGCGTTGACCCTCGCGGTAGATCGCTTGTAGGGACTTCACGTCGCTGACCCAGCCCTCGTAGTAGAGCCCATCGAGCTCGCTCTGCATGGAATCGAGGTACTTCGACCAAGAATCGAGGGGAGCGATGGCGGGAAAGCGCTTGGCGTAGGAACGTGCGTAGGTCAGGCCCAAGAAGCAGCCCACCACCGCCAACGTCGCCTGCGTGACAGGTTCTTCGAAGTTACCACCCGCGGGCGAAACGGTGCCGATGATGGTTGCCGAGCCCTGACTCTCGCCAAGTACGGGGTCTTCGACCCGCACCAGGCCCGCGCGCTCGTAGAAAGCGGCGATCAACGAACCGAGATACGCCGGGAAGGCTTCTTCGCCCGGGATCTCCTCCAACCGCCCGCTCATTTCGCGCAGCGCCTGTGCCCAGCGGCTCGTCGAATCCGCCAGCATCAGGACCTTGAGCCCCATCTGTCGGTAGTATTCGGCAAAGGTGATCGCCGTGTACACCGAGGCCTCGCGAGCCGCTACCGGCATCGACGACGTATTGCAGATGATCAGCGTACGCTCCATCAACGAGCGACCCGTGCGCGGATCTTCGATCTCCGGGAACTCGCGCAGCGTCTCCACCACCTCACCGGCGCGCTCTCCGCAAGCGGCGACGATCACCACGTCGGCATCGCCGTAGCGAGACACGGCCTGCTGAAAGACCGTCTTGCCAGCTCCGAAGGGGCCGGGCACGCAGGCCGTGCCGCCTTCTGCGACGGGAAAGAACGCGTCCACGATGCGGATGCGCGTGGTTAGGGGCTTGGACGGCAAGAGCCGCTCCGCGTAGGCCTTGATCGGGCGCTTGACGGGCCAGGCTTGGACCATCGAAAGCTCACGCACCGCACCCGACGGCAGCTCGATCTTGGCGATCGTGGTATCGACACTATATTCGCCCGCAGGCGCTACCCACGTGACCTTGGCCGTTCCCACGAGGCCGAGTGGGACCATCACTCGGTGCGTGAACTGTCCCTCGGGCACGGTGCCAAGACAGTTTCCTGCGCGAACGGTCGACCCTTCACGCGTGACGGGCGTCCACGCCCACTTGCGCTCTCGGGGCAACGTTGGCAGGTACGTGCCGCGTTGCAGGAAGAAGCCCGTCTTGGCGGCCAGCTCGGGCAAGGGGTTACCCAAGCCATCGTACACCATCGACAGCAGGCCCGGACCGAGCTCCACCGCCAGCAGCTCTTGGCTGAACTCGATGGCGTCGCCCACGCGGATGCCACGGGTGTCTTCGAACACCTGCATGTCGCATTCGTTGCCGCGCACGCGAATCACTTCGGCCTTCAGCCGAAGATCGCCCACGGCGACGTACGCGACCTCGTTCATGCGGACGCTGCGCCCAAAACGGGCAGAGACCATGTTGCCATTGACGCCGACGACGCGGCCTCGTTCTGATTGTGCTTCACTCATGTTGAGGCTCCGATGGCTCGTTCCAAGGCCGGAATCGTCAGTACCTGGTCGAGGACGGCCAAGCCTTTGTCCTTGTCCCACGACGACTCGCGCTCGACGATGCGCAGTTGGAAGTAGCTGGCGAGGACGACGTCGATACTGAACGTGTCCGTGCTCCTGATTTGTTCGATGGCTGCAAACCGCAGGCGGTGCAGTGCGCGTTCCCCTTCGACGCGGTCCTCGTCGTCCAAGGCAGCAATTAGCCGCGGCCACCACGCAAAGCGTGTCGCGATGCCCAGATCGGGTTGTTCGTAGTGGTCGACGATAACCCGCGACGAGAGGTCGAAGTGACCACTCATCTGTTCCAGAAACTCGGAACGGGAAAGCTGCTCGCGCTGGCAGCGCAGCGCTGTCGATGATTCTTCGATGTCCACGAGGAAGTTCGCATAGTCGCGCATGAACTTGCTTCGGGACTCCTGGATCAGTCGCTGCCAGTAGCGGCGCAACAAGACGTGTTGCGGAGCTGGCTCGAGAACCCAGTCGGGCAGATCGCGCACAGCACGACCGAGGGCGGTAGGCCTGCGATGCAACCGCGCGTAGACCCCTCGCTCCACCGCTCGCCCTTGGGAGGCCTCCTGCCGCGCCCGGTGCAAGGTGCGCACCGTCTCTTCCACTTCTTCGAGCATCGCCGCGCGCTCGAACTCGACGAGATCGGTACCCTCCAAAGCGTCTCTGGCCATCAAAATGAATTCCGCCCGCGACATCGGCGCAGGCTCGCCCAACGTCAGCCGGGGCAGGCGGGTCACTAGATAGATCAGAGACATGGGCCAGTTGCTTCAGCGCGACGTGGAGTTGAGCTGGAAATACTTTCGGAGCGAGGGCTCGACGAGCTGCGAGAGCTCGTCGGCGACCGCCTCCCCGGTGACGTCCCAGCTGAACGATTCCCCCTTACGCTGCAAACGGAAGCCGGTGAGGCCAGTCTCCAACTTGATCTCGAGCTGCCCACCGACAAGCTGCCCCGCCAGTTCTCGCTCGAAGTAGGCGCCGAGCTTCTGCTGGATTTCTGGTGAAACCGTCACGCTGGCATCGCCCGCCTTCTCCCGTATCAGGCCGGACAGCACCTCTTTGAGCAGGTTCGGGTCGTCGAGGCCCACGTCCACTTGCGCGCGGACGAGCGGCTCGATGGCTTGGCTCTTCACCCGCTCGGCAAAACGCAACGCGAAATCGCGCGCTGCCATGCCAAGCTCGGCGTCGAGCTGCTTGCGCTTGGCCACAGCCTCGGCGTCGGCGGCCGCGACGATTTCCTTGGCCTTTGCCTTGGCGTCCGCGAGCAGCGCTGCTGCCTGCTCTTCCGCATCGCGCAACAGGCGTTGCTTCTCGGCTTCTCCGGCTTCCACGCCATCTTGGCGGAGGCGCTGCAACAAGTCGCCAATTCCACTGGTCATCTCGGTCATGATCACTCCTGGGACGCGCCCCCCTTATGATCCGACCGCACAGAAGTTCAAGACATGACTTGAGCCAGTCGCAAGTTAGCGCCCGGTCGGCCCGTTTCGATTCAGGCTGCTGAGCCAGCCACGACACTGTTGTCCTGCCGCGGCGCGCCGGAAAACCGGGACTACCGGATATTCGTCTGGGTAAGTCCTGCGGCCGGTTTCGTCGCGCGTTGGGACGGCTCCGCGGGCGACGCCTTGAAGCAGGGCTGGAACCAGCGAGTATTGACCAGACTGGCGCCGGTCCTCGTGAGAATCAGGCTCGGGCTCGACGCCACCTTGCTGGAATACGGGCCATGTCCGCCCAGCGCGTCGCCGACCCGGATGCCGCTGCCGAGACACTGTGCGCGGGATGTCGGGCGCGGTGAAGCAGAGCGCCACCGCGATGCGGGCTTCGCGTAAACAGTCGAAGCAAAGGTCGTGAACATACTCAGGGTCACGTTGGCTATGCCTCCGGGGAAGCGCGTCACGCTCGTCGCAGGTCAGCGTCACCTGCTCAGCGCCCACGACCGTCAGCGCCATTCTTGCCGCCCAGCGCCGTCGAACTTCGTATTCGACGGCTTCGAGCACCGACTCGCTGCAAGTGTGACGCTCCCCGCGTCAGTCGGACCCACATCGCGGCCTTTTTTGAGGCCGCTTTGGGGCACCATCCCGCACGAACGAGCACCTACAATTTCGCGTCTTGCCGTTGCGAGCGACAGAAAGCACTGTAGGGTGCCGTGTTGTTCTCGACTGAGCCCCGCATCGCCCCGGCTGAACTCGCCGTCCGTGGAGCGCTCGACTGGTATCTCGAAGTCGTTCCGCGGATCAAGCAGCCCCCTGTGTCGCTGGCACAGACGGAGCACCTGCGCGCCGTG
The DNA here is from genome assembly GCA_050301735.1 of Polyangiaceae bacterium. GTDB lineage: Bacteria > Myxococcota_A > Polyangia > Polyangiales > Polyangiaceae > SZUA-265. The sequence continues at coordinate 18,484 of JBNKZR010000027.1, read as the reverse complement.
CTGGCCGGGTCACGAGCGCGTACCGAAGAAGACCTCGAGCTCTTCGTGACCTTCGCGCAAGCGATGTATCGCGTCGGTCAAATGGATGCCAGCACACCGCAGCTCAACCTGGGTGATGTACTAACCACCCTCGCGTTGGTTCCCCACCCGGGCGAGGTCCCCTGGACCTACGATACCCGCATCGACGCCGACGCGTTTGCCAAGCTGCGGTTCCACGAAACCTCGTCAGGGCTCGCGGACACGAGGCGCAAGAACCGCAAAGGCTGGGAGGCCCACGCCAAGAAGAACCGTGCATTCATCGAGGATGTCGTCCGCCAAACGCAGGGACGCGAGGTGGCCGTGGTTCTCGGGGCGGGACATGCCTTCGACCTTCCTCTCGTCGAGCTGGCAAGGAAGTTCGAGAAGCTGGTCTTGGTCGATATCGACGCCGAGGCTCTGAACGCAACCGTGCGCGGTGTGCTGAAGGATCCGGGCCTGCGCGCCCGCGCCGAACTGCGTCTGCTCGATTTGACGGGCGTCAACGGACAGTTCGTACAACGGGTCGACGAGGCGGTGGCGGCGGCGGACAACGCGGTCGAAGCACGGGATAGAATCGAGGCGCTGTGCTGGACGTACCGAATCGCGCCGCCGCGCCTGCTGCCTCAGGAGGAGCATGCGGACCTGCTTGTCTCGAGCTGCGTGCTGAGCCAGGTGTCGTGGCCCCATCGCGTCTACGCCAGGCGCGTCTACGAGCAGCGCTTCGGAGCGCTCCCCAGCGCGCTCGAGCTGCGCTGGGCCCGGCATTTCACCTCCCTGGAACTTCGGCTGCAGCAGGACCACTTGACGTCACTCGCCGGCGTGGCCGAGCAAGTAGCCCTCACCAGCGACGTTGTCAGCCACAGCACTGTCCTCGACACCAGCGGTGTCGAGTGCAGGAGCGGTCGCCCCATCCCCATTCTAGGCGCACAGTCGTTGCTCGAACGTGTTCCCAAGCTGTTTCAGGTCGAGCACCACGCAAGCTGGCTGTGGGGCTTCGCGAAAGTCGCGCGCACCAGAGGCGGCTTGTGGAAGGACGTCGAAGGCGCGCGCCTCACCCGGCCCTCAAACAGCGGCTGACGAGCCACCGCCGCGGGGTCATCCGCTATCAATCCCCGGTTCGTTCGCAACGAGCAGTCACCTGAACCAACGCTGTCCAGGTGACTGCCGTTCTGCCACGCCCAAACGATGACCTCAGAGGATATCGTTGAAGGGCATGCTCGTCTGATCCCAAGTGCCGAAGGTGTCGACGTCCATGCCCATGACTTGCTGCATCGCAAGCATGAGCTCGGTAACCTTGCGTCCCGGCCGACGGATGTGTCGATCACCTGGGATCGCGCCGCCGGCATGACCCATCAGGATGATGTGAAAGTTCGACATGACGTGACCCTGCGGCTCGGCAACGTCGCTGACGCCGTAGATCAGGGTTTGATCGAGCAAGTTGCTGTCGCCGATCGAGGTGCTTTTCAGAGTCTGCGCCAGGTGCGCGTACTGGCTCATGATGTACTTCTTGATCCGCCCGGCTTCAGCGGCCTTACCGTCGTGGGTCAAGGTGTGATGCTCCGTGTCCAAGTTGATGATCGGGTAGTGGTTGTCGTCGCGCGCACCGGACCACAGGTGGGAGTAAACCCGCGTCATGTTGCAGGCCAGCGCAGACGCAATCAGCTGGTTCATGGCTTCACTCGTAGCCGTGACCCTCGACAGGTCCATGTTCGCGGCCTGCTCCGTCGTCGCAGGTGGAGCAGCGCAGCCGCCCCCCTCCGTCGGCTCGGGATTGGCTCCCCCGGCGGTGTCGGGAATACGCGCCTCGAGCGCACGGATGTTCTCCATGTGCGCCTCGATGCGCTGCACGTCCGCTGCACCCAGGCCCAAGCCTTGTTGCATGCGCTTGGCGTCTTCCAACACCGCGTCCAGTGCACTGCGGCGCATCTCGCCGGAGAGTTCGCTGGGTGACCCGTTGTCCGTTCCCCCACTCGGTGCGCCCGCGCTGAACAGCTTGTCGAACAGCGCAGCAGGATCACGCTCCGGAGGCAGCGGCTGGTTCGGGCCGGTGTGTGCGAGATTCAGGCTCGCCGTCCCCATGTTCAGGCCGGTGTACCTGAGGATGCCCGTCTCGAGAGACTTGAAGGGCTCGTCCTTGGCGATGGCATCGGCAACGAGCTGGTCGATGGTGGGCAACCACTGCGTGCCATTCGCCGTTTCCGGTAGCCCGCCGTATTGCGACCTGGAGATGTCTCCAATCGTGTTGCAAATCGTGCCGTCGCCACCAGCCAAGACGTAAACCACGCCCCAGCCGTGCCCTTTGAACTCGGCAGAGAGCATGTCGAGCCCAGTGACGTAGGTCATGTCGCCCTTGAGCTCAGCAAAATCCGAGAGACTCGGAGGAAGCTGCCAAGCCCCCCCATCACCCGTGCCGCTCGGCGTCCAGTCGGGGCCTGGGTAGATGCCGTTACCCCAGAAGAAGATGCCGAACGTCGTGGGCAACGGGTCGCCCTGCGCGAACGCGGTGCCGTTGTCGTTACACATGACGTCCAACACTGGCAGCCACATGGACACGCCAATGCCAGAAGCGATGCCCCGGAGGGCGTGTCGTCGAGAGAGTTTGAGTTGCTTCAGGGATTCCATTTTTACGGGCTCTCCGTCATGACTGGTAGTGCAGGGGCTGAACGAAAGGCGTCGCTAGCCACGAAGTCGGCGAGGAAGTCTCTCCAGACGTAGCCGTTCGCCTCGAGCGAGTCAGCCATGGCTGTGATCTGAGTCTGGTCCTTGTCATCTTCAGCGCGTCCATTCGCGTTGCGATAGAAGTTGCGCAGCAAGCAAGCCTCCACATTCGGATCTTGCGCGAGGATCGCCCCCAGCTCTGCTGCATTGTTGAAGGGCGTGCCAGCCCATTCGCCACTGGCGTCGATGGGTAGGCCGTTCTCGTTGTCCCGGTATCGCCCGATGGGGTCGAAGTTCTCGAGTGCGACCCCGAGAGGATCGAACAACGCGTGGCATCCAGCGCACTGCGGATCGACGCGATGAGCTTCCAAGTTCTCGCGTGTGGTCTTGGTCGCATCGGGCGGAGCGAGGGTGGTGTCCACGCCTCCAGGAGGCGCTGGCGCAGTCGTACAGAATAGGGATTGCAGCAGGAACAGGCCTCGCCGAGTGGGCGAGGTGCGGTCAGCTTGGGACTGACCCGCCAGAAAAGCTGCCTGACCCAGAATACCGACGCGCCCGTTCTCTGCCGGAAGTGTGACCTGTTCAAAACCTGACGCCGGCTCGTCCACCCCGTAGAGCGAAGCGAGGTTCGCATCCGCGTACGTTTGCACGCCGTTGTAGAAGGCCCTCACGTCAGCGTTGGGGCCCAACACGACGTTTCTGAGGAAGAGTTCGGCGCCCTCCAGCATGGAGCTCTGGAGCTCTGGAGTGAACTCGGGGAAAAGCGTTTCGCTCTTGGCGATATGCGTCACTTGCTCGAGTTGGGCGTACTCGCTGAAGAACGCCGTCATGCGATCGGCGACACGAGGATCGGCGACCAAGGATGCGGCAGCCGCCGCGACGCCTTCCGCGGTGTCGAGCTGGCCCGCTGCTGCAGCGTCGAGCAACTCCATACTCGGTGGCCCGCCGGTCACCGTGTACGACAGGCGAGTCGCCATCGACAGACCGTCATACTTCAGTCGACTCGTGGCAGCTTCGAGACTGTTGATCTCGACCCGATAGAGGAAGTTTGGCGATTGAAGCATGCCTACCGTAGCGGTCGACAACCCCTGTGCAGCGGAGCCCTCGATCGCTGCAGCGCCTTGGGCCACGTCGAGCCACTGCTGCACTTCCTCATCAGTGAGGTCCCGTCGGAAGGCCTTCCGCCCGAAGTCTTCGATGTAGGCGGTAACGCAGGCGTCAGTCAGATCGTCGGCCGGTTGGCAACCGACGAGCTCCTGCCACCGTTGGGTGTCACTGAAAACCTCGGATGTCGCCTCCCGGCTGGAAGCCTCGTATGCCGTCACTCCCGAGTCAGTCACGCTCGTCAGAGCGGCTCCTACCGACACGAAACCGGCGACCGAGGTATCTGGTGCTGTCTCCAGCTCAGCCGTGACGGGGCCAAGGAGCGCTTCAATTGATGCGGCATACTCGGCTTGGGTGAGCAATCGCAGCCTCACTCCACCCTCGCTCAATGGCACGGCCGGTTCGGTTTCAGCTCCGACTTCCTCACCGGCGGCAGGTTCGCCTTCGGTCGCACCTGGCTCGGATCCTGGAGGGACTGCGGTGCCGCCGGGAGCTGCGCCCGGGGTGCCGCTTCCCGCCGCGCCCGGACTGGCGCTCGGCGAGCCGGCGACTGCGCCCGGAACCCCGCTTTGGGCACCTGCTGGGCTGGAGCCCAGCGGACCCGTGCCCGCCGCGTTGGAACCCGACGGGGCTACTGGGTCTCCAATACTGGGCTGAGGGTCGGTGCTGCCACTACAGGAAAATAGCGCCGCGCAGGCGAGCGGGAAAATGGCTCGCGCGCACTGCGAGGCGGCACGAGGGCCGAGAGTACGGAACAACGGCCTGTCGCTGGTGCATCTCATAAGTTGAATCCTTCTTCCGAACCTGCGCGATTCGCGCAGAACGCGCGGTGATGAAAGGCTGCTGCGTTGGTCGTGTTTTTCACGTGAACAGTTTCTAACCTTCCCGGGCCTTCTCCACCGAATGTCGGGATAGCAAATACTCGGGCTTCTGTGGATGGATCCTGACGTGGAATCCTTCGTAGGGCTCGGTACTCAGAAGGCCATGTTCTGACCGATTTTGCCCGGAAGAACCACGCCTATGCCAGGAGACCGGAACAATGGCGCACAACTGGACATACCGAGTGGGGCCAGGCGTCACCAGTGGTCGCCCGTGCAGCACGGCTGCACCGTTTCAGAGCGTGTCGGTCAGCCTCTGAGGGCTTGCCTCAGTGCCTCGCGACTTCAACCATGAGCGCCGGACGCGCTAGCAAGTCTCCCTCCGCCGCCACACGTTCTTCCGCACCAGTGATCGGAACAACTTCGCTCACCGTAGACTGTCGCTCGGCGTCACCCGCCGAAAGCGCCGACCGCAGCGACGCCGGCCTGATGATGCTGCAACCGCTTTGGTAGAGCCCAGGGCTCCGGAGCCCTAACTCCTCAGGCCCAGGCGTCTGGCCATGTGGTGGAAGTTGCTGCGGGCCATGCCCAGCGAGCGCGCGGCAGCCGCCCAGTTGCCGTCGTTGTCTTTCACCGCGCGCAGCACCATGGCTTTCTTCGTTTCTTCGACGGCTTGCTTCAGTGTGATTCCGGCGGCGGCCGGCACGAGGCTTTCGGGGCCAGAAGGGGGGCCTGTGTCTGCCGCGGGGGCTTGCAGCTGCAGGTGTTTGGGGCCAACCAAGATCCTGGCGCCGCGCTCGGCGCCAGCGCTCGCCCGCAAGACCGCTCGTCCGAGCACGTGGTCGAGCTCGCGTACGTTGCCAGGCCAATCGCTCGACACCAGCGCGCGGCGGGCGTGCTCGTTGAGCCGCACGGGGCCCAATCCCAGGCGCCGACGGTGAAGATCGAGGAAGTAGCCGGCGAGCAGGGGGATGTCCATTCGGCGCTCCCGAAGCGCGGGCACGCGGATCGGGTACATGTTGAGGCGATGGTAGAGATCGGCCCGAAAGCGTCCCGCCTCCACCTCCTTGTCGAGATCCCGATTCGTGGCTGCGATGACACGCACGTCCACCTGCACGGCCTTGTCCGAACCCACCCGCTGGACCTCTCCGCCTTGAAGCACGCGCAGCAACTTCGGCTGCACCGAAAGCGGCAGTTCACCGATCTCGTCCAGAAACAACGTGCCGCGGTTGGCGAGTTCGAATTTGCCCGCCCGATCCGCACTGGCTCCGGTGAAGGCCCCGCGCAGATGACCGAAGAGCTCACTCTCCACGATGGTCTCCGGGAGCGCCGCGCAGTTGACGTAAATGAGTGGCCGCGCCGAGCGCGGCGAGCCTTCGTGGATCGCGCGAGCGACGAGCTCCTTGCCCGCGCCCGTCTCGCCCGTGATCAGCACGGCGAACTGCGACGGAGCTACGAGCTCGATATCTTGCCGCACACGCCCGATGGGCTCGCTGGTGCCGAGCATCTGATCGCCTCGTTCTCTGAGGGCGGCGTCGCGCTGAACGACGTGGGCGACCTCTTGGTGGTGGTGTGACGCGGACTCGAGCGCCTCGATCAAGCGACCCGTGGTCAAGGCCGCACCGGCAAGTGCCCCCAGCATTCGCAGGAACTGGTCGTCGAGGTGATCGAAGGCCCCGGCCTCGAGCGCGTCCGCCGTCAGCACCCCGATGACGCGGTCGTCTTCCATCAGTGGACAGGCGAGACACGCGTGCACGTCCCCGGTGGCGTCGGGGTTAGCCAGCAGCAAGCCGTCGTAGGGATCGGGCAGAGGGCTGTCCGCCGGAAAGCGAACGGGCGCGGCGCGCGCCACCACCACGTCGAGCCGCGGGTGCTCCTTGCGGGCGAAGCGCCGCCCGAGCACCTCGGGAGCCAGGCCGTGGGTGGCGAGCGGGATCAGCTCGTCGCCTGAAAGTTCCAGCACGGCGGCGGCGTCACAGGGGATCGCCCGGCGAACGGCGTCGAGCAGCCGCGCGAGCCGATCCCGAGAAGCCAGCGACGCCGACAGATCCAGGGCGATGGCCACGAGAGGTTCCACTTGGTCCATGAGTTATTGCACGCATAACATAGTTATGTCTGCAATAACATGCGGCGGGTTGTCTCAGGCGTTGGCTGGAGTCGCAAGCTCAGTAAAACGTCGGCATTTTCTCGGGGAACGTCTGAAACAGGACGTCGCCGTGATCGAACAGCCCGGACAGCGTTGCGCAGCGTTTCGGAGTTGCCTCGGCGTCGCACAGCGCGGCCTCCACCCGGAGCACGTCCAAGCTCACGTCGTAGGCGGGCAAGGGGCGAAGCGCTTCCGACTCCAGCGCCCCTTCGTAGAAGTCTTCACCCGCGGGGCGTTCATCCGCATGGCACAGGTAGCACACACTGCCCACTTCTTCACTGTACTGGATGTGCGCGACGATGCCCTGGGTCGTCACCTCATCAATCAGGGGGAAAGGGATCTCGCCCTTGACCGACCGCTCCGCGGAGGTGAGGTAACTGTACTCCAGCAGGTCCTCGCCAACGCCCGCGGAAACCACCGACACGATCAGCGAGTCGCCCAAGAACAGAAACACCCGAGGGTCGGTTGTCCCCGCCGCAGGCTGCGCGCTGAACACGCTCTTCGTCGGGTAGGCGTACAAGGGACGAGCCAAGCTCTCCAAGAAGCACGCAATCGACGCGGGCCGCGGCAACGAATTGAGCAACGTGAGCAGCTCCGGGATGTCCTCGGGTGAATCGTCAACTCCGGGCGGCACCTGACAGGCGCTGGCTTCGTCGACGGTGGGTTCGGTCGCTGACGTCGAGGACTCGGGCGTGACCTCGACGTCCTGAGATGCACTCGTTGCATCGCCTGGGCTCACCGCCGCTCGGGTTGCATCCTCGGCAGTTTCGCTGTCCGGCTCAAGCGACGCACCCTGCGCTTCGTCGAGCGGGCGCATATCATCCGCAGCGCCAGGATCAGCTCCCGCGCATCCCGCAGTGAATGCCAGCCCCACAGCCGCGCAGCGCCAAGACTTCGCCAATCTATGACCTCCCACGTGACCCGCCCGATTCCGTGCGCCCTGCTGACCCAGTATTTCGGTGGATTCGCTCATCGGAGTACTCCTTCGCTCGAAGCCAACCAATGCACGAGACGTGCCTAACTCCTTTGTACCGGATCTTGATGGGTTACGCCCGATTCGTTATGCGTCGGACAACGCGCGGAGGTTATTCTCCCAATAACTTGTTGTTGGAATGATAACGTCGAGATAACCAGAGATTGGTCCGCATTCGACAGACGACACAATCTCAGCGGGTCGGTTCGACGCTGGCTTCAGGAACTGGCCCACGATGCCAAGCGAGCTGGATCCGCCGGCCATGGTGTCCTGGCTCCCTCGTTCATCCGCCGCTCACGCCGCCCTCCGATACTCATGATGAAGGCGGCCGAAAACGGAACCCGCGACGATGTTCGGAGCGGTGGGGCGTCGTCGACGACAGCGGAACGCGTTGCCCGAGTCCCTGATGCAGCGTGGATCAGTCGAGGAGTGAGTTCACATCGGCAGCAGGTTTTGCGTCATCGGGCGGTGTCAGTCGAATTGGTCGGAGTTGGCGCCGAGCAGGCCCACCTTGATGCCGGCTTTCTTGAGGCGCGAGGTTGCCGTGGAGCTCAACACGACCATCGTCAACAGGTTGACACAGGGCATGAACATCAGCGCGATGCAGACGACCGCCCCGGTGATGTCGTGAAGAGCCTTCGCCAAGGAGAAGACGACAACCAAGCTCGTCAATCCCAAAGCGAAGTAAGCCAGCCCCAGCACCAAGTTGATGACGTCGGACTCCCCCACCACCGCGGTGACCACGGCCACGACGACGATCAGAGCGATGTACGACAGGATGATCAGGTTCAGCCAGCGTTGGTACTTCGCGGCGTCGCGAAGCTCTGGTGTCACGACGTCGCTGGGTCGAACGCCGGCAGTGTTCGGAGCTTGATATGGGTTCTGCTGCATCTCTCCCTCGCCAGCGGTCATCCATACCTCAGAAGGCTGTCCTACAGAAGCCCGTAGCCCGCAGCCCGCCCCATCGATCGGGGCCCGGGCATTGGTTGCAGCCGAGCGCCGTCGGCTCGGATCCGAGATCGCGTCCGGCAGGTAAGCGGTTTGGACGTTGAGACTCTCGACCTGTAGCGCGCGAGCGTGCCTGGCGGGACGCGACCGCGTTGCGAGCTGGAACCAGCGACGCGTCCACGATCGCCCGGCGAGTGACCTGCCAAGGCGGGACGTTGATGGCGATGCGCTGGCAGCGCTTGTTCCAAAACTCGGCCCGAGGAAATCCGGTAGCAACGACTCGCTTCGGTTCGCAACGTGGTATGGCCTGTCTCCATGCTTCGAATGGTTCTCACGCATCCCGGCGGCGCTCACAAGGACGACCTGCTTGCCGTGTGCGTCTTGATTGCCAAACACGGCGTGCCCGTGCTGCGCCGGGAGCCGACGGTTGAGGAGTTGAACGACCCCGAGGTCGCGATCGTGGACGTCGGTGGCAGTCATGACCCGCAACGGATGAACTTCGACCACCACCACTTCGATCGGGAGCACCCACCGACCTGTGCGCTCAGCTTGGTGCTCGCGCACTACGAACTCTACGAAGCGGCACGTGCGCTGTGTGAATGGTTGGAGCCGGCGGAGTGGTTCGATTCGCGTGGCCCGAACAAGACAGCAGAGTGGCTGGGAGTGCCTCGGCGAGCGATCTCACAACTGAACTCCCCCATCGACATCACCCTGCTACGGCGCTTCGCCAATACGACGAGGTTGGAGTCGGGCGATCCGCTCTACGAGTTCATGCGATACGTCGGGCAAGATTTGCTGCAGTACCTCGAAGAAGCACAGCAGCGCATCGCGTTCGCGGAAGCCCACGTCGAGTCGTGGACGGTGCCGGTCGGCGACACATCCCTCGAAGCGCTCTTCTTGCCACGCACCGATCCCCCGGTCGATGAACCCAGCGCCGCTCTATCCAACTACGTGCGCTTCAAGGGGCTGGATGAACGAACAGCCGCGCTGGTGTACCCGGATCGGCGCGGCGGCGGGTATGGTATCCGACGCTACGAGGATCATCCGGCTTTCGATTTTTCGCGGGTTGCATCGGAGCCTGACGTTCACTTTGCCCACAAGAGCGGCTTCATGTGCAAGACGAGCGCCACCGACCCGGCTCGTCTTCGGCTCCTGATCTCGAAGGCCGCCAACGAGTCGTAGGGCCCGTTACTACGCGGCTTTCCAAGCGTCATAGCCCCGCACAGAGCACTCCTGCGGTAAGCCCGAAGACCACAACTCGTGCGGGGTTCCTTCGCGGGCTCCAATATCAGAACCAACCCATCGTGCTACGCAATGCTCGACTCGACCCCGGTCACGGCGTCTGCACGCCGCTCGGCTGCCGCACGAAGTGCCAGCCCATGCGACTCATCATCAACTCCGCCGCCGGCGGCGCTTGCCAAGAGCCACCGCGAACAGCCCCAAGAGGAGCCACGCGCCACGCGGATGCGACTTGGCGAGAGGCACGCTCGCGCATCCCCCGTCGTCTCCCGAGGACGTAGTCATGGGTGCGGCGCTGCCGCTCGCGCTCGGTACCGGAGTCGCAGACGCGGGAGCTGCCGTCGGTGCCCCGACGCCATCCACGGCGGGACCTTGCGCACTGGGTGCTGGTGCAACGTCACCCACCGGCATGTTGTCCCCAACGGGCGGTTGAACCGTAGTGTCCGGAAGCGGAGTGTTGCCGGCGCCGGCTGGTCCGCCCGCAACGCCTGAGCCGCCACCCATGCCACCGAGCGCCGCTGGACCGGCGCCGCCAAGTCCAGTTGTCCCTCCGCTCCCCGCGCCGCCCGCGCCCGCGCTGCCGCCTACGTTTGCTGCTCCCCCCGCGCCCGCGGTGCCGCCTACGTTTGCTACTCCCCCCGCGCCAGCGCTGCCTCCTGCCCCTCCACTTTCAGCTTCGGTCACGGTCACACCGCGGGGCTCGCTGGTACTATCCGCGAGTGTGGTGTCAGTCGCCTTGATCGTGAGCTCGTGGGTTCCCACACTGGCCTGCCAAGCAAACTCGAAGGGTGACTCGGTCTCAGTACCCAACGACACGTCGCCGTCGAAGAATTCAACGCTTGCGATGTCCACCGTGTCGCCCGAAACAGCGACGGTGATCGGAACCAAACCCGCTGGCAGGCTCGCGTTCGCAGCGGGCATTTCGATGCTTGCGCTGGGCTCACGCTCGAGCCCCGTCTTCACGAGTTCAGCCAAGACGGCATAACCCCCGTCATTGGGGTGCACTCCGTCGCCAAAGTACTCGGGATGATCCAATGTCGGAGAGTTCAAATCGATGATGGGGAGCCGGCGCTCTTCTGCTACCTGCATGATGAGCGGTACCTGTTCGTCGAGAATCACCTCGCCGCGAATGTCGCAGCAGGGGTTGTTGCCGGTCGCCAGAGGGAGCGCCACGTACACAGTCGGTTTGGTGCTCAGCCCCAAGAAGTGATCGACCAGTGCAAAGTAGTCCGCCAAGAACTGTTCCGGGCGTCCGTCAACATCCCAGTTGTAGGGTTTCGAGTCATTTGCCCCGAGCACGATGACGACGCTGACGACCGCGTCCGCCCCGGCGTTGTCGACGAACTGCGTGGCCGCGGTGTACTGGGATTGGTCCGTATACGGCAGATCCCCGACGGTGAGCAGCGTTGCCCCGCTCCGGCCAAAGTTCTCCACCCGCACGGAGTCCCCCATGAGGACCTGCAATTGTGACGGATAGTTCGCGGACGGTTGGGAAGCCCCAGCCCCCTCCGTAATGCTGTCACCGACGCAAGCGACGTGTGTTGCCGGTCGAGGCGCCGCTTGGGCGAAGGAAGTGACCAGCGAGAGGGACAGCAAACAAAGAAAGACAATTTTCGAAGACATCTGGAACCTGGAGACGGGGAGACGGGGAGACGGACTCTCGAATATCACGCAATCGAACGACACACCGCCTTGTTGCACCGGAGCGGAAAATCCCGCCCTACCGGGCGCGCCCGCAATCTGAAGATCTGGTCGCCTGGAGCTTTCCGGCAAGCGTGAGCGTTGCGTTTCGCCCACGCGTACCTGGGCTGTAGAGCTCAGAGTCACCCGGGCGAGATCGTCAGGCTGGGCATGAAAGCGCTGAAGTGGGAAAACCAGGTCGTGGATCGAGACCAAGGGAATCAGCTGCCCCCGGGCAATGCGGCAGATGCCTGGGCGGAAGAGGCGGCGACCTGGAACGAGGACCCGGCCGTGGTCGCCTATGCTGACGCGGCCTGTGCATCGCTCCTCGCCTCCGTCCCTGTGGGCTCAGACACGCGCGTCCTCGACTTCGGGTGCGGCACGGGTCTGCTGACCGAGCGCCTCGCACCTCACGTCCGGGAGGTGGTCGCCGTGGACGCATCCCGGGCGATGGTGGAGGTTCTCGCCGCCAAGGCCCTACCCAACGTTCGATTCGGCGTCGCGAAGTGGACCCCGGGGACCATCTCGGACGACGAGCTCGCCGCCGGGCCCTTCGACGTCGTCGTGTGCTCCTCGGTGTGCGCGTTTCTCGACGACTACCCGGGAACCCTCGCGATGCTGGCGGACCGACTCGCGCCGAACGGCTACTTCGTGCAGTGGGATTGGGAGCTGGACCCGACAGCGGCCGAGCCCTGGCATCGGAAGACGGGGCCAAAACTAGTATTGGTACGACACCGAAAGGCGCAGGCGTGATTCACCTTCGACCCGCTACTCTCAACGACCTCGACCTACTTCTGCGCTGGGACGAGCAACCGCATGTCATCGAGTCGGATCCCAACGACGACTGGAACTGGGAAGTTGAACTCGCACGCGACCCAGACTGGCGCGAACAGCTCATCGCCGAGGTCGATGACGTACCGGTGGGCTTCATCCAGATCATCGACCCAGCGCGGGAGGACAGCCACTACTGGGGAGACTGCCCGGGTGACCTGCGTGCCATCGACATCTGGATCGGCGAGGAAGCCAACCTCGGGCGTGGGTACGGCACGAAGATGATGACCCTGGCCATCGAGCGATGTTTCTCCGAGCCGTCGGTCCGCACGATTCTCATCGACCCCCTCGAGTCGAACGACCGCGCGCGACGCTTCTACGAGCGCCTCGGGTTTCGGTTCATCGAGAACCGGAGCTTCGGTGACGACGACTGCGCGGTGTACGCTCTTGATCGCCTCTCGTGGGCGTCGCGGCATCCTTCGCGAGGGTCGAGTTGTTGACGACCCGGAGCGGGTCGAGGATTGGACAGTTCGGTTGGCTGAGAGTTCAGGCGGCGAACGTGAGAATAGTTCTCGACAGATAGGTCGCCGGGTTGAGTCAGCCAAGGCTCTACCCGACGCCGCTCACTTACGAGACGAAGAAGACAAGCCGTTATCTCTGGCGAGCATGAAGCCGCACGAGCGCGTTCCCTCCCCAGAAGGCCAAGGCGAAGGAGCCCCCAGGGTCAAGACTCTCCACTCCGACGAGGACATGAGTTTGATCGAATGGGGGTGCTTCGTCATTGCGTGCTGGCATGCCGAGACCACGATCAACAAGGTTCGACGACTGCGGAGTCAGCTGCCCCGCTTGGGAGCGTTGCACCCCACTGGGATCGGAGTCATGCAACTGGTCCCCCCGGCAGCGAGGCCCCCAGGTAGTGCTGCCCGCTCGGAACTCGGCGCGATGCTCCGAGAATCCGGCGACTGGGTGCGCTGTTCATCGGTCGTGGTAATCGGCGAAGGTTTTCGCATGGCTGGCGCAAGGGCTTTCGTGGCGACTGTCGCACAGCTAGCGCGGCCGAGCTTCCCCCACCGAGTGTTCTCGTCGGTTGAGCAGGCCGCTTCTTGGCATCGACAGATGTTGCCCGATAGCGCCCACTTCTCAGAGCAGGCACTGGTTAGGGAAGCCAACCGCTTGCTGCTCGCTCCCGGGTCGGGAACCCATACCTCTCGCCGACCCTGAAGGCAGCCACGGCGGCTCCCGCCGAGTTCCGAATCCAACTTCACCTGGGAGGAGCTGCCCAGGGAGTGTTGCCCGATTTTTCCGGGCAACGCCGAGTCCGTCAGGGTTCATGCTCCGAACCGCTGCTGCATGTGGCTCGAAAGAAACAGAAACGCCAAGATCACCGCGTACTCTGTGTATTCGATGGCCATCGCGCGGTAGCGACCGGGGTTGCTCAAGACGAAGAACGTCTCGTACGCGCACATCGCAGCCATGCCTGCATAGATGACCGACATGGCGACTGGGGTCTGCTGCCACCGCGCAAAGTACCCTCCGATGAACACTCCCGCGGCCACGGCGATGAGCGGCCAGCGTAGCCATAGGAGCCAGCCTGGCAGCTCAGGGTTCGTCACGCTGGGCCAGGGGACCTGAGTGCTGGCGAGTTCGACGAATCCAGCGATCGCCCAAACGCCCAACCCGGCATGAACGATGAGAAGCAACCACGCGATGATGCGAGCAACGATTTCTGGCACGCGTGCGAGGATACAATCCGTCGAACGCGTAAGCAGGCACAAATCGTCTCGTTCTCTCCACGACCGGCATCCAACAGGCGGGATGCCGACCCAGCCATTGTCCTTGCCGGTGTGACGATTGAGGATGTAGTGGTGATAGTCGCATGAAGCGACGTGTACTTCGTCAGTGTCTACACTCACGGTAGTGTGAGCGTTGCAGAAGCACCCGATGCAGAGCCCCGACGAGGTCTAGCCGTATGCCCCACAGCGCCAGCAACGGCTCCGGGCCGTGGGGTTCGAGCGCGACGGGCCGGAGCACGGCTTTGCCACGGATGTCGCTCACTGCCCCCCGGAACTCCGCGGCCCGCGTCCAAGTGTCGGAATGCGCGGCAGCTGCCCTCACGCCGACGTCAGGGCTTCGGCGAGTAGGTCGAACACGACTCGCACGCGTCGGCTGGTGCGCACTTCGCGGTGACTGGTCAGCCACAGCGGGACGGGAAACATGAGCTGCTCCGGCAGCACGCGTTCCACTCGGGGATCCGCGTCCCCGATTGCCTCCATCATGACCCCGATCCCAGAGCCCTGCGTGATGAGCGCCCACTGCACTGCCTGATTGCCGGAGATCCACGGGAAATTGTCGGCGGTCAGAGCCAAACCCATCGCGTTGAGACCTTTGATGAACACATCGGTCTGGTCAAACGCCACGAACTCGCCGCGCGACAGTTCTTCTAGCGTCGTCGGATTACCGATCGACTCGAGATAGCCGGGGGTAGCGTACAGATACCCCCTGTCCTCGCGCACTTTGCGCGCGACCAGATCCGATTGGGATGGGCGAAAGTTGCGCAGTGCGATGTCCGCCTCCCGCTGCCCGAGGTCACTGACCTGATTGGTTGCCAGGATCTCGAGCACGATGCCGGGGTGACGTGCGCGGATCTCGGCGACGACCGGCGGCAGCGTGTGAACGGCCATCATCTCGCCGGCGCTGATACACACCCGGCCGTCCAACTCGAGGGATTGACCCGCCGCCACTCGAGACAAACGGAACGCCGCCTCCCCCATCGCGCGCGCGTGCTCGACCAGTTCGAGACCGGAAGGTGTCAACGACAAGCCGCGGCCAACTCGTTCGAACAGCACTACCCCGAGCTGTTCCTCCAGGGCCGTGACCTGACGCCCGAGCGTCGGCTGAGTAGCTCCGGATGCCCGCGCCGCGGCTGACAATGAGCCCTCTTCAGCGGTCATCAAGAACGCCCGCACCTGGTTCCAGTCGAAGCCCAAATGTCGCCAATCCATACGCTCACGCATAGCACATGAACACATTCGTGGAATGTTCGAGACGTTATCGCATGGCAATACTCCTGTTGTCGGCTGGATCCAACCCCGACGCCAACACCAGGAGAATCCCATGCGAGCCATCATCAACCCCAACTACGGCACCCCAGACGTCCTCCAACTGACGACAATCGACCGCCCCACGCCTGGCCCCGACGAGATCCTGGTTCGGGTTCATTCGACCACCGTGACCCACGGCGACCGCAGGTTGCGCGCTGCCGACTTCCCGGGGATCGGAGCCATTTTCGGCCGCCTGATGACCGGCGTGTTCCGACCGCGCCACCCCGTCGGGGGTTCGAACTTCGCCGGTCGCGTCGTCGAGGTAGGCAAGAACGTGACGCGCTTCGCCGTCGGCGATGACGTGTTCGGCGGCGCGATGCACGGCGCCTACGCCGAGTACGTTGCCGTCCCCGAACAATCCGGAATCGCCAAGATCGCCGAGGGCTCGACCTACGGCGAGGCTGCGGCTCTGCCCTACGGCGCCGTGACGGCGCTGTCGTTTCTTCGCGACATGGCGCAGGTTCGTGCTGGCGAACGCGTGCTCATCGTGGGCGCCACTGGCGGGGTCGGCCGCATGGCGATCCAGATCGCCAAGCATCTCGGAGCAGAAGTTACGGCTGTTTGTAGCGGAGATCCAGCACTCGCTCGTTCACTCGGAGCCGACGAAGTGATCGACTACAAGCGGGAAGACTTCACGCGACATGCCAGCGCCTGGGACGTCATCCTCGACACGACGGAGGGAAACCACTTTCGCAAGTTCCGTCCGTCGCTGACTCCGCATGGGCGCTACTTGTCGCTCTACGTCACGATTCGATTGTTATGGGAGATGGCCGTCACTCGTCTTCGCGGAGGGCCGCGAGCCCTGACGGGCGTCGCACTCGGTGATCCCGAACTCGCAGAGGACGTGCGCGCCCTTGCTGAACAAGGAGCGATCCGCCCGCTGATCGCCAGACGCTTCGCGTTGGAGCACACCAAAGACGCCCACGCCTTCTTCGAGACAGAGCGTCCCAAGGGCAGCGTCGTCATCGATGTCGTCAATACGGGCGCGCATCTCGATCAGAATCGCAGCACCGGGCAGCGAGCAGCCTGATCCAAGTGGCGTCGCTTGCCGGTGTTCGACGGCGTGCGACGATGCTGCGCACGTCGCTCACACATGCCTTCTGTAGTTCTCGAAGTGCCGCTCGAGCCCTTCGAGACACCCCTCCCAACCCGCTTCATGGGAAGCTCTCGTGGGTGCATCTTGAATGCGCTCGTGAACGATCGACACGCGGGTCCCCTCCGTAGTGGCGTCAAAGTGAACGCTGACCCGCTCTTCGCTCTTCTGCTGACCAGGAGTCACCCACCAAGTGTACGAAAGCGCACGCGGTGGCTCCCAGGTAAGAAACTCACCGTGAATCACTACGACGTTCCCGTCGGGCAGTGTGTTTTCGATGCGATACTTACCACCGACTCGCCCATCGAGATGGGCGAGCGTGCATTCGACGCCCGGTGGCCCCCACCACAGAACAAGCTGCTCTGGATCGGTCCATGCGGCAAAGACGCGATCGGGAGCGGCACGGATCACGCGACTCACACAGAGCACGGGTGTCATTGTTTCTCCAGATGCGCGGCGAGGGCATCCAGTTGCGCTTCCCAGAACTGACGATAGTGAGCGAGCCAATTGTCGAGCTCTTTTAGAGCCCGAGGCTCCAGTTGAAGACGGTGTGTTCGCCCGGCGACACGTCGACGAACCAATCCGGCCCCCTCCAGAACGCGCAAGTGACGACTCATGGCGGGCAGAGAAAGGTCGTACGGCGCGGCCAATTCACCAGCCGTCTTGTCGCCTTCCCGCAACTGCTCCAAGACATGTCGCCGCACGCCATTTGAAATGGCACCAAGAAGCTCGTCCAGCCGCCGCTCCTTCGCACTGGTCCTGAAGGGACTCACCATGCCCTCGACAATACTTAACAACACTGTTAAGTGTCAATCCACATGGCTGTGTTGGCCCACAAGTGAGGAAATCCATGATTCAGAAGACCATCGAACTGTCCGCGACCCCGGCCCAAGTCTGGAAACTGCTCACGACGAGCGCCGAGTTCTCGGAGTTGACCGGCGGCGCCCCCACGAAAATCAGTGCTCAGCCTGGCGAGGTATTTTCGCTCTTCGGAGGGATGATCGTCGGCCGCAACGTGGAATGCACTTCCCAGCAAAGGCTTGTACAAGCCTGGCGACCCAAGACCTGGGAACCGGGCGTCTACTCGCTCGTCAAGTTTGAGCTCGCACAGAACGGAGACAAGACGCAGGTGCAGCTAACTCACACGGGCTACCCGGAAGATCAGAAAGACCACCTGAGCGGAGGCTGGGATCAGAACTACCTCGAACCCATGGAGAAGAGGTTTAGCTGAAGCAGAAGCCTCTGACTCGCATTCGGGCGACTAGCCCGAGCGAACAGCGCAGTTGTGCGACCGAGCAGGCGCGGCGTTCGCCGGCTTGGGCACTAGCGATACGGAATCGTATTGTCGGCGTCGAAATCGCACGGCGCGCCAGCGACCAGGTCTTCGTACACGCATCCAAACCCAGCACGCAGCACACCGCAGCGCCCTTGCTCCGTGCAGCACCCCGCTGCCGCAAGCCCAGTGAGCGGGTCGGCTTCGGGCCCGTCCGGACACGAGGCGTCCCGCGAAGCGGTTCGCCCCAGTTCGACGCACGCACCTGCTTCCACCGCACCCAACACGACCGCGTCTGCCCCGCAACGCACGCCACCTGAGGCGAGCACTGTCTCCGATTCGTCCGTGCAGCAAGCGTGGGGAGCAAACTCGGAGTAGACGGCCTCGCTGAAGCGGGATAGCAGAGCGTCACAGTCCTGCTCGCCGCATCGGCCATCATACTCGGCGTAGGGGGAATCGAGTGTGCAGTCTGCGGTGCAACCAAACCGACTGAAGCAGCACTCCGCGTCGGCGCAGAGTTCTCCAACGGCCTGACATTGCCCGTTGCGGCAAGCGAACTCGTCTTCGCAGCCGCAGCAATGGTCAGGCTGCGGACAATCGCGGGAGGTGACGCAATCATCTCCAGCCTCGTCGTCCGTGAGCGATTCCGCTGGGATGCCAGC
>JBNKZR010000026.1:0-31738 GCA_050301735.1 Polyangiaceae bacterium | reverse complement strand
CCGGCAGGTCGCCAGCCGGGACCGCGAGCTGCCGCGCGACGCGCCGCCGCAGCTCGGCTTCGTCCTCGGGGTCGTCGAGGCCCAAAGATACTTCGACGAACTCGGGTAACTCGCCGTGTGCCATCATGCGACTCTCGCGGTCTGCCCCTGCCCCAAAGCGTGCACCTGCAACACGCTATCGTCGATCGTCTCGCGCGCCAACTCGGCAACCCGCTCGTGGTGCGTGAAGAACAGCACCTGAACCCGCTGGGCCAGCTCACCCAAAACGGACAACGCGGCCCCAGCGCGGGCATCGTCGAAGTGCACCAGCACGTCGTCCAGCACCAGCGGCATGCTC
The DNA here is from genome assembly GCA_050301735.1 of Polyangiaceae bacterium. Taxonomy (GTDB): domain Bacteria; phylum Myxococcota_A; class Polyangia; order Polyangiales; family Polyangiaceae; genus SZUA-265. The sequence continues at coordinate 31,401 of JBNKZR010000026.1, read as the reverse complement.
GGCCGGTTTTCCAGGTAACGCTCGAGACTCGCCAACCGCAGAGCGAGGTACAGTTGGTCGCGGGTCCCGTCGCTCAACCCCTCGACCAAGACCTCTCGACCGTCGCTACGTACGCAGAGCAGGATCTGCTCGTCCTTCTTGTCGAATCCGGCGCGCAATCCGCTGTACGCCCCGAGCGTCAGCTGCGGGAAGAGCTCCCCAGCCCGCCGCAAGACCGGCCCTTGGTGTTGATCGCGATACGACTCCACTTCGCGGTGCAACAAGAGCGCCCCCAAGCGCAGCGCCAGGTACTGGCGCACCGTCTCTTGAAGCTGCGCCGTACGCGCCGCCAGTTCTTCGCTCGCCTCCGCGGCGCCGCGGGTGAGTCGTTCGAGCTGCTGCTCTTCGGTAGCGACCCGTGCGCTCAATTCGTCAACCCGTTGCTCGCACGCAGCGAGTTCGGGCTCGATGGCGTCGATGCGCTCCCGCACTTGCTCGGCCAGAGCGCCCTCGGTCTGTTGCATGAGCTCCGCCAAGCTGGCCCCATCACCCTGACCCACGATCTCATCCTCCAACTCGTCGATCAGCGCGGCCAATCGACGCGCCTTGGCCACACGTTCCTCGGCGGCTACCAATTCGCGCAAGTCGGCGGCCTGGGCATACGTCATCAACTCGGTGAGTTCCGCGTCCGCTCGTTGCTCGGCAATGCGAGCGCGCGATGCCCGTTCGCGCCGCTGCTCCAAATCTTCGCGCAGGCGTGCTGCTTCCTCCGCATCGGCACGAGCGCGACGGGCCCGTCGGATCAGCGACTCGCAGGCTTCTTCCAACGGCAACTCGCGCGCCTCCGGCATCAGCAACGCGAGGTGCTTGTCGACCTCCGCCTGCAGCGCGCCGCTATCTCGCTCCATCCCCGAAATGCGCCCAGCAAGCTTACCCATGTCGCCGAGCAGCCCACCGAGCCGCTTGCGCTTGCCGACCGCCGCCAACACCTCCTCGGGCCCCGAGTCGCGCTGCAATGATAGCGAGTCCAACGCCTTGTACCAATCGCTGCGCCAATGCTTGAAGCGTGCCTTGAGTTCTTCGTGCTCGTCCGTCAGTTCTTCAAACTGTCGCTCCTCCAAACGGTGACTGCGCTCGAGGTCCTGGCGCTCGGCGCGCTGGCGAGACAACTGCTCGACCACCGAGGCAGCCCGGTCACACAGAGACGTCAAGTTCGTCTCCCACAACTGCTGCGATGGTTCACCCACCGCCTCTAGAGCCGCCGACAGATCGCCACGCGCGGTGCCCAACTGCCGCTCCAACCCGCGACATTCGTCCCGCAACGCATCTCGTTCCTCGATGTGGGCCAAGGCCTCGTCGCGGCGCCTGAGCCACTCGATCATCTCGCGCGGCTCTGCTGGCTCCACTCGGCACTGCTTCCACTGAGCCAGCCAAGACTGCTGCAGCTCAGCCCAGCGCTCCTGCGCCTCCCCTCGCCGTGCAGCGAGCCTGTGTTCTTTGGCGTCGGCTGCCTCGAGAGCCGCCACGATACGCGCCAACTGCGAGACACGTTCAGCCTCGATGAATAGACGGTCCGCGTATTCATCACACTGGGCAACCAGCTGCAGGGCTTCGTCCCCCGCGGGCTCCCGGGACAGCGCCTGGTCTCGCTCCGCGCGGAGCTCGAGCAAGCGCTCACGCGTGGGGATCCGTCCACGTCCCTGGAGTGTTTTCTGTTCCTTCAGTAGCTCGATGCGGGACTGCTCGAGTTGCTCGAATTCCGTCCGGAGTGCGTCTCGGGCTCGCACAGCCTCCGACCATTTGGCATCGAAGGCGAGCACCGTCTCCGTCGACGGAACGGGCAAGCCGAACAGATCCGAAAGGCCACCCGAATAGCCCGAAAGGCCGGCAAGCGTCTGCTGCAAGCGCTCTTCGAGACGCTGCAGCCGTCGCCCGGACGCGTGCAACCGTTGCTCCGCTCCCGTCGAGCGTTGGGCGCGAGTCAGCGCGGCCGCGAGTGCCGTGGGGTCCGCCACGGCAACGACGCGCGCCAACTCTTTCTTGCGGTGAGCGACGGCGCCTCGAACCTTCTTGACCTTGCCCGAGAGATCACCCAGCTGAGTATCGAAGCGCGTCTTTTCCCGACATAGCCGCTGCAGCTTCTGCTCTTCGATTTCCGTCAAGAGCAGCTCTTCGGCACGCTCCGGCGCGAGGTCGGAGCCAAGCTCAGACATCTCCCGCTGCACGTCGTGACGTAGAGCTCGCAGCTCCGCCTGACGTTTCGGCAAGTCGGCCTGGGCTTTGCGGTGCTGCCCCAATTGTAGGGACAGGTCATCAATCAGCCGGGCGTCGATCGCTGCCAACTCCGGATTGACGCTGAGCAGCGCGATGCGTCGCTCGACGCGCTCGATCTCGAGTTGTTCGTGTTCGCGACGCTGACGCGCCTCGTCACGTTGTCGCTCAGCCGCGACGCGACGTTCTTGAGCGTCGTGAGGCAAATCGGGTATGGGCTCGAGCTCCGTGAACTGCTCTTGGTGTTGCTTTCGGCGGGCCAGCAGCGGCAACACCCGCAACTGACGTTCGAGAGCGGACTTCTCGGAACGCAGGCGGTTGCGCCCGACGACGCGGGCGTCGCGTTCGGCGCGCAGCTCCTCCAGAGCCTGCTGCTTGGCGGTGTAGCTCTCGGCGCTCGTGGATTGGGCATCCACCACCTGACGCGAGAGGCGCAGATCTTCCATCTGTTGATTGATGGGCAGCGTGCGGCTGCGACTCTTGAACAGTTCGTCCGCGGCGCGCGACAGGTCGTTGTACAAACGTCGGACAGAGCCCGTACCCATGCCGGCGCCAAACAGGCTTTCCCCGGCCTTGCCATCGAGGAGCTCTTGGGCCCCATGGCGCAGCGACTCGTGGTCCAACCCGAACATCGCGTCGAACAGACCTGGTTCCGCACACAGCGACTCCAGACGCTGTTCATCCATCGGCACCCCGTCGGCATCGAGCAAGGTGTTTTTGCGGCCCTTGCGCCGAACGGCGTAGAGCGGCTTTCCGTCGTCGGTGACCAACTCCGCCGCCAGCCTCAGCTCGCTACCAGCGTGAAGAAACGTATCGCGACTCTGGGGCGGGATACCGTAGAGGAATCCGCGAATGGCCCGCAAGGCCGTGCTCTTTCCCGCCTCGTTGTTGCCGTAGACGAGGTGGAAACCCGGCTGCTTCGCCGACAGGTCCAAGACCTCGTCGCGAAAGTGCCCGAAGGCTGACAGTTCGAGTCGCAGAAACCTCATGACGACTGCCCCAACGCCGCCAGCCGGGTCAAGAGCAAGCTCTCGACTTCGTCGAGTACGGACGCCAACGTGTCCACTTCGTCCAGCTTCAGGGCGCCCGGGCCCTGCCTGGCTTCAAGGGGCAGCTTGTTCTTCAAATCTTCGAACTGGGGCAAGAACTCACCCAACTGCGCTGGCTCTCGCCGCAGCTCGTCGATCGAACGCGCGAGTTGACCGAGGGCGTCACCTCGCTGTCGCAAGCGCTCGAACGACAAGAGCGGCTGGGTCCCGAAGCGCACGGACTCGACCCACACACGCGATGATTCCGAAGCGCGCGCTCGTAGCTCCGCCTCCCAGCGCGCCTGGTCCGCTTCCAACGCGGCGTGTGCCTCGGTTTGCCCCTCCAGAGTAACGCGCACGATCAGCGCACGCCCATCCGCCTCCGAGAGCAGGCGTTCCAACTCCAGCGCCGCGCATTCGACGGCCAGATCCGCATCCGCCTCGGCCGGAACTTGCACCCGCGCCTGCGCCCAACGCACGACGTCGAGTTCGCGATGCTCGACGCTGCGGATACGGCCCTCCGCGACCTCGATCAGCGTCGCCCCCTTGGGTCCGAGCTCCTTGATGTGGCGGCCCTGGAGATTGCCAGAGAATACCACCCACGGCTCGCTCGACAGCACCTCCCTCTGGTGCACGTGTCCGAGCGCCCAGTAGTCGTAGCCCTTCGCGATGAGCGTCTCGAGTCGACACGGAGCGTAGGGTTCGTGCCCTACCCGACCCGTGACGCAAGTGTGCAGCAAGCCGATGTTCAAGAGACCGCTGATGGGCTCGGGATAGTTCTTCGCCAAGTCCTCCGTCTCTGCTCGACGGGCATAACTCTGGCCATGCACTGCGATGCCCAAGTGGGGATACTGGCGCGTCTCGGGGGCGTCGAACGAAAGCTCCGTGACGTTGTCCGGCAGCGTCAGATGTTTGGTGATTTGGCTCGCCGCATCATGGTTGCCTCGGATGAGGGCGACCTCGACACCGGCCCGCTTCAGTCGCGCCATCTGCTCGGCGAAGAAGAGCCCTGTCGTGTAGTCGCGCCAGTCGCCGTCGAAGAGGTCGCCAGCGAGCAGCAGGAGCGCCACCTGCTCCTGCTCGCACAGGCTGACCAGGTTCTGCAGCGCGCGTCGGGTGGCCCCACGAATCAGCTCCACGGGCGCACCGCCATAGCGGGTCAGGCCGCTGAGCGGGCTGTCGATGTGCAGATCCGCCGCGTGGACCAGCTTCATGACCACGGCGCGCTCCGCTCGGCGACTGGGAACATGCCTGGCTCATAGCAGCAACTCTGCACCTTGTCTCTGGGCCGGGGGACGAGCTACGTCCGACCCGGGCGCCGCTCGAGGAAACTGCACGGTAGTCGAATTCCTTCGCCAAATTGATTACGCTCGCCAGGGTGAAAACGGAGGTCCCCCGCGGCGAGCCGCCAGATGCCCACGAGACGCAACTCACGATTGCCTCGCTTGGACTCATCGCCGAGCACCTGGGCCAGCCGGTGTACGCGAAGAACGCGGAGCTCCGGTTCGTTCTGCTCAACGCTGCCTTCTGCTCGTGGGTCGGGCACAACCGCGAAGAACTGCTGGGACGTATGGAGTCGGAGGTCTTCGATCCGGAGCTCGCCGGTCCGCACGAAGCGGCCGAGCGCGACGTGTTGGAGCAGCGGCTTCCTGTCACCGCCGAGCACCACTTTCCGGTTGCCGACGGAGGTCAGCAGCGCCGACCCATCACCAAGCTCCCCTTGGCTGACACCACCGGCTCCGTCACTCACGTGGTCTGCGTCGTCGGCCAAGCGGGCGAAAGCGCGGCTTCTGCCCAACAACTCGAAGAAGAGCTGGAGAGGTACGCGCAGGAGCGCACCCGTGCCCTGCGCGACGTCCAGGACAAGCTACTGCGCAAAGAGCGACTGATGGTGCTAGGTCAACTGGCCGCCGGCCTGGCGCACCAGATCCGAAACCCGTTGGGCGCCATCGCCAATGCCTTGGCCTTGGCGCGTCGTCAAATGCCCAAAGACGCGGCGCCCATGGTGGGCGAAGCCCTGCAGATCGCCAACGACGAAATCTGGGAGGCCAATCGCATCATCGGGGACTTGCTGGAATACGCTCGCATCCGTCCGCCAACGACTGCGCGAACCCCGCTGCGGCGCGTCGTGCAGTCGGCACTGGACAGCGAGCCAATGCCTGCCGAGCTCAAGACGGAAATCGACGTCGGCGACATCGACGTCCAAGCCGACGAACCCCAAGTGCGTGATGCCCTGCGCAACCTGATCCGCAACGCGCGCGAGGCCATGGCCGAGGCCAAAGAGGGGCGCCTCTCGATGAGCGCAGCCATCGTGGGGCAGCACGCCGAACTGAAGATCGAAGACACCGGCGAGGGCGTCCCCGAGGAGCATCGTCACCTGTTGTTCGAGCCTTTGGTGACGAGCAAGCCGCTGGGGATCGGGCTCGGTCTACCAACGGCCAGAGCATTGATTGTGAACCAAGGCGGCACGCTCGAATGCGTAGAGTCGGACAGCTCCGGCGCCTGCTTCCTGATGCGTTTGCCGCTATCGAAGAACGACGAGAACCAAGATGCTGATTGACGAGTTGAAACAGCGCATGTTCGCTGCAATGAAGGCCAAGAACGTCGTGGAGAAAGAGATCCTGCGCACGGCCATCGGCGAAGTGACGAGCACCGGGGCCGATCCGACGGACGACAAGGTCGTCGCGACCTTGCGCAAGATGAGCAAGAGCTGCCAGGAAACGTTGGGGTTGACCAGCGACGAGAATGAGAAGGCGAAGATCGAGCAGGAGCTCTCCATCATCGCGTCCTTCCTACCCAAGTCGCTGAGCGTCGAAGACATCCAATCCGCCCTCGAACCCGTGTTGGAGCAGATCCGCGGAGCCGGCAATGATGGCCAAGCCACCGGCGTCGCCATGAAGCAGCTCAAGAGCACTGGCGCCACCGTCGACGGCAAGGACGTTGCGCTTGCGGTCAAAGCGCTGCGCAGTTGACCCTGGCCGGCGCAGTTGACCCACGCGACTGCGCCGCTGCGGGGCAGCGTCAGTTGACGGAGGCGACGAATGCAGCGTGGGCCAGCACCCGGTCGCGCATCGTCGGTGCAGCCAGTTCGCCCTCAGGCATGAAGAGCACGCGCTGTCGCAACGCATCTGACAACCCCCCGGCGTTCTCACCTCGCGACAGCATCAGCCCCGCTGAGCCCAAGCCCATCGCAGAGATCGGCATGTAGATGGGTAGGCCGTGCAGATGGGCCCAAGCCTGCATCAACTTGGGCAACAACTCGAGCCCGTTGACCAAACTGCCCGCCGTGTCGCGGTGAGCGTGGAATGGAACCAACAATGCATCCGGGCGTACGTTGGACAGCGCAGCAACAACCGCGCTATCGGTCGCGCCGGCCGCCACGACCGTTGCCCCCGCCATGTCGAACCCCGCCTCTCCGAGTAGCGCGAAAAAGCGTTCCCGAATCCGTTTTCGGTAGGGACGCAAGACGCAGATTGAGGTCACTTTCTCCCACTCCAGCTCGAGGAATTGGCTGCCAGAACAACCACACACGATGCGGCGCGCGATGGCCGACACCCCGCAGAGTGACGCCCCCGCCCTGGGTAACCACTCATCCGCATCCCGATCCTCGAAGCTAGCCTACCATGGCAACGGCGGCGGAGCTGTGTCCCCCTGCATCAAAGTGCTCCTCCTCAGACCGAACCGACCCAATGCGAGACAACTTCGACGGGCTGGCGCCGTCAAACGCCCAGAAATTCCACGCTCAGTCCACTTGCCGCAATCGCGAATCCGGCTAGCCACTGCATGTGAGGCTCGATACGCCCCATCGCCTTGAAATTGAGACCGAGATAACCCAGGGCGACCAGTCCCAGCATGGTAGCGGTCGTGGCCAAACCGAAGACCGAAGCGACCAGCACCGACCCGCTGCCGGAACCGAGAGCCGGAGCCGCCATCAGGGGGATCAACGCCTCACAGGGGCCCAAGATGAAGATGATGAAGAGGCCGGGCACGAGCCGCCGCGAGTCGAGCGCCATGGCTCGCTGCGCCGTCCGACTCGGGTGACGATGATGATGCACGAGTTGTCCGTCCGTTTGCGCGTGGGAATGGTCGTGCGCGTGCACCGTGCCGTCGGAATGCACGTGGAAGTGCCGGTGGGCATCGCCGCGATGCATGCGCCAGAGGCCCAGTAGGGCGTACACGAGCCCGAAGCCAATCAACAGCCATGCCGCCCAATGTCCGCGCTGGCTCTCGATCGCTTCGAGTTGGGGCAGAGCCAGTCCCAAGCCGTAGTAACCCAGCGCCCCGATGAGCACGGACGATAGAACGTGTCCAGCGGCGCACACGGTCGTGATCCCGAGCGTCTTGCGCAGGCTCCAGCGGCGAGCCTTGCCGAGCATCACGAAGGGCAGAGTGTGATCCACGCCGACGGCGGTGTGTGTCACCCCCAAGGTCGCGGCAGTACCAACGAGGACGACGAGTTCGGGAGTCATGATGCCGGATCCTGAATAGAGGGTGGATGTTTCGGGTGGATGTCGAGACTCAAACGAGGCGCAACTGCGGCTCCAACTGGTCAAAGAGGGCAGCCAAGGCTTGGTCGAGCTTCGCAACCTCGGTGCCACCGGCTTGGGCCATGTCCGGGCGTCCCCCGCCACTACCACCGACGATGGCCGCAACCGGGCGAATGAGCTGTCCGGCCTTGTACGTGTTCGTCAGCGGCTTGGCGACCGTGAGTACGAGCTGAGCCTTGTCCTCCGCCACCGAACCCACCAAGACGATGCTCTTGCCGAGCTTGTCGCGGAGCTGTTCGGCCAGCTCTCGCAAGGCACCTCGGTCGGTGACTTCCGTTCGGATCGCAAGCACCTTCATGCCGTCGACGTCGCGCGCTTTGGCGAGCAACGAGTCCACGCCAGCAGCGCCACCGGTCATCAGTTTCTTCTGCAGCTCCACGATCTGCTTTTCAAGGGCTTTTTCGTTGGCGAGCATCTTCTCCAGACGGCCCGTCAAGTCAGCGCCCGCCTTGGTCAACTCGCTCGCGCGACCGAGCGTCGCTTCCAACGAACGCAGGTGCTTCATGGTCTCTTCACCCGTCGCAGCCACGATGCGGCGCACGCCAGCAGCCACACCCTGTTCACTGACGACCTTGACCAGCCCGATGTCCCCGGTAGCCCGAACGTGGGTGCCGCCGCACAACTCCACCGACTCGGTCATGCTCAACACGCGCACCGTCTCGCCGTATTTCTCCCCGAAGAGCATCATGGCCCCGCGCTCTCTGGCATCGTCCATCCGCAAGAGCTCGGTCTTGACCATGGCGTTTCGAAGCACACGTTCATTGACCAAGTCCTCGACGCGCTCGATCTCCGCGCGCGACATCGGCCCCCCATGAGTGAAGTCGAAGCGCAAGCGATCAGCCGAGACCAGTGAGCCCTTTTGCTGCACGTGCTCACCGAGGACCTGTCGCAGCGCCCAGTGCAAGAGGTGCGTTGCCGAGTGATTGCGTCGGATGGCTTCGCGTCGTGCAACGTCGATTCGAAGCTCCAGCTCCTGCCCCACCTCGAGCGTGCCTTCGCGCAGCTCGCCGAGGTGTACGATGAGCCCTGCAACGGGCTTCTGCGCGTCCGACACCTCGAAGCGTACCCCCTCGCCGACGACCGCGCCGCTATCACCCACCTGGCCACCGCTTTCGCCGTAGAACGGCGTGCGCTCGAAGACCAGGCCGAGCCGCTTGCCACTGGCCGCGGTCGCTGACGACACCTGTCGTCCTTCTTCCACGATCGCCAGGAGCTTGGCTCTGCCAGCGTCGTGATCGTAGCCGGTGAACTTCACCTCCTCGCCGATCTGCTCCAGCACTTCGCGGTAGACAGACTCGACCGCTTGCTCGACGCCCTTGAATTCGGAACGCTCACGCGCCGCCGCTAGCGCCGCCTCATAGCCGGCGGTGTCCACCTCGAAGCCGCGCTCCTGGCAGATCACTTCGGTCAGATCGAGGGGAAAGCCATAGGTATCATAGAGCTTGAACGCATCTGCTCCGTCCAACACCTTCTTGCCCTCGGTGTCGAGCGCGTCGAAACTCGAGTCCAACAAGGAGAGGCCCCGCTCGATAGTCCGGCGGAAGCGCACCTCTTCTTGCTCGCACACACTGGCGATGTGCTCGGAACGCTCACTCAATTCGGGATATTGCCCGCCCATCAGACGGGTCACCTCCAACGCGACCTCGTGCAGGAACGGCTTGGCGATACCCAGGCGGTGACCATGCCGAATGGCTCGCCGCATCACGCGTCGCAAGACGTATTCGCGGCCGTTGGTGTCGGGCATCACGCCTTCGGCGAGCAGTACGGCCGTCAAGCGAGCGTGGTCCGCGATCACGCGCATGCTGACGTCGTCGGGCTGCATGCTGCCACCGTAGGGCTTGTCGGCGAGGCGCGCCGCACAGTCCACGAGGCCGCGCAAGATGTCCGTTTCGTAGTTGGAAGGCGTGCCGGAAAGCGCCGCCACGATTCGCTCGAGCCCCATGCCGGTATCGATGCTCGGTGCGGGCAGCGGACTCGCTTTGCCTGTCGCGTCACGGTCGAACTGCATGAACACGAGGTTCCAAATCTCGACCCACCCGAAGCCCTGCTCGTCTTGCTCGTCGCTCAGCTTCTTCACGTCCACGCCGGGCCCATGGAAGAAGTGGATCTCGCTGCACGGACCACACGGGCCCGTGTCACCCATCGACCAGAAATTCTCACTCGCCGGACAACCGATGATGCGCTCGTCGGAAAGCCCGCTGACCTTCTTCCACAACGCGCGAGCTTCGTCGTCGGGGCCGACACCCATGGCATCGTCCCCTTCGAAATAGGTCACGCACAGTCGCTCCTGGTCGAGTTCCAACTCCTTGATGAAGTCCCACGCAAGCACGATGGCTTGCTCCTTGAAGTAGTCGCCGAAGCTGAAGTTGCCCAGCATCTCGAAGAACGTGTGATGGCGAGGCGACGGCCCGACGTTCTCCAGGTCGTTGTGTTTGCCACTGATGCGAATGCACTTCTGGGCAGAGGTGGCTCGCTGATAAGGGCGCTTGTCCTGGCCTAGAAAAACGTCCTTGAACTGCACCATGCCCGCGTTGGCGAACATGAGCGTCGGGTCGTTGGGAGCGATCGCCGGGCCGCTCGGCACGACTTCGTGGTCGTGGCGAGCAAAGTACTCCAAGAACGCGCGGCGAACCTCGTCGGAGCTGGAAGACATGACGGCGTGGTGTAGCACATGTCGTAGAGATTCAATCATGCTCGACTCCAGGCCATGGGCCCAGCCGTGCAAGTCGGCCCTCAGGTTCGGAACATGCTATTGGAAGCTCGTCCGAAATGAGGTTTGGACGACATCCCCGACGAGAACAGTGTGCGTTCTGACCCGGTTCAACCCAAGGCGAGCTCCGAGCTGCCAACCCCGGCGTTGCTGACTCGCGATCGCGACGGGCAACGTTTCGAGCTCACTTGGGAAAAGCAACACCTGCGACTCGTGCCCAGCAAGGACGGCGCGGCCCGCGATGCCGCAGCGGAGGGGGAGCTGGCGCTCAGCGCCGAGGCACACTTCGCCGTACGAGGCGTGGGCTGGAATCGGCGCCTCGAGATCGGGGCCGATGCCTACCGCGTCGATCGGGGGCATCTCGAGAGCGCGCTGCTTCTGATCGCTCTGTGTCGTCTGGGCGCTCTGCCGGGTGCGCCCTTCGAAACCACGCCATTCATCCACGACCCGGGCCCAATCGCGCGGGCGGCGTTGCGCCAACAGCAGGCCCCCGAGACGATACTGCTCGGCTGTCTGCCGACGAAGCGGGAGTGTGACGCGCGCTCACCGGTGCTCGGTCGCTACCGAGCGAGCTTCTGGTTCGTCGTCAGCGACCGGGACGCACTGCTCGTCGCCGTCTCGCAGGCCGGCGACGTGCACCGTCGCGCCGTCTCGGCCGAGTCCGTGAGCATCGGCGACGATGGCGTCACCGTGGATGGGGAGGAACTCGCGAGTCGCGCCAAGCATGAGCTCCGCGAACTCGCGCGGTTGGCCAAGCTGCCCACGACCGAGCGTCTGCTGGCGGCCGCACGTTTGCATCACCAGGCGGTGTCCGCCGCAGCCCAGCGCAAGGCGAACCACCTGTTGGAGGCCGCCGCAGTGCGCGGCCGTCCTGAGGCGCGCGTGCTGAACTCGTGGCTCAACGGCGACGCCGACGCCTTCGACGAACAGGCTAGTGGCGTCAACCTCGTGGCGCTGCGCAACGATTTTCAACTGAGCGACGAGCAAACGAGCGACCTTCTGGCAAGGCTACCGAGAACGGAAGCCTGGACGCGAGGGGCGTTGGCGCTGTCGCGCGCGCTGCACGATGCACGCGTCACACGCGACGATGAACCCGCCGTCAAACTCGAGGCAGGTCTCGACCATTCGGAGCTCCTGCTTGCCTACGGGCGAAGCGCCGAAGCCACGGAGAAACTCAGTCGCTTGCGCGCCCTACTGCCCGAGCCGACGCTCGCTGACGTCGAACTACCGACGGGGCTGCCGAAGAGCTCTTGGTCGCGTTTGCGCCGCCGCTTGGAGCACCTCACCCTGCAGTTGGGCGAGTGCGCAAACGCGAGCGCCATCGCATTGGCGACGAGCACGGCGCGACAGGTGCCACAGCTGACCCCGTTGGACTTCGACGTCATCGAGCAGAGCGCCCGCTTCGTGCCCGAAGCGACCGCGACGAAGCTCCGACACGCGCATGCGCTGTTGACCGAGCCCGGCGCGCTGACACGAGACCAGCAGACGAAGCTACCGCTGCTGCGCGGCCTTTCTGCGGAGCAACTGGAGCAGGTGCGCCACCCGATGGCAAAGGCCCACGAGCAGTTCTTGGCCCGGGTCCAAAGCGCCGCTGCCAAGACCCAACGTCCCGACTTCTCGACACTCAAGCTCTATTGCGAGCGTATCACTGACAAGGCCTCCAGCGTCGCCCACGTCGTCGACGAAGCAGCCACGATGCTGGGCGTCGGGCACGTTGACGTCTACGTCTCACGAGGTCACGACGACGTAGGCCTGCGAGCGTTCAGCGATCACACGCCCGTACTGCTGGTCGGAGGCCAACACCTCGAAGCGGACAGCCGCTACCACATGACCCCGTTGGAGTTGCTCTTTGCTGTTGCTGGCGAACTCGCGCACCTGCGTTTCGAGCACGCTCGCGTCGGTCCCAAGGACGTCGCCCGAGGACTGTTCGACAAGGGCAAGCAAGGCTTCGACATCGTGCTGAGCCTGCTGCCCGTCGTCGCCGGTCTCAAACTCGCTGACCGCCTGACGATGGTGACGGCGCGCCTGAGTCTGCCGCGGGTGGGCAAGTTGATGACTGCCGCCAAAGACCTGAGCAAGGCGTTGGAGTCCGGGGAGCCCCAGCAACCTCGTAGCGACCTGGCGCAGGCCAACGAGAGCCTGATCGCCGCCCATCGCTTCTCCCAACTGACGGCGGACCGCGCTGGCTTGCTCGCCTGCGGCGACCCCAGCGTGGCGTTCTACTCGTTGCTGCTCAGCCGCACCGACTACGTGCGCGTCTCGACGCGGCTCGAACAGCAAGACCTCTTGACGGCGATTTCCGAGCAGCGCTCCACCAATCCGCGGGCCTTCGACGACCTGCTGATGCGACTCGGGTTCCTGGTGGGGTACTACGTCAGCGACGAATTCGACGCCTTGCGAGCTGCCCTAGCCCAACGCCCAGGAGACGCTCAATAAGGCGCGGGCTGAAGCCGCTCTTGGGCGGCAGAGACGGCCGCCTTCAACGACTCCTCGGGCAGATCACATTCGTTGCGGCGTTCTGCACGCTTGAGCAACGTCAGCGCCCGCCGATCGGCGTGCAAGGTCGCGTCGGGTAGCAACCGCGAGTAGTCGTCGCAGCCGATGGCCTCACGCCACGCGAGCAGAAACTGCAGCGCCGGGGACGCCGCTGCGCGTACGTCCTCACGGTAAACGAGCTCACGCGCGAGTTTCGTCGCGGGCGTCACGTCCTTCGTTTCCACCCACACCTTGTACAGCACGTCCGCGCCATGAGAGCCGAGATGGTCCGCGGCGATGCGCAACGCAGCGAGCTCCGTCTCCGGATTGCTCAGCGCTCGCCAGATGTCCCGACGAAGCACACCGTCATCGGCGACGGAGGGCTGCTTTTCGAGTGCGGTTTGGTACGCGGCCAGCGCCTCGTCCAGACGATTACTCTTGGCTAGCCCGCGCCCCAAGGCCAACCACTCGCGGGGGCTGCGTTGCTCTGCAGGACGTCGTTCGAGCTCCGCGACGGCTTCTTTGTCCCCGACGAAAACCCGTGCCAAGAGGCGTTCGAGCTCCGGATCGGCGTCGGCGACCGGCTCCCGCACGGGGGCAGCCAATTCAGGGGCTTCCGCCACTGGGCGCTGCGTCGGTTCGGCCGAAGGCTCCGCCTGAGGCGCCGTGAACACGACCAAGACCCCGACGACCCCCGCTGCCAGAGCGGCCGCGGCGACGGCGACCACTCGCCACAACGGCAAACGGTGAGCCCCAACGGCGAGCGGCTTCCCCAGGGCTCCGGCATCCAACCGTTGCCCGATGGTGATGCGCGGCAGATCCGTTTGCGAGATCGAGGCTAGCTTGGCGCGAGTCTTCGAATGGGAAGGCGTCAGATCCGCGTCGAGGACGTCGAGCACGCGCTGCACGACTTCCTCGGCACTCTGGATCCGATCGTCCGGGTTCTTCTCCAGCAATCCTTCGAGCAGGTCGATGATGCCCGGAGGCAACATCCTGTCCAACGGCGGCGGGTGCTGGGTTATCTGCATCATCAACACGGCCTGGACTTCTTCGCCCGTGAACGGAGGACGCCCAGCGAGCATGCGGTAGAGCAAGAGTCCCAACGAGTACAGGTCGCCACGATGGTCGACGGACTGGCCCGCGGCCTGTTCCGGGGACATGTACTCGGGAGTCCCGAACACCGTGCCGGCTTGTGTGATGGGACGATCGGTATCGGAATGCTCGTGGATGCTCATCTTCGCGATGCCGAAGTCGAGCACTTTGACCAGCTCCGGCTCGTTGCCGCGGTCGATGAGCATCACGTTGTCGGGCTTCAGATCGCGATGCACGATGCCTTCGGCGTGCGCTGCCTGCAACGCTTCGGCGATCTGCCCGGTGATGTTCAACACGCGCTCGACGCTGAAGGTCTCTCCGCTGTCCTTGAGCACGTGGTCGAGCACGCGACCCTCCACGTAGTCCAACACGAGGTAGAACGAGCCGTCTTCGAGGCGGCCGAAGTCGCGAGCACCCACGACGTTTGGATGTTCAATGCGGCCAGCCACGATCGCTTCGCGCTCGAAACGAGCCACGACTTCGTCGAGCGCCGTCATCTCTCGATGCAAGACCTTGAGCGCAACGGTCTTGCGCATGTGCACGTGCTCTGCACGGTAGACCGCACCCATGCCGCCACGCCCGATCAGCTCGGTCACGCGATAACGTTCACCTACGAGCGTTCCTACCAAGGCATCAGGCTCGGGCAGCAGCTCCTCCAGTCCTTCGAGGGAACTCCGCCGCGCAACGGCTCCGACGACACGACTACTCGGAGAAGGAGTAGCCGCTTCGACCGTACCGGGCTCGCCACCTGCCACCACGTCGGAAGTCCGCTCTTTTGCGGCCGAAGACCTCGAAGACGGCGTGCCGGCATCGTCGGAAGAAGCGGCCCCCGCCCCTTGGTCTCGAGCCTCCGCATGCTGGGTAGAGTCTTCTGTCACGCCTTCCTTGTCATTGGAGGCTATCTTGGGGCCAGTCACCGTCAATGCCGAAGCGCCGTGCCGGGCCACGCGGCCAAGGTTCGGCTTGCGACCCCCTGAGCAACGCGGACTACAGGGGTTTCGTAGTGACCCCGGCGACGAAGACCGTCAAATGCCCCTGCGATCATTTGTTTCCCGCCTGTGACGACGCTGGATCGCACCAGCGAGTGAACGTGATGGACACGTGCCCGCCTCGCGTGCGTCACCACTGCCACCTGCGCCGACAATGGAGCACAAGGGCCACGACCGCTTGGGCGCTCAACTCGCACGCCCACGCCGAGCCAACAACGCCGTGTAAACGCGTTCGTACTCCGCTGCAACGTGACGTGCGTCAAACCGTTCCGCCAGCATTTCCTTCTGAGCGGCGACCAGGGCCGTTGCCTCGACGCGGTCACGACTGAGAGATGCCACGGTATCCGCCCAAACCGCCGTATCCTCTGCATCGAGGCGACGCGCCGCCGACAGATCGGACAGTGGTCCTCGTGAGGCGACCATCACTGGGGTACCGAGGGCCATGGCCTCCAGAATCGCAATCGGGATGTCCACTTTCGCCCACAAATCCTCGACCGGAAAGACCACGACATCAGCCAGCGCCAATAGCGGCAGCAGACTCGGCAGCTCACCCGCAAACCTCACCCGCCGACTGTCGAGACGTGCGACGAGTTCCGCCTCGGCGTTGGCAGCGCGCTCGGTCTTGCGTCGACAAGCGAACACGACCGTGCCGTCGAAGCCACGAGCTGCGAGCGTTTCCGCCAAGCGGGCCGTGCGACTCGCGCCACGACTGAACTCCAGGTCCCCGGGGTAGACCACCACGGGCTCTCCCGGGTTCAGCTGCAACCGCGCTCTCATCGACGCGATCGCTTCGGCAGACGGCCTCGTGATGGGTGCCAAGGGCGGGTGAATCAACTCGACTGGACAGGTGACACCGTGCTCCAAGAGTTGGTCCCGCGTCCACGCACTCTGGGCCACGACGACGTCGCCGAAAAGCAGTTGCTCCGGTCTTTCGAAGGCTCGCGGCGGCGAAGCGATCGTCTGCACGACAGGCACGCGTCGCCACCGGAGCAGCGCCCGAATCGCCCGGCTGGAGCGCGCGTTGGGGGCGAACACGAAGTGCCACAGCTGCGCCCTGCGCTCTCGGGTCAGGTGAGCGAATGCTCGCGCATTGTTCACCTGTGATCCAGCCAACGGCGACGGGCGGCGGTAGATCGCGCGTTGTTCGACATGGTGTTCGGGCCAAGGTGGATCGCCTTCGGCCACCAAAACACTAGCTCGATACTCCTTCAGGTATCGTGCAACAGCCCGTACCAGGCACGTGCTGCCGTCGTGAAATGGAGGACTGACGGGTTTGGACACGAACAAGACGCGCACGCCCGCAGGCTACACGCTCGAGTCGCGCTGTCGGTTCCCTTTCGAAGCGGCTGGGTCAGTACCCCGGTCAGCGGCTCGAAGCGAATGCTCGCTGAGCATCGGAGAGGGCGCTCTGCGTCGCGGCTGCCACGGCTTCCCGCTGCAGCTCACTTCTGAGCTTCCGGTTTTTGGCGGCGCGCCGCTCCCCCATCACCGTTGCCGCACCGGAGACGCGACCCTTGATCAGGCGGTTGGGCATCTCCGTGATCACGAACTCCACCGTCGCTGACACCGCATAAGCATCCGCTCGCGACCTACCCTCGAGGCGCACGAGCTGTCCTTCGAGCAAGAGCTCGGAAGACGCCGCTCGATGGACCCGGACGCCAGGTAGCGAGCTCAGCGTTTGCTCCGCGGCGCGCTTGATGATGGGGCCGAACGCCCGAGAACGTTTGCCGTCGCGGTTGCGTACGTCGCCGACACCAACCGCAACCGAGTCTGCATCGGCGGAGCGCTCCAGACTGTCGATGGCGGACTTGGCCTGACGGCGTACCGCCTCGTTGTCGTCGTGGAGCAGCGGCTCGAGTTTGACGACCGCACGCCGGTCTCCCAGACGCTGCAGTGCCGCGGCGGCGGCGGCACGAACCCTGGGTACGGGGTCTTTCAGGGCCGCTTCTAGCGCGCGCCGAGTGGAAACGTGCTTGTGCTTGGCCAGGCTCAGAGCCGCGCTTACCCGTTGCTCCGCGCGCTTGGACCGCAACTGCTGCTGGAGTGCTGCCTGCTGACTGGGCTCAGCCGAAACCGTCGCACTCGGAAGCGCTAGACAGAATGAGAGGAGAGCGGAACGGAGAAGTGACGAACGGATTGGGAGTGCGCGCATGAGGCCAGCTGGAAACGACTGGCTTCACTATGACTTCGCTAACTCCGTTGTACGAATCCTCATCCGGGTCGCAGCGCAGTTTCATGAGATACCCTGGTACCGCGGCGCATGCGCACACACACCTCCCCTGGCTGACTCGGGGCAAACGAGCGGCCAAAGGTGTGCCCGCATGGAACAGTCCACGTTTGGTTCGCCCTCGACGAAGAGGTGCGCTCGGAACTCCGTCGAGTGCCGTGCTCAGAGCTCGATCGGATTGTCTTCGCTACCCGGTCTCGACGAGTCGTCACCGCCCGAAGATGGCGGCGCGTTGGGTGGCTCCACGCCATCGTCGGGGCAGCCGTCCTCATCCGCAGTGCCGTTCATGTCTTCCGCTTCGTCGACGCACTCGTCCTTGTCGTCCGGAATACCGTCACCGTCGTTGTCGAGATCGGGGCAGCCATCGACATCCTGGTAGCCGTCGGTGTCTTCTGGCTCGTTCGGGCACTTGTCTTTGGAGTCAATCACGCCGTCCGAGTCGGAATCGGAAACGTCTGGGCAGCCGTCTTCGTCCTCGAAACCGTTGACGGTCTCAGCCTCGTCTGGGCAGCGATCCTGCACGTCGGGCAAGCCATCCTTGTCGTTGTCGTTTTCGGGACAGCCGTCCAGGTCTTCGAATTGGTCGATGTCCTCGGCCTCGTTCGGGCACTTGTCGGCGTCGTCGGAAATGGCGTCACCGTCGTTGTCCTTGTCGGGGCAGCCATCCGAGTCCTCGTAACCATCGGAGTCTTCGGCATCGGCGGGACACTGGTCATCCACATCCAGGATGCCATCCTCGTCGGTGTCGAGTGCCTGGTCGACGTAGGCGATGCCGAAGAAGGCACGCACGACGGGACCCCCAATCGAGTGAATCAGACCCGGGCCACCACCGAGAGTGATGGCCAAAGGCACACTGATGGGCGTGACGCGGACGCCCGCCCCCAGCTCCAGGGTGTTCGTCCCTTCCCCGCCACCGAGACCCGAAGTGCCATGCAGGTCTGCTAGCAAGCCGAAGACGGGACTGGCCTGAAACCCAACGCCCAGACCGAAAAGCGCTTCGGAGCCGACCTCGGATTCACCAACCCGCGCCTTCTTCTGGAAGCGATAGCCCAAGTTGGTTGCCGTCGACAGCGAACCGGACGTGAAATCGGCGATCAGACGACCACCACCCGTCGCCCCGTCGTTGCCGATGAACTGCTCCTCGGCGGTCGCCTCGCCTGCGGGAGCCGTGACGAAGGCCGCAACGCCCAGCGCGAATGGGGAATCGACTTGTCCCAAGAAGCGGTACTTCACCTCCAGCTCGGGATCGGACAGCCCGAAAGCATCGACCGCCTGCCCCGCAGGCTGTCCCGCCTCGCCCGATTCCGTGATCCCCTGTCCTTTGACGTAGGTGACGGGAAACCGCAGACCAATCTGCAGCGGCGACACCGGGGTATAGGTGAACATGGCGTCCGCGGTCGCGAGATTCTCCACCACGAGCACCTCCGTGAGGTCCCCATCTTCAGTGACGGAGTTGACCACGAACGGCTTGTTGGCATAGTGCGCCAACAGCCCGAAACCGATCGCGTGCTCGCCGTCACTGCGCAAGCCGCGGGTGACGATGAAGTTGCCTGGCCCTGGCGCTGGGCTGAACTTCTGGACGTTGATGGTGCCTTCGAGCTCCTGGGCACCAGCGGGCGCAGGGTCCAAACACCCAATGCCGAAAGACGCGAGCAGCGCAAAGGCAAAGGCCCCGCGGTGCCTCAGGGAATTCGAGTTGCAAAAGTCAGCTGTCACGTTTTGTAGCCCCTTTGGGTGTCCCGAAGAAAATCTCGCGCGCTAGGGTGTCATAGGGCGACGCAACTCCGCAATATTCCGGCGTTGGCGGGGCGTATTGTTTCTGCGACGCGGCCTCACAGAGGCGCACAGAGCGGCCGAGGAGGCTCGTTTGCGGCGCCAGCGCGTCGCAGCTGGACGCTGAAATGGCGCACCACGTCAGCCAATTGGCCAACCCGTCGGCAGCGTGGCGTCAAATTCACCCCCCACGGGGTCGCTTGCCCCTGCTCCGTCGTTGACAGCTTTTTCCGCGGCGTGCGACACCACCGCCAATTCGAGCCGCCCCTCGGCGGCGCGGAGAAACGACGCATAATGTACAGAACTTGCCTCACGACACTGACCTTCGTCGGCGTCACGTCCCTCCCCGCGCTCAGCGCCGCCCAAACGAATCCTCCCGACGCGTCCGCACCGGGTGCGGCGGAAGCACCCGCAGGCTCTCAGACTGCAGCGCCCGAGGGGGCAGAAGGCAAAGCCCCGGCCGACGCGCCCACCGCCGCGGACGCCCCGGAAGCAGCTCCGCCTGCGGGCGAGAGCCAGGACGAAGAGGAGCCCCCGGCGACCCAGCCGCCGCCGGCGGCGACCGAGGACGCTCAACCCGAAACGCCTCCGCCCAGCAACGATTCCTTCTCCGTCAGTGGTGCCGTTGCTCCCGCTTTCGCGGCAGAACAGTCCGAAGACAAGCCGCCGACAGCATCCGGAACCGCCGGCGCCGGACCCGTTGAGGCCAAGGCCCCCCCCGCAAGCGGCGGGAACGACGAAGTCTTCGCCGAGGACTGGTGGAGCCACGCTCGCCCGGCGATCGAGATTCACGGCGCTTTCCGTACCCGCGCGGAGCTGTTTCACAACTTTGCGTTGGGCCGAGTGGAGCCACCGAGTCAGGCGATTTGGCCACGCCCGAGCGACAACCGCTACACGGCGCTGAACGGCAACGCGTACGGGCCCCAGCTGTGTACCGGCGACGAGACTGACGCGACCTCCTCGGAAAGTGACAGCCCGAAGAACCTCTACAATTGCGACAACAAGACGCAAAACGGCGCCAACCTGCGCCTGCGCTTGGAGCCCGAGATCCACATCTCGGACAACCTACGGATCCGCTCCCAGATCGACCTACTCGACAATCTGGCCTTCGGCAGCACCCCCGAGGGCTACCGCTACGGGGTGAACGACGCCGATGGCGTCGAAGTGCAGCAGCGCAGCGGCTACAATCAACTCGGAGTCTACGACACGACGCAAGTCCCGCCGGACTCGAGCCGCAATGGTTTCTCGGACAGCGTACGTGTCAAACGCGCTTGGGGTGAATACACGACCCCAATCGGCGAGCTGCGCTTCGGCCGCATGCCAGACCACTGGGGTCTGGGCATGCTGTACAACGCAGGCAACGGCTACGACGATGACTACCAGACGACGTTCGATCGCTTCATGGTCACCACTGGCGTTCGGGACCTGGACCTGTTGGTCAGCGCGAGTTGGGACTTCCCGAACGAAGGCGCCCAAACGAGCATTCCGATCCCCGGGGCACAACCCTACGACCGCGCGTCGATCGACGACGTCAACCAATACAGCCTGAGGGTCGTACGCAAGCAGTCGTTGGAGAGCCAACGTCTGGCCAAGGGCGGCCTGGTGCTCAACGGTGGCGTCTATTTCGTGTACAGGACGCAAACCCTCGCCAACGATCAACCCTTGCCCGAAGACTTGGGTGGCGTCACCCCCAACGCCAACGCCGATGCGCTGGCGGATGCCTTCGCCCGACGCGATGCAGAGGTCTACGTCCCCGACCTGTGGCTGGAGCTCAAGTACAAGAAGTTCCGCTTTTCGGCGGAGTGGGCGGCCGTGTTGGGCTCCATCGCGAGTGCCTCCATCGCACCCAACACCGAAGACACCTTTCGCAGCACCGATCCGCTCAAGCTCGCGCAGTTTGGTCTGGCGACGGAACTCGAACAGAAGTTGGTCGAGGACCGTCTGCGGCTCAAATTCGGCTTCGCTTGGGCTTCGGGTGACCCGGATACGTTCGACAGCACCGTCCCCGGCGAGTTGATCCCAGGCCCGGGCCAGACGCAGATCAACGACGATACCATCTCCACGTTTCGCTTTCATCCCGCCTATCGGGTCGACCTGATCCTGAACCGCAACATCCTGCAGCGGGTTCAGGGCACGTATCTGTTCCGGCCCAGCGTGGAATACGACTTCATTCGCGACCCCAACGGGCAACGTGCCGGCGGTGCCGTGCAAGCCATCTGGACGCGCGCCAGCGAGTTCGTACAGGCTCCGGGCCATGACGCGGATCTGGGCATCGAGCTCAACGGTACGCTCTATTTCCAGGCCAAGGACGGCGTGCTGAACGACACTCCCGACTCGATGGGTGGCTTCTACTCCGCAATCCAGTACGGCGTGCTCTTTCCCCTCAATGGCATGGGTTACCAGGCCGGGGAAGAACGTGACATCCCGGGCGACCAAAGCCCCGAGACTGCTCAGACCCTGCGCTTGTTCTTGGGTGTGATGTTCTGAGCGACGCGCCACTCAGACGCGCAGAACACGCCGCAGCACCCACTCCACCAACGGCCCGTAGGGTGGCGCGAAGGAGCCAACCGCACTCATGCGCGATTGGTACAGCACGCTCTTTCGATGGCTGAAGCGTTCGAAGCTCGCCCGCCCGAGATAGGCACCCTGACCGCTGTCTCCGACCGCCGCACGCGGCAGCGCGTCGCATAAGAAATGCAGCAGGGTATCGTTCACCGTCGCTCCACCAGACACGGTCTGCTCCATCACCTGGTCGATGCGACGACGATCTCGGTCGAAGTAGTAGAGCGCCAAAGGTCGCGGGTGCGCGTTGACGTAGCGGATCGCTTCGTCCAGCTGGCGATAGGTGACGATGGGCAGCACGGGGCCGAAAATTTCTTCGCGCAGCACCTGCGCGTCGTCCGGTACGTCGAGGAGCAAGTGCAGGGGCAGCTTCTGCGTTCCGGTGAAGTGCTCTCTGGCCGGGTTGATCTCGATCACACGCGCGCCCCTCTGCCGTGCATCGGCGACCAAGCCGCGCAGGCGCTCCGCGCGTTCGGGGCTGACGACCGCCGTGTAGTCGGGATTGTCCCGCATCGTCGGAAAACACCGCGCGACCGCTCTTTCGAGCGCCGATACCACCTCTTGCTCACGCTCGCTCGGCACCAACAGGTAGTCGGGCGCGACGCAAGACTGGCCGGCGCTGTAGCACTTACCCTGCACGATACGCGCCGCGAACTTGTCGACCGGAAACGATTCATGAAGCAGAGCGGGACTCTTGCCCCCGAGCTCCAAGGTCACGGGCACCAGATTCTTCGCTGCGGCAACGGCGATCCTGCGCCCCACCTCAGTGCTACCAGTGAACAACAGATGATCCAGGGGTAGCTCGCTGACGGCCTCACCCACGGAGGCCCCCCCCTGCAGCACGCCGACCCAATCCTCCGGAGCCACGCGCGATAGGATCGTCGCCAACAGCTGGGAAGTCTGCGGCACGTGCTCGGAGAGTTTGAGCACGACACGATTGCCGGCTGCAATCGCCCCCACCAACGGCGCCACGGCGAGCATCACCGGGTAGTTCCACGGTGCGATGATACCGACGACTCCCAGGGGTTGAGCGACGATCCGCGCCGTTGCGGGCCGAAAGACCCAGAGCGGCGCCCGCACTTCGGGCCTCACCCACTGTCGCAGGTGAGCGCGCACGTGACGCAGTTGACTGAGCGACATCCACAGGTCGCCGAGTTCCGTGTCGTGGCTGGAACGGTGCCCAAAATCCGCCGAGACTGCCCTAGTGATCGCCTCGCGCTCAGAGCGCAGCTCCTGCTCGAGCGCGTCCAAAATCGCGATGCGCCGCTCGATTGAGGGGAAGCGGTCACGCTCGGCCGCGCGCCGCAAGCGCTGGTAGACGGCCCGCACGGGTGCAGACGTTCCGCCGTGCTCTTCAGCCTTCTGTTCGTCGTTCACAGCCGCTTGCAAAGTCCCGCACTCCCTCTTGCCGGGATTCTAGGAGCCTCTTGGCAGTGTGTCACGCTCAGCGAGCCAGCGCCCGCTCGATGTCGGCATCCAACGCCGCCGCTTTGCCGGTGGTGTAGCCCTCTCGCTTGGCGATCACTGCGCCATCCTTTCCGATCAGCACACTGAAGGGTGCGCTCACCTTGGGGTTGTACAGGGCAACGACACTCGATTCGTCGTCGAGCAAGATCGGGAACTCGACTCCAAGGCGGGACACGGTTGCGCGCACCTGAGCGATCGACTCCGGACCGTCGATGGAGACGCCGACGACCAGCAAACCCTGCCGCTTGTGCCGCTGGTAGAGGTCGTTGAGGTGTGGCATCGCGGCGAGGCAGGGGTCGCAATAGGTCGCCCAGAAGTCGAGCAGAACGACCTCCTTGCCCAAGTGTTCACCCAAGCGAAAGCTGCTACCGTCGATGACGTCCAGCTCGAAGTCGGGCGGCCGCGGCCCTTTGGGCTCGGCAGCGGTTTCTGAAACGGGTGGCTCTGTTTCCACCGGCTCGGTGCCCACCCCAGCGCCAGAATCGGTCCCCGCGGGCCCGGAGTTGGTCGCCTCGGAGTCGGGTGCCGTGGCGGGACTCGCAGCGGAAGCAGCACACGCCGAATGAAACAGCGCGAGCAGCAGTGCCGGCCAGCGCAAAGCGCTTCCGTTCATCGGCCGCGCTCTGCAAGGAGCCCGTCGATGACTTCGTAGATCTGTGGATTGTAGCCCGTCATGACCGACAGGATTTGCATCGTGCGCGCATCGACCAACATGTTCATCGGCGTCGCTGAACGGTCGAAATAGACCCCGGTCTTGAACCCAGGATCCAAGACGAAGGGGAAGTTCACTTGGTAACTGTTCGACCAATTGATGAGGTCCGTGTAGTCGGAGGGCCCGCCCTCGTTGTCCTCGAACAAGATGCCCAACACTTCGAGACCTCGCGGGGCGTATTCGGCGTAGATCCCGTCGGAACGGATGTCGGCATACTCCGTTCGACACACGCCGCACCAGATAGCAACAGCGTTGATCATCAACAACTCGATGCCCTTCTGGCCGTCTGGATCGTAGAAGTCCGCCAAGCTCACCGTCTGCGCGGCGTTGAGGTCGAAACCAGCGGCCATCGGGTCATGCCAACCCAAGAACTCCAAGTTCTCCAGGATAGCCCCGGTGCGCACACCGTACGGCGGAGCGGGATACGCGAAAGGAACGAAGCCAGGAGCCTGAGCCAGCGCCTCGCCGACGCCATCACGCGCTTCGTCGGCTTGCCCGTCCGCTTCTTCATCGACGCCGCTCGCTTCCGCCCCTTCTTCCGCCGATGCCGTCGCATCCAGCGGCAGCGGCGCTTCCGCGCTGCACGCCACGCCCCCCAAAGCGACTGCCAACGACAACGAGCATCTTGAAAGTGGCTTCATCTTGGGCACCTCGACCTTCGAGCAGTCTAGTGCTGGGCGAGGACCACAGCAAGCCAGCAAAACACCGCGGCAACCCGGCGCACCTTCTTCGGACCGCCAAATTTTCCGCCGGATCGGGTTCGGGCTGCGCCAGCCTGAGCGGGAGCAAAGCGACCCACTCGCCAGGTTGGGCTGGTGCGTTTTCCAATCGCGGAGGTAAGATGCACGTAGCTTCCCGTTCTTTCTGATGAATCTGCGCCAACCAAAGTCTCGCCACTTCTACTCCATGGGCATACTGGTGCTCGCCACTTGGTCGCTATTCTGCGCGCTGTCGGGTTGCAGCAGGAACGACTGCGAAGGCGTCGAAATCGACGGTCAGTGCGAGCCCCTGTGTCGCGATGACGACTGCGCTCAGGACGAGCGCTGCGTCGAGAATCGATGCAGCCCCGAGTGCAGCAACGACGACGATTGCAGCGGTGGGAGCTGTCGCTCGGTCACGGCCGACTACGGCGGAAAGGGCAACTACTGCTTGTACGACGAGCGACCCGACTTCACCAAAGAAGATGCCGGACCGACGTCGGAGACGGACGCACCGAGCCCCGGCACACGGAGCTGCTCCGAGAACGCGGATTGCTTCGATCCCACACGCCAAATGAGCTGCGTCCGTGGGCAGTGCGTCGTGGCGTGTTTGCTACACGAGCACTGTGCGGGTTCGGGAACTTGTACGGGCATCGACGTGGACGCGGATAGGCAAGAAGTCAGCTTCTGTGAGACCGACGAATTTCCGCGCGGTCCGGGGCAATTCGGCTGGCGTTGTCTGAACGGCAACTCGGACTGCGACGTGCTTTCAGGCTTTCGTTGCCTGAGCCGTGGCGAGGGCGATCTCGACGGCTACTGCTCCCAATTGGGCTGCGATGCGGACACCGAATGCCCCTCGGGCTACTACTGCAACGTCGACGCGTTCGGAACGCTTGCCCCCTGCGCGGACGCTTGCGGCTTGCCCGGCAACCCCTCCGATCCGGACTGCATCGACCCCGAGGAGATCGGAGACGGACGGCCTTTTCGTTGTGGGGATGGAGTCTTGGAGTTGCGCTCGTGTCGCCGACGTAGCTTCTGCTCCGAATGCGAAAGCGACGCGGATTGCCGCGGTGAGGCAAACCAACTCTGCGCGTCGGATGGCTCCGGCGCGAAGATATGCACCGTGATCTGTGATCCTCTCGCCGACAGTTGCCCGTGGGGCGCGGCGACCGTTTGCGACCTGTTCGACCCGGACGTGGGGCAACCGACGTGCGCGCATCGTTTCGGCAGCTGCAGCGGCGATGGCGCTAGCTGTGAGCCTTGTGTTGACGACGCGGACTGCCCGAATGGCTTCTGCACCTCCAGCTCGTTCACCGGAGAGCGCTTCTGCTTGAACCTCACCGACAGCTGCAGCTGCCCCGAGGGAGAGAGCTTCTGTTTCGGGGGTGGCTGTCCGCAAACGCCAGGAGGACTCGCCATGAACTGTGTGCCCGCATCGGAGAACGCAGCGCCGAGCGCGTGTTTTGGCGCCTCCGTCATCCCTGGAGACGAGACGGCACAACTGGGATGCTGGCCCCTGTGAACATCCCAGTCGGCGCAGGCGCACTGCCGCGGCGACCCACCGAAGCCTGAAGCACCGCAGGGCACTCTTCACCGCTGTGGACACGCGGTACCCGTGAACACACAGTGTTACCGTCTGGCAGCGGGACGCTGTTCTGCGACGACAGTGGAGCTGGTGGTCACCCGTCGGTGACGAGCCATCGACGACCATTTCTGGTCCAGTCTGAGACGTACCGCAGGTGCCCGCACGAGAGTCTCTCGTTTCCCTCAGGACGCGCATCAAGTTCGCCTCGGGTTGGCCGTTGTGCAGCGTTGAGGCGACCGATGACGCAGCAGCTTGCCACCAAACCATACCCCCTCGGAGCCAGACTGGGCTCCGGCACGTTGGGACGAGTGCATTTGACTCGCGACCCCCGAGGTGATGCCGTTGCGCTCAAAGCTCTGTACTCCGATCTCGCCGAGGTGGACGGCGTGCGCGCCGCTTTCCTCGAAGCCGCTCGACGCGCCAGCAGAGTCCAACATCCCAACATCGTCGAGATCATCGACACGGGGGAGGAAACCAGCGCTCGAGGGAACAACGCGTTCGTGGTCACCCGACACCACCAAGCCCCCAACCTCGCGGAAGAACTCCGGGAGCACGAGCTTTCTTTGGAAGCCGTGTGCGAGGTCGGGGCCCAACTCTGCTTGGCTCTCGCAGCAGCCCATGAGCAAGGTCTGCTGCATCTAGACCTCAAGCCCGAGAACATCTTGATCGAGTGGACAGCCGCGGGAACCCCTGTCGCACGAATCCTCGATTTTGGGCTCGCGCACGCCGTGTTCTCGCACGACGGTGCACCTCGTGCCTCCCGTTGGGCGCACACGCCGCCCCGGCACCAAGCGCCGGAGGTCCTGCTTGGGCAACCGGCGCGCCCCGGCTCGGACGTGTACTCCGTTGGCTCGATCTTGTACGAAGCGCTCGCGCAGATGCCGCCAATCATCGAAGAAGATGAACACAGCGCACTGCATGCGGTCGTCTGCGGGCTGTGGAAGCCGCTCATCCAACACAACGCCCAGCTGCCGGAAAGCCTCGTGCGTGCCATCGAAAACGCACTCGCCAACGATCCCGACGAGCGGATGCAGTCTCCCCTGACCCTGCTCCGGCAACTGATGCTGCACATCGACGAAGATTCACCCATCTACGCTCGCGCTCAACGTGAACTGGCACGCAGCTCGGACAGTGGCCACTTCGCGGGGGAAACGCCCTCGCTGATGCTTCAACGCGCACCCAAGCCGCGTCAGATCGCCGAGGTCCCAACGTCGCGACTGCTTTCGCCCGTCTTTCCCAAATCGCCCCTCGCACCGCGCATCGGCGAAGCGACGAAACTCCGACGGCAAGGTGACCTGGAATTCGGGCTGCCGCTGATGCCGGAAGGCGGCCAGGCTGCACCAGCGCAAGACCACCGACTGGATCTGTTGGCGGTCTTTGCCGGCCTACTCGCGGGTGTCGCTCTGGCGTGGCTGAACGTCATGCGCTGAAGCGCGGCGAGGGACATTCGATGAGTTGATTTTCGCCGCCGAGTGCGTGAGATGTGTGCTCTAGTAGCGTGCCATGTCCAACTCACCCCGCGAGCTTCAGGGACGAAAAGTCGGCAGCGACGACCCCATTGCCAACATCAAGCACGTTCTACTCGTGATGAGCGGCAAGGGCGGTGTTGGCAAGAGCACGGTCTGCACCAATCTGAGCTTGGCACTCAGCCGCTTGGGCTATCGCGTCGGGCTGCTCGACGCGGACATGTACGGGCCGAGCATCCCGACGATGCTGGGCATCACGGGCAAGCCCTACAGCGACGGGAAACGCATCCGCCCCCTGACGCGCTTCGGAATGCAACTCATGAGCATCGGATTCTTGCTCGACGATCCGAAAGCCGCCGTGGTGTGGCGAGGCCCGATGCTCCACGGCGCACTCATGCAGTTCATCAACGATGTCGACTGGGGCGAGCTGGACTTCCTCGTGCTCGACCTGCCGCCAGGTACGGGTGACGTGGCGCTCACCCTCTCGCAAAACCTCCGAACGTCGGGCGCTGTCGTCGTGACCACGCCGCAAGAGGTCGCACTACAGGACGTCTACAAGTCCGTAGCCATGGCTCAGAAGGTCGGCATCGACGTCTTGGGAGTGGTCGAAAACCAAAGCTATTTCGTATGCGACGGCTGCGACAAGCGCCACTTCCTCTACGGTCAGGGCGGGGGCGAGAAGATCGCGCAGCAAGCTGGGGCGCCGCTGTTGGGACAAGTCCCCATCACCAAAGAGATCCGCGAATGGGGCGACGCCGGGACTCCCATCGTGCAGGCCTCGCCAGGGTCGGAAGCGGCGCGGGTTTTCACCGAGATCGCGGAAGCCGTCATCGAAGCAGCCGAAAAGGCTACGTCTCAATCGGAAGAAGTCAGCATCGATCGTAGCGGCGGCACGAATCGGCATCTTCCAATTGCGCGCTAACGGAGGTACACCCTCGCCCACCAGCATGGAAAACCGGCGGGCAGCCACGATATGCTCATTCCGCCGCGCATCTGAATGCCTCCCGAGGTCCCATGTCTTCGCAAAACACCCTGAATCCCACCGACGGCGAGAATTCGTCCCCGATCGCCCCGGCGACGGCCGATTCTGCCCAGGTCACACCCGAGAACGCTGCGTCGGCGGCACCCACCGCCAACGACGGCGCTGCTGAGCCCTCCCCCCAGCTGCCGCAAGACGGCAGCCCCGCCGGAGCGACGTCGGCTGTCGACAACAGCGCGGAAATGGCCGAAACCGCAAGCGAATCAGGGACCAGCGCGGAGCCAGCGGCGACCAGCGGCGAGGCCGCGCCCAGCACCAGCGACGCCCCAGCCGAGGCTGCGACCTCCGATGCGACGAGCGTTGACGCAGCGCCCAGTTCGGGTGACCCCATCGATCAAGGCCCAGCCCCCGACGCGAGCGCCGAAGCTGGTGATGGCACGAAGAAGAAGCGCCGCCGGCGACGGCGAAAGAAGAAGAAGGGCGAGGGTGAAGCCGCCGCCGCTTCTGGCAGCGAACGTCCCGAACGCAACGACAAGAAGCCGGCCACCGACCGGGCTCCTTTCCACGTCGGCGAAGAGGTCTTCGGGCGTGTCACGGCGGTACTCGACGAAGCCATCATGGTGGACTTGTCGGGCAAGGCCCTCGGCATTTTCGACCGCCTGGAGATGGAAGCGGATGACTTGGTGCCCAGCGAGGGCGATCGCTTCGTTGCTCGCGTGCATCAAGATGGCGGCCGCGGCGGGTTGCTAGTGTTGACCCGCAAGCCCCTGCGCGAGGAGGAGGCCAAGCCCAAGGTCGAGGAAGCTGCCAAGAGCGGCGAACTCATCGATGGCCTCATCACCGGCGTCATCAAGGGCGGCGTCGATGTCGACATCAACGGCCTGCGAGCATTCGCACCGGCTTCCGGCATGGACCTGCACCCGCAGAACGCCAACTTCGCCTCCCTGGTCGGGCAGCGCATGAAGTTCAAGGTGACGCGCTTCGACAACCACGGACGCGACGTGGTCGTCACGCGGCGCCCGATGCTGGAGGCCGAGGCTCACGAACGCCGAAAGAGAGCCTTGGGCATCCTCGAAGAGGGCCAAGTGATGAAAGGCGTCGTACGCACGGTCGTGGACTGGGGCGTGTTCGTGGCGATGCCCGATGCCGAGAACCTCGAAGGTCTGGTGCACGTCAGTGAGGCCAGCCACGATCCCCGCACGAGACTGCTCGAGACCTTCAAGCCCGGCGACAAGCTCGAGGTCAAGATCACCAAGATCGATGAGCGCGGCAAGATCTGGCTGAGCCGCAAGGCTCTGGTGCCGGATCCCTGGAAAGAGGCCAAAGAGAAATACCCCGCGGGCACCAAGCTCACGACGAAGATCACGCGGGTGGAGGCCTTTGGTGCTTTCTGTCAGCTGGAAGGCGTGGAAGGCCTGATTCACATCGCCGACTTGCGACCTACGCGCATCGAAGACATCAACGAGGTGATCAAGCCTGGCGACGAGTTGGAAGTCGTCGTGCATCAGTTCGACCTCAAGAATCACAAGGTCGCCCTGCACCCCGCGCTGCAGGGCGAGCAAGCCGACGAGAAACCCCAGAAGATCGCGCGCAACGCGGCCCTGGACGTGGAAGTCATCAAGGCCGAGGCCGGTGGCGTCGCGGTGCGAGTTCTCGGGACGACGGGACGCGCGGCTCGTGGGTTCATTCCCGCCGCACAGACCGGCACTCAGCGTGGAACGGACCTGAGGAAGCACTTCCCCGCCGGACACAAGCTCCGCGCCACCGTCATCGATTTGGACCCGCGACGCGGCGAACCAAAGCTTTCGGTCCGCCGTCTCGAGGAGAACGAAGAGCGCGCGGCACACCGGGAATATCGCAAGAAGCTCGCGGCTGAAGGCGGGTTCGGCACGCTTGGTGACCTGCTGCGCAAGCAGCTCCAAAAGTAACCCGAGCACCAAAAGCTGCCTCGCGGAAAAATCGCGGCCCACAGGCCGGTTCCTGCAAGGGGATCTGCGTGTGAGTTCCCAAGTACTATGCTCTTGGATGAGTCCAAGAGGTTGGTGTTGGATTACTTAGAGGAAACGCGGCCATCGGAGCGGCAATCGGGCACCCGCTGCGCCGCGCCGAGCGCCATGGCACCGCCCGATGATCGCGAACTGATGAATCGGGCCAAGAGCGGTGACAGACGGGCATTTGGGCAGCTCGTGCGCAAGCACCAGAAACGCATCTACCGGGTGGCGCTGCACATGTTGAGAGACCCGGTGGAGGCGGAGGACGTCGCGCAGGACGCCTTCGTGAGGGCGTTCGCGGCGCTCGCTCGCTTCGACGGGCGTAGTCAGCCCTACACCTGGTTCTACCGCATCGCGGTCAACCTATCTCTCAACCGCATTCGCTCGCGCAAACGCCAACGCAACGTAACGACTGAAGACGATCCCCGTATCGAATCCTTCCTCTTGGATTCGCACCCCGCCGGTGCCCCGGAGCGGGCCAGCTGCGAGCGCCAGATGGCGATCGCTCTTTGCGCAGCTATCGACGAGCTGAGCGACACGTTGAGGACCACGCTGATCCTCGTCGTGATCGATGGGCTATCTCATGGTGACGCGGCGGAGGTGCTGGGCTGCCCCGAAGGAACCGTGGCTTGGCGGGTCCACGAAGCACGTCGCAAGATCCGAGCCTCGTTGGATGCGCGGGGGATGTCGCACGAGGTAAACACGCGATGACCGATTCCGAGGAAATGGTGGACCTGCCGCCAGGGGCCGACGAGGTGCTCCAGAAGTGGCCTGATGACACGCGCAGCGACGCGGATTTCGAGCGTATGGCACGTGCGGTGGACGCCCGCATCTCGGCGGGCTACGCGGG
>JBNKZR010000025.1:0-32407 GCA_050301735.1 Polyangiaceae bacterium | reverse complement strand
AGGTGACTGTGTTCGGGTACGGCGGCGTGGGTGGAATCACTATCTGAACGCCGGTCCGTTGACACAAGGGTGAAATCTGATGAGTCGAAAGTTCGGTATTGGAAGTGGTCTAGCACTCGCTCTTCTGCTGGCAGTGAGCTGTAGCGACGAAAAGGGCGGTGATGGCGACGCCCAAACGGGCATGCAGACCATCGATATCTGCGCCACGGAGCTCGCTGGGGAGTGTGGTGACGCCTGCGATTCCGACGCTGGCTGCCCTGACGGCCAGTTTTGCTCGGACGGTGAATGTACCGCCGAATGCACCCCATCCGTCGGATGCAACGGCAATTGCCAATCCGACGGCCGCTGCGACGGAACGCTGCAGACGGTCGTCGAGTCACCGGGTGCCATCGACGATGGCACGATCCTGATCGCTGATGGTGAGACGTCGGGAACCAGCGGCAACGTTTCGGGCGGCTTCGAGGAGTGTGCAACCTCGAGCGCTAGCGGCGAGCTCACCCCAGTGGTCATGTACGTCATGTTCGACCGCTCTTCGTCGATGGATCAGAACAACAAGTGGCAAGATGCGACCGGCGCCCTCCAGTCGTTCTTCGAAGATCCGGCAAGTGCCGAGCTCGGTGTCGCCTACGCCGTCTTTCCGTCCGAGGTAAACGGCTGCGCCGACCCTGCGTGCGATCGAGGCGCCTGTGCCGTTCCCGTCGTCTCACTCGGGACGCTGACTGCGGAGGCCGGGGATCCACAAGAGCAGGCGCTTATCCAAGCTCTCGTCAACGACCAGCCTGGCGATGGTTCGGGGCGCACGCCGATGGACATCGCGCTCGGCGGTGCGGTGGATTGGGCAGTGGACTACCAAGACGCCAACCCGAACATTGCGGCCGTCGTCGTCCTCGTGACGGATGGCGAGCCCACTGGCTGCAACACTAACATCGGCGCGATCGCCGACATTGCACGCAGTGGATTCACCGACCACGACGTGCGCACCTACGCGATCGGTCTGGAGGGCTCGAACGAAGCGCAGATGGATCAAATCGCGAGCGCCGGTGGGACCGGCGACGGTATCTTCATTGGCGGCGCAGGCGACGCAGGCCAAGCACTGAGAGATGCCTTGGCTCAGATCCGCGGTGAGATCGCGTCCTGCGACCTCCTCGTTCCCGAGCCACCCAATGGCGCGACGCTGAACAAAGACCAAGTCAACGTGCAGTTGACCCTGGGTGGCGACGCAGTCGTGCTGGCACAAGTGGGTGGCGCAGATGATTGCGGTGACGACGCATCGTGGCACTACAACAACGACGAGACGCGGATTCTCCTCTGCCCCGCGGCGTGCGACGCCGTCCAGGCCGATGCCGCCTCCCAGATCGACGTGGTGCTAGGCTGTGCGGCAAACCAAGTTCCGCCGCCGATCGCGCGGTGATTGCTAGCTACTTGTCGCTGGGTGGTTGAACGCCACCCAGCACACTCGAGGTGTTCCTCGGCGCTAGCGCTCTCGTCGCCATCGTTGAGTCGCCACCAGGGCAATTCGCAGCACGCGAACGAGCGGCGCCACCACCGCGACGCGTAGCGCTGTCCTCCAACGCGGGTGACGAACCATGGCGCGGGCCACGCCGGGGCTGAAGCTGTAGTAGACGGCTTCTGCCAATCCCAGCCAACGGCGCCCGAGGGGGCTGCTGGCAAAGATCTCGTCACGGACCCGCTGCACGAGCCGAACCTCTTCGGCGAGTGGCGATCCGTAGGCCACGGTGACGATCACGCACAGGCGTCGCTTTGCATAGGCGCGGAGCGTGTCGCTGGGAGCATAGGGGGTGGCGTCTTGGGCCGTATTGATGAATAGCTGACCGTCGTCGATGCTCGGTTGGCCGTGGTCTCCGTTCGGCACGCCGGGCATATCCAGAGTGCTCACCGTCGACAAGCTCAGGGGATCGAGCGCGGACATCTTCGAGTCGCGGGACGCGACCACCAGCTCGGCCTCGGTCACGGTCGGGGGCGCACTCGGGTCCGCAGCGAAGTCCGCGGATTGGGCGGCGACGGCGCCGGTGTTGGCGTCGAGCGCAACGACATGCAGCGCTTGAGCAACGTACACCAGGCCTTTGGCTGCACACGGGGTCGTATACCAAAGAGGTTGATTGGCGATCGAGCTCCAGACGGAAGCACCCGTCATCGCGTTGTGAGCGTGCACCCGAGAGTCGCCATCACAGATGACCACGAGTGGCGGATTGCCCACTCCGACGTCGCTCACGATCAACGGACTGGAGTTCCCGTTGTTGGCACCCGGACTAGCAATGGCTTTGGGTGAACCCGCCGAGGCATCAAAAGCCGCCAGACCAGCCTGGGACCCTACGAATACAGTGCCGAAGCCCACAGCCGGGCTGGAGAGCGTTTGACCGCCACCGACGTCGACGCTCACCTCCCACACAACACCCCCATCAACGACGCTACGCGCGGAGAGTCTGCCATCACGCGTCAACAGGTACAGTGAGCCAAACGCGGCAGCCATGCCACTCTGCGAGCCCTCTGCTAGCGTCGTCGTCCACTGTTCGACGCCATCGTCGATGCGCAGGCAGACGAGCTGGTGACTACCTACTCCTCCGGCCCAGCTGCTTTCCACGAAGTAAACGTGGTCGTTGACGGCAACCGGAGTACCCCAGACGGAGGCGCTCGAGTTGCGCGTCCAGAGTACCGCACCGGTATTGCGCTCGAGCGCGGCGATGACTTCCTGTCCGTTGCCCAAGACACCCACCAGCACTTTGTTTCCGGCCAGGAGCGGTTGGCTCGTGCTCAGCGCGCCGACGAATTGTTGAGACCACAGTTGCTGAAATGGCGCCACGCGAGCCGTGACTGCGTGCGCTGCGTGATAGAGCGCCTGGTGCAGCATCCACCAGTTGCTGGCGGGTCGGGTCGGATCGCCTGGCTTGGCCCCAGCGGCTTTCTCTGCACCGGCACCACCAGTGCCGGGTTCGAGTGCAGGCCTGCTCTCCTGGGTGGGTTTGCTCGGCGTGGCCTGAGTACGTTCGCCGCCTGGCTTCCGTGTGCCTTGGTGTGAGAACGAGCACGAAAGCCTGCGCCCCTTGCCCCCGTCATCATCGAACTCGAGACTCAACTCGAGTTGTCCGGGTTCGGCGCTGGGCACGATGCTGAAGATCCGCCCCGACGACACGATGATGGACATCGCGTCTCGATCGCCGAAGCGCACGCGAAC
Source organism: Polyangiaceae bacterium (assembly GCA_050301735.1). GTDB lineage: Bacteria > Myxococcota_A > Polyangia > Polyangiales > Polyangiaceae > SZUA-265. The sequence goes on along the minus strand of JBNKZR010000025.1, from coordinate 29,214 downwards.
GCTCTTCACTTTCGCGATAGCCCCAGGCGCGTCGATCTGAACGACCTCGTCTGCGTGTGCACGGTCCGGATGTACGCTGACCGTCGGCTTCTCCACCTGCATGCTCCACCTCCGTTACCGACGAGCATACACGCTTCGTGCTCGATGCAGAGTCGAGGAGCGACGACACGACGACTTTCTTGTGAGCCGCCGTTCCTGGGTGCAGGTGAATGCGCAATCCGTGCCCTCGCCGGGCGCTCTCGGTCGGCCGCGACGCAGAACCTGCTCGGTACCGCCAGCCGCTGGCTCGAGTCACGCGAATCGGTCGACCCACGGGCTGAACTCGGGCGAGCCCAACTGCGAGCGACGGATTCGAGCCCACGAGGCCTACCCGAGTCAGGGTTCGATCACGTCGACTTCGCAGCGCGTCTCGCGCGCGTCATCGGAGTACTGTTGGTCCCAGCCGGGGGCGTACATTTCTAGCCAGTCGAAGACCACACGTGGCACCTGACACAACTCGTTGTCGTCCAGCCGTAGCTCGCTGGGGCTGATCTCCGTCAATTCCACGGGCAAGCTCTGCAACAGGTTCTCGTTCAGAAATACGCGGTCCAACCGAGTCAACGCACCAAGAGTCGACGGCAGGCGACGCAGTCGGTTCGACTGGAAGTTGAACTGGGTAGCGGCACCCGCGACTGGCACCAGCCGGATCATTCGGACGCCAGTGTGCGGCGTCGCCGTATGCAACGCCCACCGCGTTTCGCCATCGCCCCTTTGCCTCAGCGACAGCTCCGAGAGCCGCGCGGATGTTCATCTTCAAGACGCCCCGCTTCGGCGAAGTGAGCTACGTGCTCCCACTCCTGCGCATTTCATTCGACGAAGTCGTGGCTTGGTGACCTCGGAATCGCCACTTCGTGACCTCGGAGAATCGCCGCTTCGTCGACGAAGTTGGCGTGTCTAGCTCTCGGCGGCTGCGCGAAGCCCTCCACGTGCCACGCAGCACGACCCGCCGCCGAGACGGGACCACCGTGTTCATGTTACGGGGATTATTGGGGTTTCCCAGGCAACGCGGTAGCGGCTCGCACCAATGTGGCGGTGGAACAATGCCGTCTGCGCTCCCGAACGACCTTTGCCGCGCCAGAACTACATGCGTCGCGTGTTAGGCCCCACGAGCGAGTTGGGGCGCGGGAGGAATCGCAGATGTCGAGTGAGCAGGAACTCAATCCGTATCAGGCACCGACGGCCCCGATGGAAGGCGCCGTACCTGCCGGGCAGATGCCTGGGGGGTTTGAAAACCTGCAGACAGTGGTCGCGCTGTTGAGCGTCTTGCTGCTGCTTCAGGCAGGGCTGGGCGCCATCAACATGTCTGCCGCAATGGTCCTCACGGTGCTGACGGTGGGCGACGAGTATTCGCCCGCGCAAGACGCGTTCGTCAGAGCCTCCGAACTTGCCATCAGCGGTGATCTAGGTCTCTTCTACCTGACCCTCATTCCATTTTCGCTCTTTCTGTTCCGGGCGAACAAGAACGCAACTCTTCTGCTGGGCCGCAGCTTCGGGTACACCCCGGCGTCGATGCTGTGGTGGTTCGTGGTGCCCATCGCCAGCTGGTTCAAACCCTATCAAGCCGTCCGCGCCGTGTGGGACGCGAGTCAGCCTGCCGACGGCAGCGATGATGGACACTCGATCTTGGGCGTGTGGTGGACCGCGTGGTTGTTGTCGATCGTAGGTGAGCGCTTGCTCTCCTTGATGATGGCGCAGACCGCGGACACGGTGACCCACAACGTGATGGCGACGCTGTCGGGTGCGATCACGACGTTTGCCGCAACCACGGCCTGGATGCTGGTGCGCGGTCTACACAAACGCCAGCAGCGAGCCGCCCACTTGGCCGTCGCGCAATGAGCTCTTCGCGCTCCACCCCGAAAGCACTGGCTTGACTGCCTGAAGGCCCCTCACTACCGTGCAAAGCCCCAGCGGGGGAGAGCACGCCTCGGCCAAGTCGACAACCTCGTGCTACGGGAGCTTTGAGTGGAAGTTCGAATCAAGCGGGTACGGCTACTCAACAATCCCGATGCACCGATCAAGTTGACCGTTGGCGCCGCCCACGAGGTCGTACTCGAGCGGTCCACTAGCACCTGGCTGGAGGCAGCGGACACGCTATATCATCTCGAGAGCGCGGTCCCGATGCCGGAAACGCTCGACGAGGACAACGATGATGCCGGCGTGATCGAAGTCGTGAGCTCCGCCTACCGAGTCAGCTTCGAAGCCGAGAAACCGCAGAAGGTGCTCGTCGTCGGCCACACCGATACGTCCGGTAGCAACGAGTTCAACGACGAGCTGTCGACCGAACGTGCGGCGGTATTGCACGCGCTGCTCGTCGGCGATGAGACCACGTTCGGCACGCTGTGTGAGGAGCGTCACATTCGTGACGACGACGAGTTCGTGATGGCGTGGGTTGCCAAGCGCTTTGGTTGGCGAGTGAACTTCGACGACCATGGGCAAGATCCGGTTCTGGCGTTCTTCGAGTTTCGACGGGAATTCAACGCGAGCCCGTTCTCCGCGGAAAGCGGCCACACGATCCCAGACAACGCGAAGTACTACGGCGCGGCTTATTGGACGGCGATCTTCTTCCTGTACGAGAGCGAGGTCGCGCGCATCCTCGATACCGACAACGACGGCCTCGACGAATACCGCGAGACCTTGGACTTCCTAGCGCCCGAACACGTCGGCTGCGGAGAGAACTTCCCGATCGACCAAGTGGGCTTCGACGGTGTTCGCAGCCAGACCAACCGTCGCTCGGAAATACTGTTCTTCGATCTAGACGAGCTGCCGAAGATGGACTGCCACGCTGGCGATACGTGCCAACCCGAGCTGTGTCAGGTCCACAACCCGCTCCTCTACCATCGAGTCCCCCTACCCATCGATCCGGAGGACCGCCCGCCGGACGTCCTCGCATCGCGTCTGCCGTGTTCCTACGAATTGGGCGACACCTTCCCCAAGGGCATCGTGCTCGACGCTTTTCGTGAGATCAAGACGGCGATGGAAAGCGCCCCCAACGGGCGCTTCATGTTGGCCGCACACTCCTCGGTTGCAGAAGAGAACCAAGCCGAGCTCAACAAGCAGCGCCTCGACCATTTGGTCGAGCTGCTCGAGGCGGACGAGGAGTTCTTCCTCGACCAGTTCAAGTCGGAGGTGTGGGGTGTGCGCGAGGTGAAGTGGATGCTCGGCTGCGTGCCAGGGTACCAACAGAGGTTCCCCCACTACTGCGGGGAGACGGGCCCCGAAGTCGACGATAGTCTGAACAACGCGATCATCCAGTATCGCTACGCCCGAGAGCTGTCGCACAACTACGAGATTGACGACGAACTACTCGAGAACCTCGTCGCAGACTACCTCGCCCCGTTCAAGGAACTCGAGTTCCCCGTCGACCGTATCATCAAGTGCAAACACCATTGCCCGGACTTGGTGCCCCTCCATCGCCACGAACGGGAGCGCGGGCTCGACGCGGAGAGCGTGTACCACAACGGCGGCAACAGCACGATTCGTCGTTTGGACGCCTTTCTCTTCGTCAAGCCCATCCGACCCGATCCCAGTGTGGACAGGGAAGACCCGACTGAAGCTCAAGCCGCGTACACGAGATGGTGCAATCAGGCAACACGACCTTTGGTCACCCAACCCGCGCCGTTCCAGGTCAAGGTGGTCGCCGCTCAAGACATTCCCGTGCAGAGCGGGTCGGTCTCCTTCAGCAGCGTGGACGAGGACGAGGCAAGAGAAGCCGTCGAGGCGGAGTTGACGGAATTCGGCCTTGCCACGGTACGGCTGGAACCGGGAATGTACCTGGTCACCTTCGACGACGCGGAAACGGCCGTCGAAGTGGACCACTCGACTGCCAATGGGGTCTTCATCCGTGTGCGAACCGATGAATACCACCCGCTCGTCAGGCAGGTGTCGCCATGAGTGAAGACAGAACGCCCAAGATCATCATTCCGAGCATCACGAAGGTCGAGACGCTCGGCTTCAACACCAAAGATGAGAAGGGCGATGTCGTACGTCGACCCATCTATCTCTCCGGTTTTCAGGGCGACTTGTTCCTTGAGTTCACGGATCTGCAGGAGTTCGTGCACGGCAAACGCGCCTCGATGCAAGGAGAGGCCGACGTCACCAAGGCCGTGTTGCACAAGTTCTTCAGCACGGACGCCGTCTTCGGCAAGACGGGCGACGTCGATCGCGACGGCAACCCGGTATCTCCGAAGACGAACATCTTCTTGCCGGAGCAAGGGGGCGAGATCTTGCCCGAACTCGGCACCATCGGGCTCTTCAGTATCAAGGTGAACGCGTTCACCGAGCCCAAAGTCGACAACACGAACCTGAACTACCTGAAGGAGCCGGACACCAGCTTGCAACCGACGACCGCGGTCGTGCTCGGTCTGCGTATCGTCTTTCGTGCGCTGCGCGATGACGGCAAAGGTGTCATCGAGCGCACACTGTCCAAAGTCGTTGGTTGGGAGAAAGCGCCCGCCGCGGATCTCGCCGGAGGCCTTGCTTACATCGGCATTCGTGTCTTCGACGGGAGCCGTAAGCTGATCGCCTCGAGCCTGGCGAAGACCAGCAATCTGGCAGTACCCGGCGACATCACCAAGATCGACAGCGGCCAGATGCTGCTCCGCTACAGCATCGCGGACACGAGCTCAAAACCCGTGGACCACGGGGCGCTCAATCCAGACGGGCAAGCGACGTTTGCGAACAAGCCGCTCTCCGAGTTCGACAAGGACTTCACCGGTTGCTACGCCCTGTCGAGCGTATTTGGTGCGGAGATAGTCCAAAACGTCCCGATCCCGGAGGCCACCTCCCAGGCACAGCGTGACGGTGGGGAAGACCGCGTCAAACGCATCCCTCTGGGGGGCTCCTTCTACGAAGTACTCGAGAAGGAGAAGGAACATACTCCGAAGCGGCTCATCTCACCCTACGTGCTGCGCGTCAATCACTCGGGACGCTACCTGGTTGGGTGGATCCGACGAGCTGACGAATACCCGACGACAGGCAGTCAAGGACCGGCGTTCAAGGAGGTCATGAAGCTGTACTCGAGCGCCATGAAAGAAGCCTTCGGCAGCGAAGACAACATCCTGGTGGTGGTCGATACGCAGCCTTCGAATCCCATCCTCTACCACTCCAAGGGCCCGACCGATCCCAGCCTCGGCCCCGACCAACTGGCAATACCCGATCTGAACGAGTCACCCGACGCGATCCCGAGTGCAACGGGCCAGGCCACCATCAACAAGACGGTGGGGGACCTCCTCGTCATCAACCTCGCCGTGCTGTCGAAGAGCCCTGCCGTCGTCGTCAACTTTCAGCAATACAGCCAGGCCGAGACATTCCCGCCTTTCACACTGGTCAAAGCGGAAGCCAACTGGCGCGACGTGCAGGCTCACATGCGGCGAGTCAACGCCTCCATCCCGACCGGTGTCACGATGCACAAGTATGGGGGAGGCGGCGGCTTCATGGACTTCTTCAAGGCGTTCTGCGACATGCGGGACGACGACTTCGACAAGGACGCACCGTCATTTGCGGCCTTCAAAGCAGCGCTCAACGAGTTGTTCGTCAAGACGTCGAACTCGCCGCATCGGGAGACGCAACGCACCGCGCTGCGCACGGCATTCAAGACATTCACCGATAGCAAAGACAAACGCATCCCCAAACGCAAGTTCTTGTTCACCCTTCAGGAGTTCTTCGATCGCGAATGGCAAAAGGAGATCCCGAACGCGATCACCAATGCCGGGAGCCGCATTCCGTCGACCGACGGCCTTTCCGACGAGGGCAAGAAGGTGGTCGAGCGCATCAAACAAGACGTGCTCGCCGAAGCGTATCTCCAATGGCTGCAGAACGACGACTTCCGCGCTCAATTGCACGCGCTCGGCTTCCGTACGCAACCTCCGATGTACACGTATCGGCTCGACTTCACTCCCGTGCAGAAGGGCGCAGGCCGGGGCTTCATCTCCGGTTCTCTGGGCGGCTTCTTGCTGGAGATATCATGCTTTCACTTCGACGACGATCCGAAGGCCGAGCGCGTCAGTCCCAAATTCTGGCTGGAGGCCGACGAGGCAAAGGAGGGACCCAACCCCGACGGCAAGGTGGGTCTGCAGGGGGCGTTTGGCTCCCTCGGTATCGGCTTCAAGTTCTCGAAGACGCCCTTGAAGACGGACAGCAGTGACACGAAGACAGGCGGCGGAGGCTCGGCCAAGCCGATAGACTTCGACTTTCACACCTCACTCCAGTTGATGCCAGACGACTTCATCGGCGCTCGCGTGGAGCTGGCGGCGTTGAACTTCGGGCCTTCGGCGAGCGGCAAGTTTGCTCGCTTCAGCGGCAACCTGCGCTTCGGGCTGAGCGTCAACACCATTTCCATCTACTTGCGCGAACCGATGGACACGGTGCTGGAGGCCGAAGTGCAAGCCGACACCTTTTCCGCGGGGGCCTCTTACCCGGGCAAGGACGCACAGAGCTTCTTCGACACGATCTACGCGATCATTCAAAATGCCGGCGATCTGACCACCATCGTCGAGGGCGGCACCGCGATAGAGCTCCAGCTTGCCAGCGCAGCATACGGGTTTGGGTGGATCGCGAGTTTCACGGGCAACTCCGGGGACACGTACGATGCCGACGAATACGACCCGGAGAAGGATGACGACACCTTCGACTCAGCCGCCTACATTGGCAGAGCCGAGGTCCTTTTTCGGCTCGGCAAATTCGAGCTCGAGCCCAAAGCAGAAAAGCAGCTGCTCGTCCACATCGCCACGTACCGTGCTTTGTTCACTCAGCGCACGGCCTCTATCGTTTGCCACGGGTTTGCTTCGGCTGAGCACACACGGGCGAAGAGGCAAAGTGACGCAGACGCGGCCAACAAGCTGTTGAGCCTGAAACGGGCAGCCACCGTGGCGAACTTCATGGTCCACGTCTTTGGCGCCCCCGGTGACAGCGACTACCTGGACCCGAGGATATTCGTGCTCGAGGTGTACGGCAAAGGTCCGGTGATCTGGTACAAGCGGCTGGAGCAGAGGAAAGCCTTCGAAGAGGGTACTGCGGACCTGGCTCCAGAGATATTGCGAATCACGCCGACCGTTCACCCCTTCGATCCGGCGCAAGACGCGGTGAAATTGGAGGGGCAGGACAGGTTGGACCGGTTGCTCGCGGAGCGAGATGGAGTCAGCAAGACCTATCGCAAAGTGGTCGTCGTGACGACGCACCAAGTCGTGTTCCGAGTGCAAGCCAACTGACCCGCGCGCTGTGGACTCAGGGTTCGAATTCGAGCGGGACGTCGACGATGACGAAGCCGCCCGAAGAAGGCGGAAAGTTGGCGGAGAGCATGGTTTTCGCGACACATCGCCGGACCTGCTCGTCGCCAAAGTCGTTGCGCACATGAGGATCGGCGGGGGTGCCTTGGCGAGTTATCATGAACCGAAGGTCGAGCTGTCCGCTCAATCGCGGGTTGTACTCGAGAGCACTCGAGTAGCAGTCCTCCATCGCGTCAGTGCGCAAAACCAAGGCGCGCTCGATCGCGCTTCTCGGCACCGCTTCCTCGATGCTCGGGATCGACGATTCCGTCTTCAGATCGCCGACCTTCACGTGCCGCGTCGGAGGGTGCCAGCGCAAGAGCAAGGTCACCGTCAATGCAGACTTGGCATCGGCAGCGCCCAATCCTGCGCCGCTGAACGCGGATAGCAGCCGAGCGAAGTCCTCGACGCTGGCTTTTCGCGCGAGATGGATCACGGCGTCGCGGTAGGCGAGCTTCCCTTCGCGCCTGAGCGGGCCTTCCGAGCCCCATAACGCCGGCGCCTCCTGGACGAACGTCGAAACACGGATCGCTCGCGTCGCCGGAGTGGGCGGCTTCGCGTCCGCAGCCTGGCTCTGGGCCCGCCCTGCGTCTGAATACCAACGCAGGCGAACGCTGCCCTCCTCCAGAAACACATGCACGGCTGGTGCGTCCGGCATACTCCTGCTGGCGTGGAACGGCAGTCGCACGAACGCCCCCCCAGCGGTGGCCACGACCAGTGACAAGTCGGTGTGACCCGCCTCGACAGCACCGAGCAGCAGGGCGTGCAGACTCGGCATCGTCAGTTTGCGGTCGGCCCAGACGTCGGCAGCGCTCGGCGCCGAATCTGCTGCGCGTAGCCGCTTCAGGTGCACACCGAGAGGGGAGACTGGCGCTTCTGGGCGCTGCGGCCACAGCGGGATCGGAGCGAGGTCCCCAATCGTCACGCCGCTCTGCGAGATCAGTAATTGCCGAGCTTCGGGACGTAGGGGCAGCCCACTCGACACACCGGGCAGAGTAGCGTCGGCTGCCGTCAGCTTCACGCGCGCCCGCTCAGCGCTCTTCCACCAAGGCGGGTCGGGATTTGGGGGCTTCTGTTCCATCGTGGGAGAAGGCGCGGTAGTCTCGAGTGGCGAACTCTGCCGCTCTCGGGTGCACGCCACGACGATGGCACCGAGAAGGACTGCCTTCGCACGGCGTGCTCGGAAGGCGTGAACGGAGCGCCTGGCAGACATCGCGCCTAGGGATATTCCAGGGAGCGGCACGGCGCAAGGCGGCCATGGCCCGGGCGGAGGACCCAGCGGCACGGCGCAAGGCGACCGTGGCCCGGGCGGAGGACCCAAGCGAGCGACCATGCGTTCGCGCTGCTCATTTCGCCTGGCAACACCATTCGGGAGTCCCACCGCAGAGTTCGGAAGCGGGTCATGTGCAACGGCGCGTCCATTGCGTTGGGTGGTATTGGGACCTCATGCGAAGCGATCATGGTCCCGCGTGGCCCCGACGCGTGGAGATGCTCGGATCCGGTGCCGGCGCAGCACTCGGGCTCGCCGGTGCTGGCATCGCCGTCCGACGTCTGGCGCGGATGGCGATGAGCACCGAGTCCGTGTTCGAAGACAACATCCCCGATCCCTTCAAGGCCAGAGTGTTCGCGATCGCTGTCTCGGAGCATCTCCCGGTCGTGGGTTGGTGTTTACTTGCGGGTGCGGCATTGACGGCCAGTTGTGTACTGGTCGGCAAACTGATGCACGACCGCTCGCGGCCTCCGCCTAGTCAGCTCACGTTGGCCGCCGTCCTGGCATTGGCGGTGGCGCTGCTGCTTGCGGGCTGGCCGGGCGCGCTCGTGGCTGGCGCAGTCGTCGTCATCCAATGGAGTGAGTCGCACTCACCGAGTGGGAACGCTAGCATCCGCACTACGTCGTGTTTGGGGGCGGCCATCGCCGCCGTGATCGGAGCGTGGATCGTTGAGACAGCAGCTGCACTCTCCGTCTTCGCGTCGGTGGGCTCACGTGCCGTGCCCGATCTCGCCACCGTGTTCGAACGGTGGCCGTCGGCATGGCGCTTTGGCTCGGCGCTGGCCTTGATGGTGCTGCCGGTCGCGGCCTCGTTGCGGGGGGTTCAGCGTAGAAAGGAGCTGCGCTTCAGCGTCACTTCCGTGGCGCTCACCACGCTGCTCGTTCTGCCAGGGACCTGTGTTACCGGTTGGGCGATGCGCAGCTTGGACGCACGAGCTACCTGCCATCGCCTCGAGGATGGGCCGCTGGCAGATGCAATCGCGATACCCACGGCCGGAAGGATCGGCGAGTGTGTGCCGCGCAAGACCATTACTGTGTCCGGCTCGCAGCTGACGATTGACGATACGGTGATATCGCTCGGCCAGGACTGCGAGCACGAGCTCCGCGCGGTGTTGAGTCGTCGCATGGGCGAACACTTCATTCTGCCAAAGCAGGATGCGAGCGTGGGGGATCTGGGTTGTGCGCTATCGGCGCTGCACTCCAACCGCTCCACGCAAGGCCTGTGGAAACGCCCAGGACTACACTATCCGGTGGGCAACTTCCAAGGCACCAGTAGCGCGTTCGTTGCGTTCTCCAGACAGGATAATGCCCCCACCGTCGTGCTCCACTGGAGCACCCTGCCGCTGCGCATCGACTTCACGATCGTCGAGCAACTCCCGAATCGCGAGATCCCGGTGCTGCGAGTTGTCGTCGATGGCTGGTCTTGGGAACACGGCGGTCACAGCGAGTCACTTCGGGGAACGGTCGATGAACGCTGGCTCGAGGCTCGCCGTCTCTTGTCCTCCACGGAGCTCGTTGCCTTGGCGGCAGATCCGGACGTCAGCGCTGACGTCCTGTTGACGTTGGCGGAACTCGCACAGCAACCACCACTCGTGCTCATCACACGGCCAGGCCCCGAGCAACAATCCCCCTGACAAGCAACGAACAATCTCGCTACGCGACGTTCCCGAGCGACACTCACCTCAAACCGCGCGACTCGCCGGGCGGTGCTATCCCGCCAGTCCGCCGTCTCGCGAACGCGAATCGAAGACTGCTCAGAAGCGCGTCATCGAGAGCTGCAGTAAGAGGCTCACGTAATCGAAGTCCGCATCCCCTTCGAAGGCGGCGTAGTTGCCCTGAAGGGCCAGGCCGAGGCCCCCCTTGTCGCGCCCTTGGCCCTCGCGCCTATCGTCGTACCACTCTTTGCCCACGGTGAGCCCGACGCCGGGACCCGAGGCTGTGGCGCCGCGATCCCAGAAGCAAGGGATGCCTTCACGCCAGAGGATCATGCCCAAGTAGCGCAGTTGCCCGCCGATGAGGTAGTCGTCGTCGGTGTAGTAGGTCGCCCCGAGGCCGATGCCGAACATCTGAAATCCGACATTGTCCGGCTCTTCCTTCTCCGTGAGCATCACCTCGTACAACAACTCGACTCCGAGAGCGAAGTCCTCGACGCCCGCTCCGAGCTGCATCGAGGTCGCGAGCACCAAGCCGGAGAAGCTCAAGTCGTCGATGGGTCGAAAGCCAGGTTCAGGACCGAGCGAGCCACCGCGGACAGCGCCATAGCCCAAGCCGAGATCGAAGTGCGCGAAGAGCCCCTCGTGCGGCTCTTCTTCCTTCTCCTCATCGTCCGCCACCGGACCGCCGGTGCCCGGCGCCGGCGAGACTTGGCGCTGGTCGCTGGAGCCACCTGCGTCCGCAGTCTGCGCTCGCACCGTGTGTGCGCAGGTGAATGCCGTGACTGCAGCCACGATCCCCAAAGGCATTTTCATTGCACGATCTCCGAGCACTCGTTGCTTTCCAGAACGCTGCAAGGATTGTCGAGGAACCCCAGTCCGTCGATGCCCGAGAAACAACGCCCGACGGCGTCCAGACTCGTTTGGCACAGCGTGTCGGCATCGACGGTCAAAGAAAGGCCACACAATGCAACGCTGGCCTCGAGAGTGCTCACCTGTTGCAAGCAACTCTGATACTGCGGCGAAGCCGTGACGTCGGGGTCTGGCGTCATGGGCTCCGGTGTCATGGTCATCGCGCCACCATCGACTGGGGGCGCGGCCGCATCGGGTGACGTCTCCGGAACACCAGCGTCGCCGTCGGCGAGCCCCGCGTCCGGCATGCTCACTGGTTCGGGCTCGGGTTCCGCTTCAGGCTCCGGCTCTCTGTCGTCGAGGGCATCACTCCCCTCGTCGATACACTCCGCAACCACGTTGCTTTCACACTCCGCGCAGTCGCCGTTTTCGTCGCACACCGAGCAGCTGACGTCGTCCAAATCGTCGGCGGGGCTCGTGCAGGTGAGGACTGGTGAGTCGCTGTTGCAGGGACCGGTGATGAGCGTCACCGTGTCCTCCGTGATCACGAGCACGTAGCAGTAGTCTTCATCGAACGTGTACTCGTCCCCCTCCCAGGCAGCGACGATGGTATCGACATCGTCCGCGTCCCCATCGCCAAAGCCGAGCACGGACACGGTTTCCTCGACGCCGTCGTCGTCGATGTCGATCTCGATCTCCTGCTCGTAAGCAACCTTGCCGTCGACGTCTATCCCGAGGCTCGCGGCCGTCACCACGTCGAGATTGGCCCAACCGGAGAAGTCGCCGTCGAAGTCGAACTCCATGTCCACGTCGAAGTCGAAGTCGAACGCGACCGATCCGCCGAAACCGAGACGCCCGCGAAAGTCGGGCAGGCTGAAGTCCGGCGTCTCGCAGCAGCCCGACGTGTTGAGCGCAGCCAACACCGCCAACCCCGACGTGAGCCGTCGAATCATCATAGCGTTGCCCCTCGGGCGGAGTTCAAGCACTTGGCTCCCGCATCCCGAACGTCTAGCAAAACCCTTGCTCTGGAGGAAGTCGCGGGTGACTCTGCGACCGTCGCTCATCGTTTTGCAGCGACGCTATGTCGGGCTGAGACCTACCCGCCGACGAGCGGCACCAACTTGACGAACGACACGCTGCTATTGGGCTTCAGCACGACCACTTCGTCGAGGTCGTCGACTTGGGAGTCGTCGACCAACAGCCCCCACGAAAGCCCTACGGCGCGGTCTCCACGAAGGCGCGGAGCACCTCGTCGCACTTCTCGCGGCCCATGTCGAGTGACGTCGAGCAGGTGATGGAGCGGCGCCCGACGATCACGGCATAGTTCGTCGAGTACACCTCGCCCGCGTTTTGACGGTCGACCGCAGCCACACGAACGCCCAAGATGTCACGCTCGGCAATCGGCGACGGGATGGCCTGCACGACGATCTGCGCGTCATGCCGGTCACGGTGTACCTGCAACCCTTCTTCGAAGCCGGCCTGCAACGCCCGCAAGTCCGATGCGGCATCCACGGGCGGGCCCTCCGCTGGCTCGTCGCTCACGCCGACGGCGAAGCCCGCGCACTCGTACACGTGGTAGTTCGCCTCAGGCATGCTGTGCGGGCAATCGCTGACGATGGGTAGCGGCTTGCTCGTCGCCGTCAACGGTTCATGAGACGGACCGCAGCCGCCCACGCCGCCCAACAGCACGAGGCACATCCCATGGGCTAGAATTGTCGATGATCGTCGCATCGCCCTCAACATAGCAGGCTCGAGCGCCGTCAGAAGCTGGCGCCGAAGGAAAGCCCAAACCAAGGCAATACCGGCTCCCGCTCGCCAGGACGGACGAGGGGGGTGGCCATCGCGCGAAACGAGAAGCCACCGTGGCGGGGCTGGTAGCGATAGCCTGCCATGGGGACTCCGTACGCGAGCAGCTCGGGACCTTCTCCACCCCGGCTCCTGATGAAGGGCGTCACGCCCATCCCAACCTCGAACAAGTGACTGCCCGGACCTATCAGGTGGCTGATCGCCAGCGGCACGGTCGTCACCTGAGCACAGCTGAAGACGCACAGATCCATCCAACTGATCCCGACTCGCATGACCCAATGGTCATCGAGGCGGCGATCGTAGTTCACGCTGTACAGACCACCGTTCCCGCCCAACTCGAAGTACAGCGAGTTGGGCGCCCCGGGTCCGCTCTCTTCGTCGGCGGCCAACACGTGAGAGCTGAGCAGCATCAACGGTGGGAACGCGCGCCAAACGCGGCGCGAAGTGCACCGCCGAGCAATCGTCGTCAGCATGCTGATTGGAGCTCAGGAACCCGTCGCCTAGCGCTAGGGAGAAACGGCCTGCACCGCACCCTTGTCGTCCACGCGCAGAAGCGTCGTCGTGCCTTTGTCGTGGACGAGCAAGTAGGCGCCGTGACTCGTGTAGAACGTCTGCAGATCGCGGAATACCGGACCGCCGCGATCGGCACTTTCGAAGAGCACTTTCTCTTCAGCTGCCGCGAAATTCGCAGGATCACCGATGCGGATACGCGTTTCTCCGAGCGTCGTGGTCCACAGGGCGAAGAACTTGTCCCCCGAATAGCCGGCAGCAATCCAGCGCTGAACCGCGAAGCTGGGCCACTTGCTGGTCGAGGTCTTGCAGCCCGAAGGCGTACACGCGACAGCTCCGACTTCGAGCGTTTCTCCCTCTGCTCCTGCCCAGAGAACATCCAGCCGTTTGGCGCTACAGCGGCTGCCGGTCACAGAACGGCGAAACGGCATCTTGCTGCTGACGGGTTTACTCCAGGTGCCATCCTCGAGGAAACTGGCGTGGATGGCGGTGTCGTTGCCGTCGGTCGGTTTGGCGTCACGTTGGCCACTGGCACGCCCCCAAATGCCGACGCTGTTCCCTCCGTCAGCCGAACATGGGTGCAGGAACCCAGCATAGCCACCGCTGAAGCTCGCAGCCTCTTTCAGCTTCTTGCCACTCACGCTGGCGAATTGCCACTTCACTTCGGTGTCATCACCGTGCGTCCAGCTGGCGAAAGTATCCACCGTCACCGGCTTTGCCTTCGCCGTCACTTCGGGACCGAACTCAGCCTCGCCTCTGGCTTTTCCCTTCGCCATCAGGATCGCCAGCACCCCAGCGCCGTCCGCCCCTTCTTCGATGACCAAGCCGTCTCTCGCGCTGCCACGAAAATCGACGGACTCGCCCGTCGTGGCGAGGTAGGCCTGTCGCCCATCTGCCGTGAGACCGATCAAGATCGGCTCATCGTCTTGGAGCAACTTGACGCTTTGATACGCCAGCTTCGGCACGTCCTTCGAAACGGGAGTGCACTTTGTGCCCGCAGCGGCCGTGTCACAGATGAGCAACGGAGCGTCGCGGTGCTTCATCAACACGCGAAGCGTGCCGGAACCAGTGAGCTGGGTGTCGGCCAGCTCGTAGCCGGTGGGAGCCAAGGGCTTCCAGCCCTCGGGGGACTGGACCTGCACATCGAATTTCGGGAGCGGCACTTCCACGTTGGGCACTGGCTCCAGCTTGGCAACGGCAGCGCTCTCCCAGAGTTCCGCGGCGACCGGCAGAATGGCACCACCGGGTTCGAACTTGCAGCCCGGTGACTCGGCGTCCTTGCAGCCCACCTGCTTCAGGGCGCGCTTCATCATCTTGTGCTCCGTGCTGGACCCAAGACTGGAGTAGAGCGCGTTAGCGTAGGGTTCGCAGCGACCGGGCCACTGGCTCTTCGCGTCCCACAGTTCCGGCGGCTGGCGCTCGGTCAGCTCGATGCTGCGAATGCGAGCGGCAACCTGCGACGGCTCCGTCACTCCATCCCCGACCATGCAGCGTGAAAACTCCGACCAGCTCTTGTTGGCGTCCCCGCTGTCACACCCGACGACCCCAATGGTGAGCAACGCCGCTAGCGCCTTGGCATTTGTATTCATGACGAAACCTCCAGCGCCGGAGCTTAACCTGGCCCCAAGGCGCGGCGACAGCAAAGCGTGAGGGGCAATGGAGATTCGACGAGACCGCGGCTCACGAAGCGCGTCTGTGGCGGAGTGCGCACCCACGGCCCCCCTCGGAATCGCACCGGAGTGACATTCTACACGAGGGCACCGACCCAGACTCCTGAACGAAGAATCCGTTGATGCGACGAGGAGCGCTGGGTCCAGCTTGCTTCGAACTGAGCTCGGTGTCCGCCACCAGCGTGGCGTCGTGCTCGCGCCGGAACCACCAGCGACGTCCTCGAGCCCCCGAGGCTCATGCCGACCCGAAGAGAGACGGACGCTGCCGCAGACACCTACCCCGGCAACGAGTACCTGAGAGCACCAGCAAGAATCCGTGCACCTTCAAGGGGTCCTTCCGGTTACCCCAACAACCGCACGTCTCACCTTTCCCAAGAACGGCACTCTCCGCCACTCGAGCTGCGCGAGCAGGCGATCGCGGTCTCGCCAGGTGCGTGGCTTCGCCGGGTCAACAGTACCTGTCGCACTGGTGCAACAGTGGACGCCCGCGCCCTCGAGCACGAAGTCAGTGGCGCGCTATGCGCGTTGCGTGCGAACGAGCTAACGTAGCCCATGGCCAACGGGAGAGGTGTGAGGACCTGGGGGGCAGTGGCGGCGTGCATACTCGGAACGTCGACGCTAGCCAGTTGCACTGATGAAAGCGACGGCGGGTCGCCAGCCGCTGGCGACGGCAGCGCGGGCGCTTCATCGCCACCGGAGAGCACCACACCTGGCAGCGGGTCCGTCACGGTTGCACCGAGCACCAGCTCCTCAGCGGAGACAGCGAACGCCAATAGCGGCGGTACGGACGAAGCTAGCGGCGCTGGCGGAGCCGCTGGCGACAGCACGATGGCTGACACTGCCACCGGTGGCAGCGGCGGCACAGAAAACTCCGACTCCGGCGACGCCAGCGATGACCCAACCCAAGAGGGCAGCGCTGGAGCAGGAAGTGACGACGACGGACCACAGAGCGGGGCCGGGGGTGCCCAGACGTCCACCACTGGCGACGTCATCGAGTTGCCAGAAGGCAGCCGCGAGTACGAACACATCGTCAACTTGGTCAATCCGGACGCAGTGCAGCAGGTCGAGGACTTGCTACGCGGCGATGGCGAGGCCGGTTTGACGGCAGCGACCACACAGTTCTATCAATACTACCTCGACGAGTACGACTTCCTCTTCATCTTGACCGATCATGAGGTAGCGGACGCGACGGCGACGGCGACCTTCATCCCAATCACCCGTCCTGCGCAAGCGGCAACTGGGGACGTCCGTGCGGTTGACCGTTCCTTCGAACACGGCAGCGAGCGACTGCTCGGTGCCATCGGCGGACAGGGGGACAGCTCCCCCCCACTGGAGCACGAGCTCGCCCACTACTGGGCGGCGCACCTCGACCCCAGTTTGGGCTTCGGGCAAGATCGAGACGGAGAGTTCAGTAGCCATTGGGGGTTGACGAGCGTCCATGGACAGCTGGGTGGTTGGGATGAAAGCACGTTGGAATGCTTCGAACCCGCCGGAGCCTTGCCTCCAGATTGCACGCCCGGCGACGACGGCCGCTTCTCTTACCTGGTCGACAGGTTTGCTCCACACGTGAACCGCTCCGCCGACTACGCACCGCTCGAGCTGTACCTGATGGGACTGCTGCCCGTCTCGGAGATGCCGGACCGGACGCTCGTGTTCGAAGACTGTTCTTGGACGGACACGACGGTCGACGAAGCCACCGACAAGTACCTGATTCAAGCGGGCGGCATCGGCGAGATCCCCTTCACGGACGTGCTCGCCCTTCACGGCGAGGTGCCGCTCAAGTCCGACGAAGAGCGCGCGTTCGCCGGCGCCTTCCTCGTCGTGTCCGACGCACCAGCGAGCGACGAGATATTGGCCCAAGTGTCCGCGTGGCAAGAGGCGTTCGGCAATCATGGTCCTGCAACCGGAGGTCTCGAATCTTTCGAGGCGCGCACCGGCGGTCGCGCAACGTTGAACACGCGTCTCGGCCGACGCCGCACCACGACGGACCCACTACCCGAGCCCAAGGAGAGCGCTGAATGCAGCGTGCTCCTGCAAGACTGCGGCGAGGGGCTGGGTTGCTACAGTTCATCGACGCCCTATTGCGCGGTCGCCGGCACCGTGCCCGAGTACGGCGCCTGCGAGGCAAACCCCGATTGCATGGCGGGTTTCAGTTGCCCGAGTCGCATCAACACGTGTGCCCGCTATTGTGATCCCGATCCCGATTCCGAAATGTACTGCTACTCGCTGTGCGAGGGGAGCTTCATCCCGTTTTCGGACAGCGACGGCAACCCGACGGGCGCCGCCTACTGCCTACCTCCGGAGTAGGGTCGCGGGCTCCGCCGGGTCGGCCCGGCTAGACGCCGATTGTTGCCCCCGATACACTGGCAACGTGGCAAGCACACGCAACGCCTCCGCCGCGTCGAAGAACTCGAAGATGAGGCCCACCCGCGAGCGCATGGAGACTGCCGGCTATTCGGGCACACCGCTGGTCCGCAAACTCGGCATCAAAGCCAATTGTTCCTTGGCGTTGCTGGGTGCACCTGATGGCTTCGCGAGCACGCTGGGTTCGCTGCCGGAGGGAGTGAAGGTAGTTCGGAGCCTGCGCGGCACGGCTGACTTCGACGTCATCGTCTTCTTCTGCACGTCGAGCGCCAAACTGAATGCAGCCATCGACAGACTGAAGAGTAGATTGTCCCCCGCGGGTGGTCTCTGGTTGGCCTGGCCCAAAAAAGCTTCGGGAGTCGCGTCAAACCTCAGCGGAGATGTCGTGAGGAAAAGCGCTCTGCAAGCGGGCTTGGTCGACAACAAGATCTGCGCCATCGACGAAACCTGGTCTGGCTTGCGTTGCGTCTTTCGTCTCGTTGATAGGCCTCGCCGCAACGGAAGCAGAAGATGAGTTTTCGTCAGTGCGTCCCGGAGTCGAAGCTACCTTCCACGGCGAGCGTAGCATTGAACCCGGCCCGATAGAATCCACTCCCGTGCTCTAGCACGGCTTCGTTGGTGATGTTGTCGAGCGACAGCCGTGCTCGAAGTTGCCTCGACAACGCGTGACTGACCCGCGCATTATAGGTCACATAGCCCGGCGTTCCGCCGGTAGGGATACGGTTGTCGTCGAGGTTGGTTGGGTCGTTCAGGCGTTGCTGCCGTTTGCGCCCAGCCACGAACACCTCGACGCTGCTTTGTCGAGAAACCAAGTAGCGGGCGCCGAGCTCTCCTTGGATCGGAGCGATACGGTCCGCGGGAGTCACTGCCGGAAGGCCCGTCGCTGGCGGGTTCCTCTGTTCACCCAACATCGACAGCCAGCGAGAGAAGAGCTCCCACTGAGAAAGAACCCGCAATTCCAGAACGCCCTCGGTGCCGTAGGTCTGGACCGCTCCAGCGTTGACACTGCGTACGATCGCTTCACCGCCGTCGGTAACCTGAGCACCCCCGAGAGTCGTTGGAGCGAGAACGATAGCGCCATCTTGCTGCAGCCAGAACAGCGCCACTCGTCCTCGCAAACGCCGATGATCCAACTTCAGTCCTAGATCGGCGCCCAAGCTCGTTTCCGGCCCCAGATCCGCGTTCGCAACTTGAAAGCGCCCGCCTGCGCGGGTGCCGACCGACGCCAAATCCTGAACGTTCGGAGTTCGAAGACCCGTACCGAGATTGGCAACGACAGCCAAGCCACGGGTCGCCAACCACAACAGACCCACCTGGGCGGCACCGCCAAGCTGGGTGAGCTCTTGGGCAGGGCTTGGCTCGGGTTCAGGTCGAGTCGTGACGTCGAGATCGTAGATGCCCACACGCCCTGCGGCGGTCACACGCAAGCGTGTGAGCAACGCTTGGCTGAGGCGACCAAACGCGGAAGCCTGACTCTGAGCGGAGCCATCCGGGTACCTCGATACGGCAGGCTCGACTTCGCCAGTCTGAAGCTCGACGTCTCTTGCAGTGCTCGACAGCACATCATGGGAAGCTTCCACCCCCAGGGTGGCAACGGTCGAATCGCGGTCGTTGCCCAAACGCACTTGCGCCCGAGCGCTGAACTGGTCAGAAGCATTCGTTTCGTCCCCTCGCGTACCACTCGGTAGCAACACAGTCGACGAGTCACAGTCTGGTGGCTCTCCAGCACCGCTGGCACACACTTCGTCGAAGTTGCGACTTTCCCTCCCTTCGGCGATGCGCTGCCACGCGAGTTGCACCTGAAACTCGTCGTACCAACTATCGAGAGCGCGCCCTTGCAGCGTCGATGACACCAATGCCCGGTACATCGGACGTAGGGCGTCATCAGCTCGCGCCGGCGCTCCCGCGGCGAACAGCGGATTGATCTGATCGTACCGCAGTAGCTCGGGGCGCACGCTGAACTGCGCGCGGTGAACCAGCTGCAAGCCTGGAGCTATCCGGTGCTGTAGACTCGTGTTGGCCGCGTAGTAGTTGAAGGCAGTCCCTGCTTGAGCTCGTTCCAAAGTCGGATGATAGATGCCATCGGCCTCCGACCGCAGGCCGATGAAGGCCCCCCTGACGGGCGCCTTCACTTCACCCCCTGGGTACACGTCTCCATAGTTCAGCAGAGTCATTCCTGCTGACGCCGCCCAACTCATCGTGCTGTAGCTGGTCTGCAAGTGAGAAGCTCCACCCAGCGGGTTGCTGCCGAGACTCTGATACACACAAGTCGCCAAGCGAGGCTCGCTGGAGTACCCGGCCAGAGGCGTTCGCATGACGACGGCACCGCCCAAACCGTCGCTTCCGTAGCTCGCCGAGGCGGGACCGGCGACCACCTCCAGGAACTGCAGCGAGAACGGGTCCACTAGGCTGACGTAGGGATTGTTTCCTGCGCGAAAGAATGCGGTATTGAGGCGAACTCCATCCACGACGTGCACGACCGCTCTGCCTGAGAACCCACGAATTTGAAGCGTGCCTTGACCCGGCGTCGTTTGCTGTACCGAGACTCCAGGACGGTAGCGCATGGCATCTACCAGGGAAGTTGGAGTGCTCGCACGAATTTGCTCCGCTTCCGTCGTGTACGTCAGCTCGGACTCCGTGGGGTCGTTAGGTCGTCGAACGCCCTCGACGGACACCTCGACCACCGGCTCCACCTGGGCGTCTGGGCCTGCCGGTGGGTCGTCAGGAGACGCGTGTACCGAAGGTGCTCGGAGCAGGAGCCCAGCGAATGCTCCCATGCGCGCGATCCTCTGAAAAGAGCCACCGCAGTGTGTTGCTCGACGTCTTGCAGTGTTCACTGGTCTAGGAAAGGTTGAACAGACGAACACAGAAGCCCTGCTGACAGCAACTACGCCAGCAGGGCTTCTGCTGAGATCGACAAGCTACTTGGTCAAGCCACGAGGACTCAACCCATTTGATAACATCCCACTCAGAAGGAGGGCACGACCTCCACGACCGTCGGCATGCCGTACGTGCCCCAATCACGATTCGCACAGAACCCAATCGATGAATCGATCGTACCGGGGTCGATCTGTTGGTTCCAAGCGTACGACGGAGCCACCGTTGGCATTCCGGACGAGCTCGTGAAAGTACCATTCCACTCGGTGAAGACGTTGGACTGCGGCAAGTCGATGGTCACCGACCAATCGACGACTGGGTCTTTGGCGCTGTTGAGTACGTTGACCACAGCGCAGTAGCCCGAACCCCAGTCCGTCATCATCGTGATCGTTCCGGTGACCGACGTCGCGCTGCCACCACTCGCAGGATCTCCCGCGCCACAAGCCTGGCTCAGACAGATCCCGCTCTCGCAATCGTTGCTGCTCGAGCAGCCTTCATCGACGCCGCACTCGTCCGGACAGTAGCCACCGCAGTCGCTCCCCGTCTCGGTGCCGTTCTGAGATCCGTCGACACACGAGTCGGTACCCGGTATCTCACAAGTGACGAAGGTGTTGTTGCCAGAACCGCCGTCACACTGGTCGCTGAGTCCGCCTCCGACCAGATCGTCGTCGTCGTCGCCGCCGTACAACTGGTCGTTGCCGCCCTCGCCCAACAGGACATCGTTGCCCTCTTGCCCGTAGAGCTGGTCCTGGCCCTGGCCGCCGTAGAGGGTATCGTCACCGACGTTGCCGTAGAGCAGGTCGTCGCCACCATGCCCCAGCAGGATGTCGTTGCCGTCGCCGCCGCTGAGCCTATCCTGACCTGAGCCGCCGGAGACGATGTCGTCGCCACTACCGCCGTCGAGGATGTCGTCACCCTCGCCGCCAGAGATGTAGTCGACGCCACCATTGCCGTTGATCGTGTCTTGCGCGTTGAGACCCAAGATACAGTCCGAACCAGGCGTACCGTTCAGGTTGTCGTCGTTGGACGTCCCGAGGATGACGTTGGTCCCATCAGGACAACACGTCGGGTCGTCACCGAGAAACACCGTGACCCGCTGAGTGGCCTTCGTGGTGTTCCCCCAGCCGTCAGTCGCAGTCCAAGTCACCGTGGTGGTACCTGGAGGGAACTTGGCTGGCGCGTCATTGGACACGAAGGTGTTGCCACAGGTATCTTCCGCTTCAGCTATACCCAGATTCAAGCCACTGCAATTCATGCTGACGATGTCCGCTGGCACGAAAGTGAACACCGGCGGAGTCCTGTCATGGACGGAAACGTTGCCCGTGCACTGACTACCAGCACCCAAGGAGTCGTAGCACGTGACTTCGACGGGAGTTGAGCCGAGTGGAAAGGACCCGCTCGGCTTCATCACGCAGGTGACAGGATCGCCTTCCGGATCGGAAAGAGTAGTGAGCACGTCTTTGTAGCTGGCCTTTGCTCTGCACGTGTCGTCCGCATTGCGGATGATGTAGCTACAATCCGTCACCGGTGCGAGGTCGAGATCCTTGACCGGAGAGAGCGTCCATACGCCGCGTCCACCCAGGCCAGCCGCGAGCAAGTCGCGAGGCTTGTCGTAGTCCAAATCCATGACGCCAGCGTGCGGCAGACCATCGCCGACACGGGTCCACACTCCGGGGTTGTCCACGGCCATCATGAACACTCCCGGCGCGGCGGCAAGGGCGCCAAAGCGCCCCGAAACACCGACGACGATGCGCGCCCGCTTACCGCTCGGGATGTACTCCACCGCACGAACGATGCCCACCGGAGCTGGAAGATCGCCCGTGATATCCTCGAAGTTTTGACCACCGTTATCCGTGTAGAAGACGCCGCCATCGCCGACGACGTAAGCCACGCCAGAGGCGGTGGGCGACAGCACGACGTCATATGCGGGCATCGACAGAGGCAACTGAGTTGCACCGTTGCCCTGAACCTGTCGTCGGAACAAGCCGTTGCCGCCTGCTGCGATCCAAAGGTCGTTGGCGTTGCTCGAGTGTCCGTAGGCGAAGTTCAGGGCTTCGGGCGGCGAGCCGTTCACCTTGGTCAAGGTGTCGCCTCGGTCGTTCGACTCGTAAACCGCGTCGGACCATCCGATGACCAAGCGGTTCACGTTCGCGGGGGTGCCAACGTTGTTCACCGCATAGTTCGTCTGAAAAGGACCATCCGTCAGCGCCGCGGTCCCTGCAACGAGGGCAAGTTTCTGGTCGCTACCGATGCCATTGCCGTTGATGTCGAAGTTCTGGCGCCGGAGATCGCCCTTCTGGGCCGAGAAGTACCTCAGGGTGCTGGACGGTGACGTCGTGGTGTCGATGATCGTCCCCGTGTCCGTGCCGTCTGCCCCCAGGATCAGGTCCCAGGCTGAGGGAATTCCAAACTTGCCCGGGTTCTGCACGGACGTTCCATTGTCCTGCAAACCGACGATGAGCGAACCGGTGAGCGGATCGATACTGACGGAGCGTACCTCAGCCGAGTTCAGATTGCCGTTCAAGTTGAACCAGTCACCGAGGCCGGCAGCGTTGCTGTGTCGAACGATGCCGCCATCACTCGAAGAAAGTAGACGCCCGTTGGCATCAAATGCGATGTCGCGCGTTTCCGTGTGGGGCACGGTGTTGTTACTCGTGCCATTGCCGACGATGTGGGTCCATTGAGAGGAAGGGATCTTGCCATCAGCTAGGTTGTTGATGTTTCCCCGGACGATGACGTTGTTTGGCGTCCCGATGAAGTCGTTCCCAGAGTGGCCCCCGACGTAGATCACGTTGGGATTCTGCGGGTCGACTGCGAGACTCGCCATCAGAGCCCTGCCGATCTGCGTGCCGAGGTAGGGCTTGACGACACCACCCGTGCCTGGCGTGGGACTCGAAGAACCATCGACGTTGGCGTTGGTGATTCGATCCACGAGCACGAACTGGTTTGGTGATTCGGACGTCGTCCCCGGCGGCACAAAGGGTGCGATGACGAAATCGCCATTTGCAGCAGGAAGACCACTGACTCCGCTGATGCGAACGCGTACGGCGGCGTTGAAGTCGAAACCGTGGTTGCCGTTGGTCTGCACCACCATCGGCAGTGCATTGCTCACGCTCACGATGCCCAAAGGCGGCGGAAGCCCCGGAGTCGCGACTGGTTCAGGCGCAGGAAAGAGCGGCAGCTCCATCGGCACCCAAGTCTGGCCGCCATCCGGCGAGCTGCCGATGTAGACGGGCTGCCCCAGGGTCGTGACGAGCACGTAGAGGCGACCGTTCGACGCAACCGCGATGCGGGCGTTGTTCGAATAGCGAAGCGCCAAGGGCAGAGCGCCCGTCAGGTCGTTGTCGGAGATACGGACCCAGTTCTTTCCAGAAGCATCGCTTCGGTACAGACCCGAATCGCCCAGATCCGCCGTCGAATCGCGACTGCCGACGACCGCATAGAAACGCGTCGGTGAGGTGGGATCTGCCTCCAAGTCGAAGACCGCGCCAAAGCTGCTCGGGAGGTCACCAGACGCGCCGAGACTGGTGAACGTCCAACCCGTCTTGGGCTGCTCGGTTCCGAGCATCAGCCGCCCGTCGCCCTCCCTATCCGAAGCGACGTAGAGAGAGCTCCCTCGAAGAACGAGTTTCGATATCGTGAAGCCCTGGAGGCTTGGCTCGTCCACCGTGACAAAGGACTTGCCTCCGTTGCGACTGACATAAATGTACCCAGCCTGACCCCAGCCCTCCCCAAGGCTGCTGTACGCTCCGGTACCCGCCGCCAGCGAATCGCTGTCCTTGGGGTCGAGAGTCAGAGCGGAGATGGAGAGGGAGGGCTTGTCGTCCGTCAGTGGGATCCAGTTGATCCGTGGAGGTGGCGGAAGAGGGAACGGTGGATCGAACGGAGGTTGGGTATCCGCCTGCAACGTCTTGAACACGCCGCCGCCAGTCGTGCCGACGTAGACGATGTTCGGGTCGGTCGGATGTGCTGCGATCGGATGAACCGCACCGGCCACGTCCTTGGCGAACGCCGTCAACCGAGTCGCCGCGCTTCCGCCCCTGACGGGAGCGGGCCCCTGCGACACCCACGTTGCGGGTGAGGTCCCCAGTGCTTGTTTTGTCTCGCTTGACGAAACCTGCACGAAATCGCCATCGCTGCCCGTGCAAGCGTAGATCGCCAACACCGACGTCGCGACGGCTGCCATCCAAGTATTTCTCATCATGTCACTCCCTGGTTTGGGGCACCGCTTCGAGGGCGCCGGCCGCAT
Source organism: Polyangiaceae bacterium (assembly GCA_050301735.1). Taxonomy (GTDB): domain Bacteria; phylum Myxococcota_A; class Polyangia; order Polyangiales; family Polyangiaceae; genus SZUA-265. The sequence continues at coordinate 4,663 of JBNKZR010000025.1, read as the reverse complement.
AGGTAGCGGAGCGAACCACGGTTCCCTATTTCGACCGATTTCGGTGTCGACCCGAACTCGCGCTCGGTCGAAGCTCGATTCGTTCCAGTCCGAACCGTAGCGTGGCTTTGCCGCGGCAAACCGCTGGACTGAATGCCCCGTCGATTGCTACTTGAAGAGTGGATGGCGCGTCACGCGGGGCAGCTGCCGTGGTTGTTGTTGGTCCTCTCATGCAGTATCGACCCGGGCACTCTGCGAGAGCCGCCGGAGCGAACTGGCATGGATGCTGGCGCTCCCCTCGTCGCCTCGGGCGCAACAGACCCAAACGAGCTAGTAGATGCCGGAGGGCACTCTGACGCGGGGGAGTCGAAAGCGTCGGCCAGCGACGTCCCAGATGCGAGCACGAGCTCGGATGCCGCGGCGCAGGACGACCCGACAATCAGCGTCGAAGTCGACGGCAGTCAAACACCCGGACAAGGCGACCAACACGTCGATGGAGATGTTTCCGGCCCCCCCACGACCCAGCTCGACGGCGGCAAAACCAACGCCGAGCCGGTAGAGGCGAACGACACGCCACTCACGGTCGACGCCCCCGACTCCTCGACGACGCCGGAACTCTCCCTCGAAGACTTCAAAGGGGTTCGTTGGAGACGCGTCGCAGGCGGGGAGTACCACACGTGCATGCTGACCGAAACCGGAGGCGCCCAGTGCTGGGGAAACAACGCGTACGGTCAAATGGGGGACGGTGACGTTTCACCGAGCAATCGCTTCGCTCCGGTGGACGTACTCGGGGTCTCGGATGCCATCTCAATCTCAGCGGGCCAGACGCATACGTGCGCGTTGCTCGCGGATGGCACCGTTCGGTGCTGGGGCGACAACTCGGAAGGACAGCTTGGCGACGGCTCCAGGGCAGCCCCGCAGAATGCTGGCGCCGTCACCGTCCGAGGACTGACCGGCGCCGTCGACGTGCAAGCGGGCACCTACTTCAGCTGCGCCCTGCTGAGCACTGGCGTCGTCGAGTGCTGGGGCTCGGACATCGAAGGACAACTCGGCGAATCGACGGACCCATCGCTCACCAAACCCAACCCCGTTCCGGTGGATGACCTGGGCGCACGTTGCATCGGACTCGCCCTGGGTGCGTTGCACGCCTGCGCGCTGCTCGACGATGGTTCGATCAAGTGTTGGGGCTGGGACTACTGGGGCCAGATCGGTGATGGTGAAGCGAATCAATCCAACAAGTATGCGCCCACCTTGGTGGACGACATCACCGACGCGACGAGCGTCGCTGCGGGCAGCACCAGCACCTGCGCGGTCCTGCGAGACGGCTCGGCGAAGTGCTGGGGATACGCCGAGTGGGGTCAAATAGGCAACGGGCCGACAACCGAACTGCGAGTACATTCTCCCGTCGCCGTCCAATCGCTCTCCGACGTGTTGGTGCTGGAAGTCGGCGCTCTCCACGTGTGCTCGCTGTTGGCTGACAACTCGGTGTGGTGCTGGGGTTCGGACGATAAGGGCCAGCTGGGCAATGGACCTAACAGCACGGCGAACCAGTTCTCTCCCGTGCAGATCATCGCACCGGATAGTGGCGTGCGAGAACTCGCGAGCGGAAGTTGGCACAATTGCGTCACGCTGACCGATGAGACGCTCGAGTGCTGGGGACACGGTGAGTACGGACAACTGGGAATGGGCCCGAACGACATGACCCCACGCTTCGAACCGACACCAGCGCTCACCTTCTGAGACCAGGAGCCAATCAGGTGCGAAGAGTCTTCCAACTGGCGACGGGTGCTCAACTACTCATGATGGTACTTCTGCTTCGGCCCACGATTGTCCGAGCGCAATCCGCCTCCGAAGCTGAAACGTTGTTCCAACAGGGTCGCGCGGCGTTGGATGAAGGGCACCTCGAGACGGCATGCGACCACTTTCGACGCAGCCAAGCGCTGGAGCCACGAGTCGGTACCTTGCTCAATCTCGGCCACTGCCTCGAGCGCCGACGGCTCTACGCCAGCGCCGCAGGCACGTTCGGCGAGGCGAGTCAGCTGGCGGCGCGAGTCGAGGATCACGAACGCCTCGATTTCGCCCAAGCGGAAGCCAAACGCCTCGACGAGATGAGTCCACGCCTCACCATCAACGCACCCAACCGCAACGCAGAGGCGCGCATCGAACTCGACGGTGACGAACTCGCCGACGGGCGCTTGGGTGTACCCTTGCGTTTGGACCCCGGGCCCCACAACGTCCGCGTCGAAGGCCCCGGGGAGTACCGACGTCAGCACACCGTGGTCTTGTCCGGGCCAAAAAATGGACAGCGGCCGATGTGGGTCGAGTTGGTCATCTGGAGTGCGTTGGCGCCCGACGCGACGGCTGCGCCCCCGCAAGCGCAAACCTTGCCCCCACAACTACCGGCGCCAACCAGCACGACAGCGCCCCATGAGCAAGGCGACGCGGGCTCAGCGCGACAGATATCGACCGAAGCGCTTTCAACCCCGCACAACCCGTGGCGCTGGACAGGGGTTGGCGTGCTGACGATTGGCGCGGCTAGTATGGTGGGGGCAACGCTCTACGGCGACGCCGCCATGACGGCGGCTCGACGTGCGGACTGCGACGCGGACAATCGATGTTCAGCGGATGGCCTTGCCGCTCGCAGTCGCGCCAGAGAGCGGCTCGCCGTCAGCTACGCCGTGGGCATCGCGGGAGGAGCCATCGCCCTCGGCGGCCTCGCGTTGGTCTTGTGGAGCCCTGACTCGACGCTGCGGCCTGGTACGAACGTAGGATTGCACTTCGGCCCTTCGAGCGTCGGGATGTTTGGTGCCTTCTGATGAACGGCACGGCGTCATTCCCTCCAGCCGATGAACAGAGCACGGACGTACTATGTGTTGGTACCCGGGTTTTGGAGCGATACGTATTGGAGGAGCGCATCGGGGGAGGTGCCATGGGAGAAGTCTGGCGTGCTCGCCACGTGGTCCTGGATTGCCCGGTGGCGATCAAAGCAAGTCTGAGCCGGGAAGCGCGTTCGTTGCAGCGCTTCGAGCAGGAGGCGCGCATCGGGGCGTCCCTGGCGGGTCCCAATCTGTGTCGAGTGTTCGACGCCGGGACGTATCGTGGGTTCTCGCTGCTGGTCATGGAATACCTCCAAGGGCAAACACTGGCAGAACGCATGTTGTTCGGCAGCCGACTGCTCCCGACGGAGGCAATTTCCATCGTTTCCCAAGTAGCTCGAGGACTGAGCCGAGCGCACGAGGCTGGCGTCATTCACCGTGATCTAAAACCCAGCAACATCTTCCTCGAGCGCGGTGCGCAGGTGAGGCTGCTCGACTTCGGAGTCGCCAAGGACTGGGCAGCGGAGCAGACGTCTTCAGGTGACTTCCTCGGGACGCCGCAGTATCTCAGCCCCGAACAAGCACGCGACCCGAGAAGCGTGGGCCCGGCGAGCGATCTCTGGTCACTTGCGCTCATCAGCTACGAGTGCGTCGTTGGCAAGCGAGTGTTCGCGGCATCGAGCCCTGCTGAGCTGGTCGATCAAGTCTGTAATCGCGCGCTCCCACGCCCGTCTGCTCACGCACCGGTACCGGCCGAGTTCGATGCCTGGTTCGCCAAAGCCACTCAACGTGACCCCGAGAAGCGTTTCCCAACCGCCGCCGCCTTCGCCGAAGCGTTGACGAAAGCCCTGCAATCGGCGCCGGTACCCCACTTCGAATCCACGGCAACTGCCTCACTCATGGGAAAGCTCGACACCCGGCGCCGGCTGAGTGGTTGGCAACTGGCTTGGCTTGGAGCAGCGGCGACAGCCACCGTGATGCTCGCTGCGTTCTTGGTGGCACGGCCCAAGAGTCGCGCCACTGGACAACATGAGCTCCCGAACTCGACGACAGTCACAGAAGAGAACACGGCAAAGCCATCATCTGATCACTTCCTGCCTCTCGAGCATGACTCCTCAGAGGCAATCCGACTCGCGGTGGAGGCGGGCAAGAAGGATGCCGTGGAACACCTCGACCAGCAGCCAGATCGGCGAACCCAGAACGCGCCAGGCGAACACGCTCAGAGAGCTAGCAGCCAGTCACCCAACAACTCGCCGCAACTCGTGGACCCTGCCGTCTCCGACGCGACGCCAGGCGGTAGGGCTGACGGCACGGCGCCCATCGCGGAGTCTGCGCACGCGCTGGAACGGGCGCCTACCGAAAAAACGGTACCGACGATGACACGGGAACGGCCTGCCGCGAGCTCGGGCACGCGCAGCGACGCGAGAAACCCGTTCAGCTACCGCTGAAAAGCCACCCGCCTCACCTCGCCGCAGGTGCGATCCCTCGCGTGAAGCGGCAGCGGCCCATGCCAGGTGATGCACAGCGGCAAGACATTGGATAGACTTGGCCAGCGTTCACCGCGCGCCAGCGATGTCCAGCTTGCGCACGATTGGACTTCACGAGGCAACCAGAACCGCACGATGGCGATCCTGCAGAGAATCCGCGACGGGAGCTTCCTTTCTCCCGGCCCACGCCTCGCTATCGGTCGCGGCAGTGCTGCGGATTGGCGGCTCGACTCATCGACGGCGTCTCAGGAGCACGCGATCATCTATTGGAGGGCGGAGCACTGGTACGTTCGCGATCTGGCGAGCACGAATGGTACGTGGGTCAATGGGCAGCGCGAGGGTGCCATTCGCCGACTTCAAACGGGAGACGAGTTGGCGTTC
>JBNKZR010000024.1:0-33997 GCA_050301735.1 Polyangiaceae bacterium | reverse complement strand
GACACCGCACCCTCCGACTCTTTGCCGCCGCTTGCGTGAGCCCCGCGCCGGGCAAGCGACGCCCGCCATCCCCAACGGCGTGGCGCAAACGCCCGAGGCCGCTCCACCCAGCTGGGTCCCGATGCTTCCGCCGACGCAGCGCGACTCACGGAGGCTGGAGCGCCGGGCATACGATGCAGAAGGTCCGCAACGGGCTCGAGATGGCGACCAAGGCACTGTTAGCCCAGAAGCATCGGTCACCCCAGACGACACGACTGAGGACGACCCGGCAGACAGCGGCGTAGCCGAACGCGGCATGTGACATCGCCCACGAGTGATGTCACCAGCAGCGCTGCAACGCTACGAACGGCTTTGACCAGGCCACCTGTGAGGTCTCATACTTTGTTTTCTTGCCTGGGAAATACGGTTTGTCGCTCCACGACGTCGGGAACTATTCCGCTTGCGGGGTGAAGATATCGACGCATCTCCGCACAAACGACCCAGGATGGCGCGAGACTTCGATCGCCGGTAGCGCACGCTTCGCGTGAGGGATAGAAACCCAACGCGATGCGACACCTTCTGAAGACGGCTCTCTTGACCACTTCGTGCACCATCTCGATGATGGCGTGCGGTGAACAGACCGATGACTCCGGCAGCGACTCGGTCACCGCTGGCAGCTCGAGTCCCACCACGGCAGTGCCCGGCCCCTCGGGTTCGCCCGCTCCCACCAGCCCAGGAAGCACGACGGTCGGCAGCGCCGGGGGCAGCACGGCACCCATGCCGTCAGCCCAGCCCAACCCAACCAGCGCACCAAGCTCGCCCGCTGCCCAACCGAGCGCGCAAACTCCGGGTGCTGGCGGAACCCCGTCCGTCGAAACGCCTTCCGAAGACAACGCCGGCGGCGCGGGGGTGCCTGTCGAACCTGATCCAGCAACGGGAGCCGCCGGGGCGGAGGCGAGTGCAGGTGGAGCAAGCAGCGAGGATCTCGAAGCGCCTGACAGCGCCGGCGGCGCGGGCGGTATGTCGATGGACATGGACGACATGCTGGGCATGGGAGGCGCAGGCGAAACACCCGCTGGTGAGTTCACTCTCACCAGCACGGCCTTCTCCGACGGTGATGAGCTCCCGGACGAGTTCACCTGCGAGGGCAAGCAATTCAGCACCGGACCCATTCCAGATCTGAGCTGGACGGCAGGACCAGGAGGTACTCTCAGCTATGCGATCACCTTCATCGACCTGACCCTTTCCCCAGATCAGAACGCGTACCATTGGGCGATGTGGGACATCCCGCCGGACGTCACCAGCTTGCCCGGCGGGGAAATCTCCGGCGCAGAGCCGGCCGAGCCGGCGGGGTCGAAGCAGTACACCCCGTTGAACCCCGTTGGCTTTCTCGGCCCCTGCCCTGGTCTGGTTGGACCGAACACGGATGAGTACGCGTTCGTGGTCTACGCGCTCAGCGTGGAGTCGATCCCGAATCCGCCGAACGACGTCAAAGAGCTGGAGCAGCTGTTCTTGGAGAGCGCGCTGGCAACCACGGAAATGCGATGCTTTTCGGACGCCGCGCCGTAGGCCGTACGGAAATTCCCTCCACGACGCAAACTGCGATGATTCCCGCGCGCGGTGAGAGCGGCGGCACAGCGCCTGGTCGGTACGCGACGTCAGACGCGTCCCGGGTGATCTCAGCCGACGCGCTCATGGGGTGGCGAATTTGGGTGTGCGCTCAATTTTCTCGTCGCTCCGGCGCCGGGAGCGGGGGGTCTAGCGCCCTAGCGAAATACCTGACATTCCCAAAGACCTCCGCGCGCGCGCCAACAGCTTCAAATGGTCGGATGGTATTTGCGGGCGGTGGGCGGCGCCGAACTCGGTGCCAGGAAGAAGGACAGTGATGAGAAGAGTTTCTGCGTTGGTGACATGGGCCGCGATCGGTGGGTTGAGCGCAATCTCGATAGCCTGCTCGGGCGACGACGAAAGCGGCACCGATACGGGTAGCGCCACCGGTAGCGCCGACACGACGCCTCAAGCGACGACCAACGGCGGCAGTGCCACCCCTCAGTCGGGCGGTGTCAGCACGCCGGCAGGTGGCACGCCCGTCGCAGGCGAACCATCACCCGCCGCACCGTCGGGCGGAGAACCCGCGGGAACGCCCGTCGCGGGCGCAACTCCCGCTAGCCCCACTCCAGTCAGCGGACCTGCTGGCGCAGAGCCGAGCGGCAGCGAACCGACCAGCAGTGAACCCGTGGGGAGCGAACCGGCCGGCGGCGTGCCTGCCACAGGTGAGCAGACGCCAGCTGCTGGCGAGGGCACACCGGAGCCAGCACCCGACGCAGAACCTTCGGGACCGGTGGACGAGATGGGAGGCCAAGAGACGCAGCCCGACGTCGACCAGAACGGCAAGATGAATGCCGCGCCGGGGGACTCGACCGCAGTGGTGCAAGACTACCTTCGACTCGGTGAGATCCGCATCCTCAACAACAACTGGGGCTCGGCGGAGCGCGGTTGTGACAGCCAAATGAGCGTCTTCGTCGCGGAGGATCGCAGCTTCGGCTGGACCTTCAACCGCGGCGCCTGCGGGGGCGGCGGTTCACAGCCCGACTTCCCTCAGGTGGAGTTCGGCATCCATCCCTTTGGTATCGGCAACTCGCTGGCGACCTCGCCCGAGTTCACCTCCACCACTCTGCTACCAGCACAGATCAAGAACATCTCCAGCGCCAGCGTGAACGTGGACAATCTGCGCATCTCCTTGCAAGGCCAGCAGGCGTGGAACATCACCATGGAGTTCTGGCTCAGCGAACGCGATCCGGTGAACGACCCATCGCCGGGTGTGTACGCCGAGATCATGGCGTTTTGGGGTTGGCAGAACATGCGCTGGCCGTGCGACAGCAACGAAGACGGCATCGAGGATCTGGACGGCGATAGTGTTCAAGCAGGCAACATGGCCTACAAGCTCTGCCACAAGCGGGACGACTGGGCGAACAACCAGTGGCGCTACTTCCAGTTCCGCGCCGGCGACGGCTCGGATGGCAACATCAGCACGAGCTTCAACGGCACCATCGACGTCAAGGCGTTCCTCGACTACGTGGTCAACACTCACGGCTACTCTCCAGACTTGTGGGTGACGCGTCTCGAGGTCGGCAGTGAAATCGACGACAACACGAGCGGTGAAGTCAGAATGAACGGCATCACGTTCGAGGTAAACGGGCAGACTCGGTCTCAAGTCATCGCTCCGTGACAGCGGCCAGACACGCCGCCACGTGGCGGTTGTCACGAAGCGGCATCGCCACTAGCGTCGGCCTGGGAGTGGCGTGGGCGTCAGAACATGCCCACGCCGCTCCGACCGTCCCACACCTGCGGGCTTGCGTTCGAGTGTTCCTCGATCTCGCCGTACGAAGCGAGCCCGGCGCGGGTGTGTTGCTGTGATCAGTCGGAAATACCAGCGTCTTTCGAGCACGGGCGCTGGGGTTGAGGTGCGCGCCCGCTCGCTGGCCGTTGGGTCGCTTCGCGAGAAACTCTGAATAGTTGAGAAAGCCCGGCGGGTCGTTCACTCACTTCAGGTGGAGCGAAGCGCTCGTGCGCAGCGTGACTAGAAACGGCAGTCTCGGCGGCTTTCGTGTGGGTCGGTTGCGCACCATACCGGTGCCCACCCTGGTATGGTCTGCAGCGCATGTCCCGCCGGTTTGTTACTTCGTCCCTGGTCGTCCGTCACATTCTGCCGATGATTGCGGGCGTCCTACTCGTTCTTTGCCACCTGGGCCGAGCCGAGGCAGCCGAGTGCAGCGGGCTCAAGAAGGCCGCCGCAGAGGCGGGCCTCTCCGTGCAGGGCACCAAGTGGGTGACCGTCCCGAAGGGTCACGACTGGCGGCGAGCGCTGCCGCTGTACAACGACTTGAAGGACTACGACGTCGAGTTGTTGCCGCTACACTGTCGCCAGTTGGCACGCCTGATCAAGGCCAAAGTCACCGAACTGGTGACGAAAAATGGCGTGCTCCTTCGCGTGCGCCTGACCGGGGACGCCTACCGCGTGGCGGATCAGCTCACGCTCCTGCTCGACGATCAACCCGTCAAGACGAGCCTGGACGAAACCGACCCGGGCCAGCCCTACTCGCCGGGCCGTCACGAGGTGAGCGTGGAAGTGCCCAACTTGCGCCGCGAGGAGAAGCTCCTCGTCAAGCCGACGCTCAACGGTGCTCCCGTGTCGGTCGGGGGCGGCGGGGACCGCTTCTCCTTCGACCTACCCGCAACGGCCGACGGCGCCACGCAGGATCTCGCGGTCAACATCTCGTTGGTACGCCGCTGCATCTTCACGCTGCGAGTCAACAACGAGACAGAACAAGACCCCTCCAAACGCGCAGTGCTCGTGCTGCACGGCGCCAGTGAGATGCCACTACCGTCCGGGGCCGTCCGTGTGCAAGGCGGACGGCATGCGCTCGAGGTCGAGCTGGAGGAGGACACGCGTGTCGACGTCGCAATCGACGGACAACAACTCATCCCGACGGATGATCCCGACGCAGGCGAAAGGAACCTCCGCTATGTGGTTCCGCTGGAGTGCCCCAAAGGGCAAGACCAAGGCCGCGCTTCACTGGTCGTCAGTCTTCCGCGTGCGGAGCTTCAGAACGGCGCCCAGGCTGGCTCCAACGATGGCCTACCGACGTTGTTCTGGGTTGGCGCCGGGACGGCAGCTGCCGGCCTTTTCGTCTCCAGCATCAGCTACTTCGGCTATCAGAGCCCAGCCGAGGAGCGTGGCAACGACCTGTACGCCGACAACGGCTGCCCCAGCTGCCCTCCAGAAGTGGAGCAGCGGGTTCGGGACGCGTGGGATGAGAGCGATTCCGCGCGCGTGTGGACGGTCACCGGGCTCGTCGTCGGCGGTGTCGGAGCTGCGGTCGCCGTCGGGGCGCTCATCTTCGACGGCGGCTCGTCGAAGCAGGAGTCTGAGGTCGTGCACCTTCAGCCGGGCATTGCGCCGGGCAACTACAGCCTCCACGTCGTCGGTCGCTTCTGAGCAAATCTCTCGACTCGTTGCGCGGCTGCGCCGAACTCGGCGACGGAACACCGGGCGCATCCAGGCCTGGGGCGGAAGGACTTGGAGCTAGAAGCTTCCGCCCACTCCTACACCAGCGAACGTGGGTGACACGATGGGATACAACTTGCCCCAATCTCCGTCGTCGCCCCAGCCGTCGTCTTCGGGCTCCCGCTTCTGCTTCTCTCCGTCGCCATCAGCGTCATCGCCGTCATCACCCGCGTCGTCGTCGCCTTGGGAGACGAAGAACGAAGTGACGATGCTGACCACGCCAAGCCCCATCACGACGCCCGACGTACCTCCACCCCAGAATCGCCACGCGTCTGCCGAATCGAACGCATCCTCGATGTCTTCACGGGGACAGGTGGGCCCATCAGGACAGATCGCGGGGTCGAACAGACTGTTGCCGCGATCTTCGTGAGTGGCAGCGCTCGAGAGCGATACGGCCAACCCGATACCACCCGCAGTTGCCAGCCCGACGCCCGTCCAGAACCAACCAGGGTGAAACGCACCGGGCCCACTGTCTTCGTCCAGTTCGAAGTCGTCGTCGGCAGCGGTCGTGGTTGCCGTAGCGGCTTCACCTACGACCAGCGGCTTGAACTGGATCAGGATTTGGTGAATCGGCACTGGATCGTGATAGCGCGCCGTCGGGTAGACCGTTACTTCGCCTTCTGCGGCGTTCTTCTTCAGATTGCCGTCGATGGTGACCGTCGTGGTGTGCCCCCGCGGAGGCACGATGTCCAAGCGGTGGTGCGCCGCGGGCATGATGCGCGGCAGGCTCGACGTACGTCGAGTACCGTTCCATCGAAGCTCGTAGCCTTCGGCGTCTTCTGGCTCCACCGTGATGGTGACCGAGGGGTACTCGCCGAGCAACTCACGCGCCGGACGAACACAGCGGTCGAATGCAGCTTCGTTCAACGCCGCTTGCTTGTTGGCACTCTTGGGCTTGCTGGACTTTGCACTCTTGCCATCATCGGCTCCGGCGCCGTCCGCCAGTTCTTCAGCGCCGGTGGATTGACGCCACGAGTAGGAGATGCCGGACAGCATGTCCCAAGCGGCGCGCCAGTGATTTCGGAGTTCGTCGCGCTCATCCGCCGACAGCACGGCCTTGTCCTGCAATTGCAACGCGAGCTCGATGCGCGCGTTGGCGTTAGCGAGTAGGATCTCGCATGCTGGGGTAGAGCTGTTCTTGAAGTAGTAGTCCGTCAGCTCGACGACGGCCTCCAAATACCCGGGTCGCTGCCGCTCCATCTCGCAGAGCAGCTTCTCGGCAACGGCAGTGCGGAACTTGGCCTCGCTCAAACGCGCATCGATCTGCTGGTCGCATTCTTGGGCGTGAGCCAACGTCGGCAGCAGCAGCGCCAAACAGATCGTCAACAAGCGTTGCAAGCAGGTCATCGAAACGCCTTGAGGTCGGTCAGCTCCGGCAGTGGGGCAAAACTGACCTGCTTGTGTCGGAACAACCGACGAGACGCGGGACTACCGCGCAGGGGCGGCTCCGTGTAGAGCACGTTGCGCCAGCGGTGTTCGCGCGAAGTACCGACGTTTTCCTCCGGCTCGACGCGAGCAAACTTCGGCTCCTCCAGTACGGGACATTGACCACCAGGACTCGGCGGGGCGATGCGTGGGTTGTAGTGCAAGCGGTGGGCTTCGGCTGGGGGCGGATGGCTCGAGTCGTACTCGGGAGCTTCGCCGCCAGCCGAGTAATCGACCCAGTATTTGCCCTTTTCACGCACGTCGACGTGAACGTGCTCCTGATTCGGGTAGAAGCCGACACCCACCCGGTCCTTGAATGCGGGGTGGGTGCTGTTCAGAAACAGCGCGTAGGAAGCGACGTCGACGTTGTCGATACCCAGAAGCACCACGTCAGCGGCTTCACCAGTGAGATGCCGTGACGACTGCTTCTGGAAGGTGCTGCACTTCTGCCCACCACTTTGGAAGCACCTGAAGCCGCTGACCACGCACAACTGAGCCCCCTCGAAAGTGTCGCTGAGATTGACGAGCAGCTTCACCAGCAGCTCCGGTAGAGGGATCTCGTCGGCTTGGTCCTGATTGAGGGGGAAGTTCAGAACGCGCTTGAGTGCGCGGGCTGATTCCTCCGGAACCCGACCTGTGTCGTCAACGGGACTGAAGCCGTTCAGGCGGCACTTCTCCGCTCCGAACTTCTTGCCGCAATTGCTGCGCGGAACCGTGTTGGCGATCCGAATGACCCCCGGCGTCTTCGAACGCTCGTACTTCTCCGCAATCATGGCGGGCAGCTGGCCGAAGGAGCTGGCGGCAGCCACGGCGGTCAAAGTCAGCGCTGAGGCGATCAGCAAGCCCAGCAATGCGGTGCGCGACGTCGGCTTCATGATTCGGCGTGCATGATAGTGCTCTGCGTTGGGAGGTAAAGTCCCGCACGCGGTGAGGGCCAAGAGCGCGCTGGCGAACTGCCTGCTTCAGCCGCTGGGAACGAACTGCGGGGGCGGTGCCGCACCCGTCGGCATCGGGGGCGGCGGCATCGACTGCGGAGGAAGCGAGCCGTGCCCACGCGCGGCGATACGCGCCTCCTCCTGCTGCAGCGCGGCGGCGACCGCACCGGCGATGCGTTGGGCTAGCTGAGCCGGTGCCACCTGCGGCGCGCTCAAGACATCGCGCCCCACCAACTCGATCTGAGGACCGTAGCCTCTGAGCCACTGGGCACTCTCCAGCAAGTAGGCTGCGTGGCGGACGAGGTAGCGCCCCTTGTGAACCACGTACTGCTCGATCAGGGTCTTGGCTCTGGCACAATAGTCGTCGATGTCGAAGCCCTCCGCGGCGCCGGCTTCGCCCGCGGTACTCACGGCGTGCTTCGGAATGCGGCTGATCAACTCCACCACGAAGTACGCCAGGTAGGCGCTGCGCTCGAGTTCTTGAGCCTTGTCCGTCGACAAGTCCGCGTGCAGGGCGGGGACGGTCATGGGTTTTCGTAGCTGCTCGTACTCCTCTTTGAGGGAGTCGACCCGCTCGCTACGCCGCTTGGTACGGTGGGGCCCACGATTCTTGTAGAACTCTTTCCACAGATCGATCAGGCGACCAAGCGCAGCACCGAACGATTGCGGATCTTCCCCCGCCTTCTCTGCGTTCCAGCCACCCGTATCGAGCAGTCGCAACAACTGAGAACGGCGGAAGTGCCACTTGCCGGAAGTCTGATTGCCCGGGATCGCCAACGAGGCACCCGCCCTCGCGCTCAGACGCAGGATGTGCACCAGGAGCAGATCCGCGATCAGCACGTCGCGCCACACCTGCTGCAGTACCTCGTGCTTGAGCTCGTCGCGCTCGCCACGGGTGAAGGCCAACTTGATGCGCCAGGCCGGCGGCGCGTAGCCGCGCAAGCTGAAGAGGAGTCGGGTCTTGTGCCCGAGATCCACCGAGGGATCGAGCAGCAGCCGCGTCAACGGAGTCGACCCGTGCTCGTAGAGGACGGAAGCCGTCGTCGTCTCTGGGCCGAAGTCCTTGAGCAAACAGTGATGGCTGAGTGAGCCGTGAACCGGGTGGTAGCCGGCGTGGAACTGATTCAGCGCGCGGAGCACCTCGTCTTCGGGCAACACTGGCTGCGGCTTGCTCGCCAGCTCGACGAGCTGTTGCCATTGTTCATCGGTCGGAGCCACTTCAGCGGTCGGGGCGCGTTCAGCGGACCAGACGAAGCCCGAGAGAGCCTGGTCCGGAATGCCGAGCTCGGTGAGCAACATCGTCAGTATCTTGGAAAGGCTTTCCAGGCGGCTCGAAGCCAACGCATGCTGACTGACTCGTGCTGCCTCACCCGCAGTCCACAAGCTCTCGAAAGTGGCTGCCGTGAACGTCTCTTGCCCCACCCGCGAGAGCAGGTCTTGCCACAGTGCACCCAAGCTGGCTTCACTGTGTCGCGTCGAGCCTTGCCCGGCGTTCGCGAGCTCGCCCAACGCGACAGGCAGCGTGTGTCCGATGCCTCCGGTCTGACCTCTGACGGAGGTGTGGTCGAGAAGCTCCGCGACCAGCCCTTGCTCCAGGTAGTTCTTGCGGTTGAAGAAGGAGTTGTTCGCCAACGCCGCGCGCGCGGCCACCCACACCTGGGCAAAAGTTCCCCAACGCGCGGCCTCCTTGCTCGATGAATCCGTGTAGGCAACGCTGATCCGTGTGAAGCCGTAGTGTCCGAGCGCGTTGAGCAGCGGCTGGATGCTCAGCAAGTCTTGAGCCACTCGATTGGCAAAGGCGAGTGAACCGCGACACAACGGGTGCGTCAACGCGCCACCGATGAACGAGCTGGCGTTGTTGCCGGTGGAAGAGACCAAGCCCTCCGGCGCAGTGCCTCGCATGGCGGAGTCGTAGTCCGCGAAGAGCTGGGGATCCGTTTGCCCGCTGGGCGACAGCGCAGCGCCCGCACCGTCGAACACCAACAACCAGTGCACGCCATCACATCCGACACCGCCGTTGCGCATGTGGTGGACGAGCTTGGTGGCCGCGCCCACGTAGGATCCGGCGACCGCACCGGCAGGAGCGACCTGCAACTGCTGATGGTCGAAGACGGCAATGACGCAACCCGGGCGTTGACTCGCGACGATGTCGTCGCACAAGCGCACCATGGCAGCATCAGGAGCGAGTTCGCCAGGATTGGCCTGAGAATGGAAGTAGCCAGCTGGGATCTCCCAACACATCACGCGACACATCGTGGCGGGCTCACACACCGCCTTCAGCTGCGGCGTGGTGGTCGCCTCCGCGAGGTTGGCACCCGATTGCCACTGCGCCCGAAGCGGCGCCAAATCCGTCCCCAACCCGTGGAGCGTGACCGCCGGACAGGCCGCCTCACTGGCGAACAGCCAGCTGCGCGCACCGCGGTCCGAAAGCAAAATCGCGTGCTGGTCACAACCGCGCAGAGCAGGTACCGCCGTACCACTGGGCGGCGCGGGCAACGGGGGTGCCGGCAGTACCTGGGGGGCATAGCGCGACAGGGCAGCTCGAAACCACGGCGCCCGCATGGCCCAGAAACCCAAGAGCTGACGCACGGCCAAGTCCTCGGTCCGCCCTTCGGGAAGCAGCGCGCGCGCCACGTCGGGGACTTGCGCGGCGAGTGAAGCGATCTCTGCCAACAAGTCCAACAGAGGAGGGCAGGTCGAGGCGTCGGTCTGCCAATTGACCGCCTGCACGAGTATCAACTCGGAGGGCTGACACTGCCGAACGCGCTCCAGTTGATCGAGCTGCACCGCCAACAGCGCCCGGTTGTTCTTACTGACACGCTTGGCGAATACCGTCGCGTACTGCGCCAGCATGGCGTCGAAGAGCATCTCCGTTTCGCCAACTTGCCCCGGTGTCGAGTTCGCAAGCTGCTGCACGGAAGCCCCAAAAATGGTGTGCCAAGACGCGGTATCCGGAGCGAGCGGTGGCGCGAAGTCCCTGGGCGTCTTGCGCGCGATGCCACGGAACGAGACTTGTACGAATTGGTTGAGCAACGGCAGCCAGTTCTGCCCGTCGCAGGTGACGTTCAGCTCTTGCCACAACACCGCGGCGTGACCGAGCCAAACCTCTTGCTGCTCGGCGTCCACGCTACTCCACGCTTGGTAGACCTCCGCCCAGGCGCGAAAGACGGCGCTCGTCGCGTGCTGTTGTTGCCACGCGGTCAGTGCCCGCTGCTGATGGTCGCGCAGACCCTCCAGTGATAGTAGCGGAACCTGATTCATCGAGACCTCACAAGCTATGCTCCGTGCGTTCGCCGTCAGCGCTGCTGATAGAGCCTCAGGGCGGCAGCGGCGTCGTCCAACACCAGGACGAGTTCTTCGTCGGCGTTCAGCGAGAACGGTCCAATGGTCGTTTCGAAGCGCCCGGGTTCTGGTCGCTCCATGGGCAGCGCGCGGAGTTGTGGCAGGGCGCCAGCAGCGCCTACCCCCCACATCAGCTGCGGTTCCATGTCGAAGAGGACCTCGCAGCGCAAGCTGACCTGAGTCCCACTGGGCAAGCGGTACTTGAACCCGCTGCCATCCGGCCAGGGATCGGGCTCGAACACCTCGATGGGCTCCAATGGGTCCTCGTCGCGTTCACCCAGAATCGTGCGCGTGATGCCCACCGTTCCCCGACTCAGCGCATCCATGAACGTCAGAAGCTGACTGCCGTCTTCCGTGGAGGCGCCCAACGCCTGCACGTAGTCGGCCAGCCCGAGGCTTCCTCTGCTGGCCGCAGCCCGCCTGACGACGGGATCGGGCTGCAACGCCGCATTCGCGCCACCTTGGGTCGCCAACGCCAGGAAGCAAAACCAGCCGCGAAGTTCGACGGCGAGCGCCCGATAGTGCGGCAGGGCGACGTCGAGGGGGGTCGTGAACGGGAGACTCGTGCAGGCCTCCAATGCGGTGAGCAGCGGGCCCAAGAAGTGTTGGCTCTGCACGTTCAGGCGCAGCTGGCTGTGCACTCGCGGATCGCCGCTGACCAAGAGCTGCACCAGCGTGCCCGCAGCGTCCACCAACTCCGCGTGGAGCTCCTTCACTTGCGCGAGCGCATTGAGAGAAAACGGCAGCGGGACGAGTCGCAGGCCTTGCTCCGCATGCCACTCGGCGAGACACCTACCCCGCGCACCGCCCGCTGGGTCCTTTTCCCATTTGGCGTCCGTCTTGCCGGCACCCTCCTCGAAGCTACGAGCGTAGAGATTGAGGAAGCGATGCTCGCCGTCGGGGGGCACCTCGAACGACTTTCGCGGCGGCGGCAGCTCGGCGAGAAAGCCGCCGGGCGTGAGTAGCATCAGGTTGTCGATGTCGAGGATGCGGTTATCGGCATCCAACTCGATGCGATTGACGCTCTGTTCAGCATCGCCCGATGGGTTGATGAAACGACCACTCGCCCCGGCTGCCGCGATCGCCGTGGCCGTCGCCTCTCGCGCGGCGTCCGCGAGCTCGAACAGATGCACCGCGTGCAAGCGACTGCCGTCACGGAGTTCTTTCCACTTCTGGGGCTTGTTCATCGCGGATTGCTGCTCGCTTGCTGAGCTAGAAGGTGGCGGAAAACTGGGCACCCACGACTTTGGGGTTCCATTGCGGCACCACGCGTACGTTTTGTAACAGCGGGTCGCGGGCACTGGCAAACTGGGTGGCGCGCTGGGCGTTGGAGAGTCGGGGAGGGTCTTCCCCACTCTCGAGCACGAAGAGCCCGACAATCGCCGTCAAGGCACCCACGCCGGCCACGATGAAGCCCGCGTTGCCCCAGACGCGCGTGTCGTCGGCTTCCTCGTAGTAGTCGAGAACCTTCTCTTCCACCTCGTCGGTGCAGGTCGCTTCGTTTCTCGTCGGGGGTGCACAGTCTTCGTCTTCGTACAGTTCGATGCCTTTGTCCTCGGTCTCGCTCGCGTCGAGGTACTGCAGGATACCGTAAAGCCCACCCAACACGATCAGGCCCGCACCCGCGGCAATGACGTAGGGGCGCGCCGGGTTTTCGTAGGGGCCTTCGGCGGTGCGGAGCTTGAAGCGCAGTGTCTTCCCGGGCTCGCCCTTGATCATGTACACCGTTTCCGTCGGCTCTTCGCTCTTGGCCTTGAACTTCGCGTCGTTCAGCTTGGCACCGAGGCGGAACCAGCCGTCGCCGGTTTCCGTCTCCGGGTGACTGATGACGAGGCGGTGTTCTTCGATCTTTTCGTCCAAACGGATCGGCTTGTCGACATCGATCGGCACGCCGTCGAGCACGAAGGAGACGGGGGAGTTCTTGGGCTTGAGCATGATGTCGAGCGCCATCGGGTCCGGGATCTCTTCGCCGATGATGGTGAGCGAGACCTCGTAGCTGCCCGACTCTTCCGTCGACACGATGAACGTCTGCGTGCTCTCCGTTTTCTCGTGCGGGCTGAGCTCAGCGCCGTTGAGCTTGAACTTCACGGACAACACACGCCGCGCTGGAGTCGCCAACTGAACGGTGAGCTCGTGCCGACCGTGCCCCGGTGTGATGCGTGTGCCCTGAATGGGTTTGCCGTTGAGGAAGAGACTCGCATCCTCCTCGCTGGATTCGCCTTCGAAATTTTGGGCGATGTTGATAACGACCTTTTCCGCCTCGGCGATCAACTTCGCCAGCCGCTTCAGCTCCTTGCGCGCTTCCGCTTTGAGCTTGTTGGCCTTGCCCTGGCACTCGGGCAGGACTTTGCCGAGCCCGGACAACTCCGTCTGCAGGCCGTTCTGGGCCTCGAGCAAGGCGTCCGCATCGGTGGCGGAGACACTTTGGGCGGACTTCAACTCCCCGCGCAACGGCTCCAAGCTCGGGCAAGCGGCGTGAGCCGCCTGAGCGATGAACAACAGGCATAGCGTCAGCAGCGGACTCCACAGGCCCCGCCACGCCATGCGCGCAAACCGACTTCCACTCAACACCTTCATCTCTGTAAACTCATCTGGCTTGCTCAGCACACGCGGTTGCCGAGCCAATCCCGCGTCGTCCGCCCCTAGAGGCTACGACCCTCCGCCGACGCACGGAGCGTGGGCTACGCGGATGTTACACTCTTCGTCTTCGACTTGAGTCCAGCCCATGTACAGGCACTCCGTTCGTTTGCGAAGGCCTTGTTGGGACGGACCGAGACTGCCGTCGAAAGCTCCTGGGCGGGGTTCGCCCACTTCACGGCAGTGACTGAGATTCGTTGCTTGACTTTTGGACATCGCAACGTACTTGCCGCCGTCCAGCTCACCGCAGCTGTCGTTGACCACCAGGTAGTTGTCTGCCTTGGGCGACGAGCAATTGGCGAAGCCCCAGCCATCATCGTTGGGGATCAGGTAGCTCACTGTGCCTTTGTCCAGCACGCGCACCGGCACCGGCGACTCTCCAGGGGTCGCACCCGGCAAGCCTTGCTGGAACGAGTCGAACACCTTGTCCGCCGCCAAGGCTTCGCCCTTGTCGCCGCTCTTCGGTATGCCTCGGCTCGTCACGACGCCCAGGTTGACCAGCTGTTGGGGGTTCAAGCTGCTGCTCTCCAAGAGCTGGGGGGCAGCCCCATCTTGCTCGGCTGGCATGAGCAGCACGTAGGGCTGCGGTTCCTTGTCGTTGAGCAGACTGAGCAAAGGGTACTTGCCGGGCGCGAGCGGGTACGTCTTGGAACTGAGCGGTGGCGCTCCGGTGGCTTGGCACGGGCCCGTGGCCAGCAACGCCACGTTGGTGTTCGTCCAGGCGAGCCAGTAGGGTGAGGTACCCGGCTGTCCAAACGGACGTGCCACGACGCCTTCGACGTACTCTTCGTTGAGCAGTGGCAAGCAGCCGGCGAACGGCGCCAGGCTCAGATCAGCTTGGTGCGCATCCCCGGTTTCTGGAGACGAGGCGGAAGCCACGAGCATCGTGGGACCGGGCGCCACGGGTTTGAGCTCGACCAATACCGTGCCACGGCCCAACGCCTGGGAGCCGAGTTTGGTGCTCTGCACCTGCGGCGAGAGGCTTTTCAAGGCCAGATCCCAGCGTTCGGCCGGCGCGGTGATCACGCGCGTTTGGTCCGACTTGAAGAGACCGCCCGCGTCGTCCTCGGAGCCCTCCGCTGCGGGGCGAACGACGAGGAAGTCCCCTGGGTCCGTGTCGCTGGGAAGCGTCGGTAGACAGCAGGGATCGTCGTACTCGGCGCGGCGCCAGACTTGTGCTCCTTCCGCTGTGGCCGGGTCCTTGGAGTGGGCGTTGCGCCAGGCGAGTGCCGCATCGCGCAGCGTCTCGTGATGGCTCACGACGTGCCCCAGAACCTTCGGCGGGAGCACGTACGGATAGGCCAAACAGCCCGCACCCGCGATCAGCGCCAAACCCAACACCCCACCGAGCGCGTACGGCCAGATCTTGAACTGGGGCGGGCCAAACGGCGGGAGACCCTTGCCGAGGGGCTTGCTCCAGTTGGGCGAGTCGAGCTGATCGTCGGGCATGCTCATGGCTGGGCGGCGAAACTAACGAAAAGCGGTGCGGTAGTCCATTCAGACCGGGTAAGGAGAATGCGCTGACACTGCCGGGTGCGCTTGCTATCGTCCGCGCCCCCGCCACCAGCCCTGAGGGAGAGTCCGAAAGTCCGGTGAAGAGCTGCTTGTTAATCTGTGCGCCGCGCGTTCCTGCCGGGTCACACTTCACCCGGCCCTTGCGCGATACGGAGTTCTTCCATGAAGCGTTGAGCGCGGCCAAGCATGGTGTCGAACTGCTGCACCCGACCACCACGGGCGCGCCTTCGTTCCCGTTTTGGGTGGACCAGGACGCCGGGGGCCAGCGTCTTCTGGTCCCAGACCGTCGACTCCAAAACACCTTTCAATCACCAAGCCGCAGCGAGGGGCTGCTCTACCTCGACAACCCTGCTCCGAGCGACCTGAGGCTGACCTTCGGCGGGGCGCGCTACCACTACTCGCGCATGGCGGCAGGCGACTTCGCCCTACCTGATTCGTTGTTCTTCCGGAAAGGGGGCGTGGCGCTCACCAACCGCCTGCTGCGAGAGGCTCGAGCCCCAAGCTCGGAGCTGACACCGTGGCAGGTGGACGCGGCCAATCCCGACCGCCCCCCCGACGGCTGGATGAACCCCCTGCTGCTGCGCTTGGACCTATCCGGTGATGCCTGCATGGAGCCGCCGGCGGGCGCGTTGCCGAGTGACACGCGCGTCGTCTTCCGACACTTGATGCAGCAAGCCGACGTGTTGGGCATGGTGCCTGGCTTCGACGCCGATGACGATGTTCGGTGGGCAGCGTGGCAGCAGCTGCTGTCGTCCGGCCAGGGCCCCCTGAACGCCATCGAACGACTCGCAGCCGGCGCGGCCAGGTCCGAAACGGCTCGCACGGGCTCGAGCTCGATCTGGGCCTACGTCGCTCTCGATGCCCTGGGCGGGCTGTTTTCCGTGAGCGGCCACGGTGAGACCAAGTCCGAGCGCCACGCCCGGCAGCCGCTGGAATACCGCTGGCATCCTCCCCAGCGCCTCGCACCCAACGCCAGTTGGATCGCCACCCGACTCGTAGAGTCGTGGAGCCAGGGCCGTCCCTTGGTCGGCGCTCGCCCCGAGGACGACAGTGCCGGTCGCACCCGCGCCCGGCGCCGGCGCGAGCCCGGAGGACAGCGCGAAGTGCGATTCTCGCAAGCGCTCGATGCCGCTCCCTCGGGACGGGCGCTCAGCGCCTCCTCGGTGATCGCGTTTCCGGGCCGCACCCTGGCAGTCGCACCGCGGAAGTTCGCACAGCGAGAATTGCTCGCGGCAACGCGCTCCGTGCTCGACTTCGTCCGGCTGTGCGGAGACCTGGAGAGCAGTGCCGAAGGCGGGATAAAGGTTATCGCGGGGTTTTTCGAGCGACTTTTTGAAGGTTTCCGCGCCAACGCGGTGCCGTTCGCCCAGGAGTTGCACCTGGGCTGGATGCGCCGCATCGGCGAGGAGCGGCTGGCCCTCGACGCAGCGGGATTGCTCAATGAGTTGGCCAAGCGCTACGTGACACCACGCTCCCCGCTTGCCATCCGGATGCCGGACCCGGAGAAGCAGGGCGAAGCGGTGTGGTTCGATCCCATCGCCTGTGTACCCAGCGGCGATCGCGCCTTGTTGTGGGGCTTGTTGCGACCCAAGACCTCGGAAGCAGAGCGGATCATCAGCCTCACCATGGGCTGGTGGAACAGCTGGCACGAGAGTCTGCTGGATGATCCCGCCGACGTGAGTCTCCGATTCCGAGCTGCGGGTTTCGAACTCGGTCTGGCTTTGCTCGGAGGAGCTGACCTCGGCGGAAGCCCCTCGACATCTGGGGCTAGCCAGGTTCGGCGATTCTCTGTACCTCTGTAGCACGCCCCCAAGAAGAGGAATCGTCCCATGCCCAGCGCGCCAAGCACCTTTCGAGAATTGATAGAACAAGCGAACGCTTTCGCCAAAGAGAAGAAGCAAGTGCTGGCACTGGCGCACGTCTACGTCCTCGTCTTGAGAGGGCTGAAGGACAAGAGTCATGCTCAGGAGGCCGCAGCAACCCGCATCGAGCGCGAGATACTGCCGCAGCTCGACCGCACCGCCCGCGGCTATTCCAACACCCAAGAGATCGCGACCTTCGCCTGGCAAGACGCCGAGCGTAGCTACAAGCAATATCTTCGCACGCGAGAAGGAGATGCGAGCCTGGCAGAGTCCGTCCTCGACTGGCTGCTCCAAGTGGACTTCTCCGATCCGTCTCAGAAATGGTGCCGCGAGGCCTGTCGCCGCAGTGGTGTCGTCGGCGTGAGTCGAGAGAGCGACGAGTCGACGATCCCCGAGCTGGGCTTTGGAAAGCCTCTGAGCAAAGAGGAATTGCAGGCGATCGGCTCGGAGTCCCTGTACGGAAGGAACGCGGAGCTCGCGAAGCACCTGGGCCTACTGACGCTCGCGCTGCAACAGAACGCTCACTACCTGCTCGTCGGAAAACCGGGCGTCGGCAAATCGTATTTCTTGCGGCACCTGCTCGCGCGTGCAGTCAGTCCGCAAGGAGCCGGCGCGGCCAGTGGCCGGCAGTTCCTGATGTTCGGGCGACGCGACTTCTTGGGTTCCGAGACGGAAAACAAGGAGCGCTTCGGCCGCCTGTACACCTATCTCCAGCAGAACCCCACTGCGATCCCGGTGTTCGACGAGTTGGAGCACGTCCTGCGCTACGCGCCCAACCTGCTCGAACACTTCTCGGCCATGTTCGGCGGCTTGCTCGCGGGTGGTGGACGCACGTTCATCCTCGTTTGCGACAGCAGCATCGCAAGCACGACTCCGCTGCTCAAGGGCATCCGCCCCTGTCCACTGCCAGCCTTGGCCGCCTCGGACACTCGGCAATTGCTGCTCGAAACGCACCTACCCAAGCTGTGTCAGGACACCGGGTTGGAGCTGCAGCCCTCACCCGAAGCCCTGGTCGACGCGCTCCTGAACACGGCACCCGAGCGTTACCCCGGACGCTTCATGCCGGAGTTGGCCCTGCACATCGCGGACAGCACGGTCAACCGCGCCCGCAATCGCATCAACTTCCTGAAGCAAGAACCGCTGGACGCCGCCAGCGTCGAAGACCTCTGGGCGCACATCGTGGACGAACAGGGTCTGAACCCCGAGGTCTTCGGCACGGACCCCAAAGCCTTCTATACCAACCTACGCGGCAAGCTCACGAACAAGGTGATCGGTCAAGATCACGCCGTCGAGCAGATCAGCTCGGTGCTTGAAATGCAGGCGCAACGACCCCCGCAGCGCGCCCCGCGCGGCCGCTTCCTCTTCGTCGGGCCTCCAGGCGTGGGCAAGACCGAGCTCGCGCGTTCACTCGCCAAAGAGCTGGGCTACGGCGATGAGGGCTTTTTCGTGTTCAACATGTCCGAGTATTCCTCGGAGTCTGCGCGCACGCGGTTCATGGGGGCCGATCCAGGCTACGTCGGTTTCAGCAACACGCGTACCATCTACCAATCCGTACGCGAACGTCCGGCCTGCGTGATCTTGCTGGACGAAATCGATCGCGCTGACGCGAGTATTCAGGACATTCTGCTGTCGATCATGGAGGGCGAGGGCAAAGACGCCGAGGGGCAACCGGTCTACTTCTCCCAGGCGATTTTCGTGATGACGACGAACCTGGGTCAAGAAGCAGTGCAGGCGGCCTATCAAGACGTGGCATCCGGCGCGCTGACGCGTGAGCAACTCGTGAAGCAGTTTGCGGACGAACAGCTGCGTCGTCTCGTGCTCGAAGGCGCAACGGACGAAACCGAAGTCGCCATGCAGAGCGAAGTGGACAAGCTGGTCGAGGATGCCAAGGCCCAGTTCGCCAGCGCGCAAAATTCGCACGATGAGAGCGCCAGCATTCAGGCATTGGGTCGATACGCCGACCTGAAGGAATTGCGGGCCCGACTCGAGCGTAACATCCGCACGAGTCCTTTGGACCGTGCCCTGCTAGACCGCATCGATTTCATCATTCCGTTCTTCCCCATCAAAGAACCGCATCTGTTGGAGAAGATCCTCAATCTCAAGCTCAAGGCATTCGGGTGGGAAAACTGCCCGAACGACACCAAACAAGCCATCCTCGCTCAGGCAACCGTCCAGCGCGAATCGGTTCGTCCCCTCGAACGCCTCATCAAGAGATATCTTTGTAAGGAAGCATCATGAAAGCAAAGGAACGCAAGGCAATCCTCTCATCGTCCAACAACCGCATGGTCATCATGGGGTTGTTCAATGCGACCGGCTGTGAAAGCACGCCGAGCAAGGGCGTTACTTTCGTCGGGGCTGCCGGCGATCAGCGGCCGAGGCTGACTGTCCCGGACTTCTTCGAGCAGATTGCCCCAGAGCTGCGCTACGTCAAAGGCGAGAGCGTTCGTATCGGCAACACTGCGTTCAACTCTTTCAAGCTCAAGACGCCAGCTGCCGCAGGAGGCGTCGGATACGGCCAGGCGATCACCCAAGACAGCCCGTTGCTGCAAGGGTCCGACGGTGGCGCCGCCGGCACCACCGCCAAGCAATGGCAAGACGCCGGTGGGCGTCTGTTCAAGTCCCTACTGGAGGACTTGGACGAGGTAGTGCGTTTCTCGGATGGGCGTTTCTCCGCGGCAGTCCTCAAGCTCGCCCGTCGCTACATGGTCGACTATGCCGACTCACAGCTACCCGACGACAAGGTCGACCGCGCCGACTGGGAGCGGCTGTCTTTCGATCATGCGGCATCGTCGTCCATCCTCAACTACATGACGTGCTACCGCGCGGATGAGGCGAACGCTCGGGCAGAGGTCGGCAAGGCGCTGAACGCACACGCGGAAGGTGACACCGCGCCGCTCAACCCTGATCGCGTCAAGCAACTGATCGAGGGCTTGGAGCGCTGCAAGCGCATCACGGAAAACGGCAACGAGGACGATTCGTACCTGCAGGCGATCTCCAAAGACCGCAACTACGCGTACTTGGCGGACTACGCCGGTTCCAAGTACGGCATTTCGGTTTCCGGAGCAGGCGCGAAGGGCTTCGTCGCCCACTACCGCTACTACCTGCAGCGTTCGAACGCCGTTCATCGCTTCGTGCGCAACGGCTCACTGCACTCTTACTTGTTCCTGTGGTTGGCCGGCAAGTACACGCCATTCGAGAGCGCGGAGGAGTTCCCCGCCGTCGCCAAGCAGATGTACGAACTCGGCGTCGAAGGCCAGGGCGACAAGCGCATCCCCGGCGAAACGCGTGAAGAGCGCCTCAGAAACTACGAGATCGTGCGTGACGCCCAGTCGACGCTGGACGAGGAGCAACGCGCGACGCTCAAAGAAAGCAACGTCTACGAACGGCTCGAGGTGGTGCTTCAAGAAGGCATCCTCGAGAAGCTGCAACCCGAGCGCACCTTCCGGCGCGAGGCTCTGAACAAGCGCAATCGCGAGTTGTTCGTGGCGCTGGGGCAAATGGCGGGGGGCAAAGCGGGCCAGATCCTCAACCAGGCGACGGACCGCGCCGAGCAGCTATCTCGCGTCTACCGCGCCGTGAAGAACGTGCGCACCAAGGACGGCGAGGTGCTGCAGCCGGACGCGTTCGTGGCGGCACTCAAGCGCGTGCGCAGCACCGAGATGAAGGACTTCGTGGACGGCATCTTGGCTGACTTGCCGAAACTGGAGGGCACGGAGTTACAGAAGGCGGTTTGTGATCAGGTCGTCAAGGCCGTCGCCGTCGAAACGAAGACCTACTTCGACAGCAACTGGGTCAAGGATCTGGACGCCATCGACGAAGAGGTACGCGCCCTGGCCGACATCTACGACCTGCGCACCAAGATGGACGTCGAGCGTCGCGCCGGCGAATCGCGCGGAATGCCGATGACGGTGCTCACCCAAGAAGAGATCAGCATCCTGGCGCCGGTAGAAGCCTCCGAGGAGGAGCGCGCGACCTACGCCAAGAGCATCGAAAAGGCCGCCAACGCCGCGGGCGTGGGTGGTAGCTACAAGCCGGCTCCCACCCCACTGGCCGTGCCCAGTCAGCTGGAAGAGCTGGCCCAAGAATCCCGCGATGGCGTCATCAAGGACAAGGAGGGCAAGCTCCTCGCCACGATAACGTCGGAACCCGAGCGCGGCCTGATTACGGCGAAGCTCGCCGATGACGCGGATGCAGCCGCCTTGCTCGGCGAAGAAACCGCCATCGACTTCGGCGATCTCAAGGACCTCAAAGTCGTCGACGTCGAAGGTCTCGACTTGCAGCCCCTCGTCGCCGCTTCGGAAGAGCAAGCCAGAAAGCTCGAAGGAACGGCGGAGGCCTTTGGTTCCTTCTCCGAAACGCAGGCCCTGCTCCGCAGCAAGTACGTGGAGGATCGGACGACCAAGGGCGACAATGCGTTCACCCGAGGCGCGCGTGCCTTGGCCCTTGGCGAGTACATGGCGGCGACCCCTCCCGAGGAGAGCAACCTGGGTGTCGCCGATCTGTCCAACGTCTTGGGCATCGCGCTCGACATGGTCGAACATGTCGGCGCGGTCGACGACGGCAAGATGTTCAAAGCTGGCGTCACGCTCGATCCCGACGTTCTGGCACGCATGAATCTGAGCGTGCACTACCCGGTCAACAATGCGCGCGAGCTCAGCAGCGTGCTGCAGTACCACTACGGCCAGTGCGAGACGTTGGGCGAGCTGACGGAGTACTTCGCGGAGCTGAGCTCGATCAGAACGCTCTTCGAATCGCTGCAGGGAAGCAACGTCGAAGTGACCGTGTACAACTGCAAAGTCGCTGAGCACGCAGGCAAAGCAAGGGGGCAGGTGCGGCAAGCACGCGACCTCTTTGTCGTCAAGGAGCATCCGGTGGTCGCCTACCTGACGTCACAGGCGGAGCCCTCGTCGAACAGCATCGCGCAGCTGAGCCAGCGTGTGGTCGCAACGTTGAAGCGGCGTACGGACGACACCGCATCGCTTCAGGTGCCGATCGTGGTAACGCCGGCGTCCGTCGACGTCGACGGCTCCATCTTCCCGATCGTCAGCCCCAGCACCCTGCCGTTGCCGCGTCTCGCACTGGCGGGCACGGATGCAGCAGACGCCGACGACGTCATTCCCTCCACCAAGGCGGGCATCGACTCCCACTTGGCGTTGGCCACCTCGCTCATCGTAGCTGGGGCCGGGCCGGAGCTCGGCAAGTTGGACGACATCGTGGACGATCAGGCCATCAACGTAGAGGACGCGCTGAAGGTCAACCCCCAAGATGGTCAGTTCTTGACGGAGCTGATGCGTGAGGGTTGGTTTGCCATGGGCTCGCCGCTGTGCGCTGCCCTGTGCATGGCCAAGTGGCTCAACGTGTGCCTGCTCGACGAGCCCCAGACACACGAACACTTCGCAACACTGCTGACCTCGAACTGCCTGACAGCCCTCAAAGGTCCGTCGGACGCGAAATCGGGCGACTACCTCGTGCCTGAATTGTTCGCTGGACTCGACACCAAGAGCGTCAGTCAGAGCAAGGACGGGTTCTTGCTCTACATGCCCCAGGTTTTCGAAGGTAAGAACAGCGCTCCGCTTTCCGGCAGGACTCAGGCCATTGCCCTCAACGCCGGATCGCTGGGCGTGCGGGACAAGGCGTCGGGCAAGCTCCACAACTTCGGGGAACTACCGTTCCTCACAACGCTCGCTACGTTGGTGACCAGTAGCGGTGGCAGCGACGATTCAGACGAATGAAGGCAAAGGGATAGACAATGACATACACCTTACACGAATCCAGCAACATCATTGGTGGCGAGTCCTTCGAGAGCTTCTGGCTGTTCGTTCGCTTCGGCATCAACGAGCAGACCAAGCAGCTCCAGATCCAAAAGAGCGGCAACTACTTCGCGTTCTACGGCTCGGCCACGAGCAACTCTCGTGACCTGGACTTGCCGGAGTTCGGGGACGAGCCCGGCCAAGTTCAAACCAAGAGCTACGAGCTCCGCGGCAAGAACGACCTCGCTCTGGGTCTCAACTCCCTCGCGCTTCAAGAAAGCCGATGCACGGACATGAGTAACGAGTCGTCGCACTTGCACCTTTTCCAGTTCTTGGCCACGCCCGATCAAGGACCAGAGACGTGGTTGGACGACGGTGGTTGGAACGCGACCTACGAGAACCGCACGATGAACCATCGCCCACACGAGCGTTTCGTGCCCCACTTGGTCTCCTTCGCAGACTGCTCGGAACGCGACTGTTACTGGACGATGTCCCGCGACACGCAACTGGGCACGGCTCGCTTCGGCGTCGCCTTGCCCTTCCTCAAGAGCTCACTGATCGCCAACGTGCTCAAGAATGCTGGCGAAGAGTGCCCGAAGCTGGAAATCACGGTCAACGAGCAGAAGTGGACGGCGTTCGACGCGGCGCCGTTGCCCGGCAACCCCACGGGCTTTGCGATGGTCTGCTCTGGCGTCTTCCGACAGATGGCCCTGAGTTCGGAGATTGAAGCGTGGCACAAGCTCACCTCCGGCACCCCAGCGGCACAGGAAATCATCGACGCACTGTCCGTCGTGGCAGAACGCCGAGGACGCAGCGAGGAGGACCGCCAGCAGTTGCTCGAGCGCTCACTGCAGACCGCGCACATCACCGAAGACAACTCCGTCGTCCAGGAAGACCCGCGTCATCCCATCGAAGTCTTGTACGTCGATCAGAAGCTTCTGCGCCCCACCGAGCGCATGATCCAGTACAAGTGATTCAGGTGGACGCCGCTCTGACGGGCGGCGTTCACCCTTTCAAGCAACCTACCATCTCATGGCGGAGACAAAGCCCAGCGACGCGACGGTCCCGAAGGTCAAGCTCGGCGGCGAAGATGAGGGGTCCGACAAGGACACCGGTGAAGATGTCGATGCGATCGACCTGATTGTTGCCGAGTCCTCTGGACCGATCGTCGAGCTGAGTCTGCCAGCGAACCATCGCTGGAAGTCGGAAGGCGGCGTCAACGTGATGGGGCTCATCGGAGCCCGAGCGACGCTCGCCTGGGAAGACCAGACGCTCGAATTTTGCGTTTCGGGGTTCCGTTCGACCCCAGGCGGGCGTGACTTGCTGGTGGGCATCGTGTTGCCCAAGGAGCTCCTCAATTGGTTCGAGGGCAAACCGACGGACGAGCACGCGGTTCAAACCCTCATCTATCAACGGCAGGAAGACGCAAACGGCTGGGACTTCGTGCGAAGGGTTCTGGGAGAGAGGTTCGCCGTTCCCCACGGAGCCATCGCGCTGGACGAGGCTCTGCCCGTCGGAACTTGTGTTCTTCGCGCCGCCGGCTGTGACAACCTTGCACACCTGCAGCGGGTGCTGGGGCTCTTGACGACCTTGCCGACCCGAGCCTGGGGTTGGTGCGCTTTCGATACCGAACAGGGAGAAGACCCGCTGCGACTACTCGGCCTCGACGCCCCAGTCTTGAACCTGGACGAAAGCTGGGCGCCGAGCGACCTCACCGGAGTGCACTTGCCACACCGCGCAGCCGGCGATTCCAGCGGCGAACTGAGTCGCAGTTTTGGCGAACTGGAGACGAAGAAGGCCGCGGCTCTGGTCCGCCAATTGAGTCGCGCGGGTATCGAGCTGGCCGCAGAGGAGTTGCTCGAAGATGCGGATCAGCTACCGTGCCTTCCAGGCCAGATCGGCATCGGTGAACTCACTGCGCTTTGTTATCGCATTCGTTACGCGTTCGACTTGGGACGCAATGCCGACAATCGTGAAGACAAGCACGTCGAATTCAAGACGCACCTGAGTTTCCGCCCGCTGCCCGGCACCCCAGGATTGAGCGCGAGCTCGGTCACCTTGCGCGGCTTCTTCAGCGATTGGGACGAAGCCTCCGAGCGCACTCGCATCCAGATGCTGCCGGGCGCAACCGCCAAGGAGCCGAGTGAGGTTTGGCGGCTGATGGGCGACAGCAAGAGCAACGATCAGGACACGCCGGATCCAGAGAAGCCGCTGATTGGTATCTCGGTGACGCCGTTTCGCAGTCGCGGCGACTTCGCCGGATTCTACGTGAGCCACCAAGAGAGTGACCCGATGCTCGTTCAGGTCCGGGACTTGGAGGTACCCACGATGATCGGGATGCAGCAGGTCTACGCCGAGGGCTTGGAGGGGGTCGACTTGGTTCTGAACTCACCCACCGTGAGCATCTCCGGGCTCGCCCAAAGCGCGGATCTGGCGACGGCGGACGGCGTGGCCGTCGACGGTGCCGCGGGAACGGTGGAGGTGTTCGCTGATCAGCACGTGCGCCTGAAGCAGAAGGTCACCACCACCGACGACAGCACGGTGATGGAGCACAACGCGAAGGTGACGGGCAAAGCCGAGATCGAAGGCGACACGAAGATCGGTGGCAAGACCGACATCGAGGGGGACACGACGATCGCCGCCACCCTCGAAGTGGGCTCGTAGTCCGCACGCGTCCAGCAAAACTCCGCGGGATGCGCGCCTCAATGTGGTCCATGGGGATTCGCCAGAAGAACGCGCCGGGGAATACTGCCTGCGCGGTGTCGTGAGCAACGAACGCTACCTGACGAGCGCCAGAAAATGGAACTCGTACAGGTTCCAGCTCGAGCGCAGGTCGCGGATGACGTCGCTGAACACGTTCTTGGCCTCGCCCACCTCGAGTCGTGGCGCAAGGGCGCGGCGCTCGACATCCACGACTGGATGACCCCAGAGCCCGACGGGCGCACGCCGGCCAGCATCGTCACCCACCTCGACGACGATGAGCGTTCCCTCGTGGTCGGTATCGTGCTCGACCACCTCACCGACGCAGAAGCTGCTCGTCTCGTTGCTGAGGCAGGCTCGGACCTACGGGCTGGGTGTCATCGTCGCGAGTCAGAACCCGATGGACGCCGATTGCCGGGTGCGAGGTGGGGTTGTTTGCAGTCGCGCAACACGTTGTGTTGGTTGAAGGGGCCGATGACGCGAGGGGATTGTTGGCACAGGGTGACGACCCGCCAGTCGCACTGGTTTTGTTCACATCACCGCCCAGTCCTGATTCGTTGCCGGGCCGGGTCTTCAGAATCGCGCCGTTCGCCTCCGCGAGCGAATTGAGCGTGACCTACGTCGACGTCGCAGGGCAATGGAGCAACGGGGTCGCCACGGTGCAACAGTCCAGACGACTGATATCACACACCCGAGCGATTGTTCCTAGCCAGGCCTCCCCATGGAGACACACTGAGAGCATGGGGTTACCTGCAATCGTGGCGTCGTTTCGTCGGACGACCGCCTGCTTGGCAATACCCGTTTTGGCGTGCTCAGCTACCGAAGGCGCGCCAAACACCGAGTCGGACTGCGGCAACGGTTTGGTCGAAAGCGGAGAAGAGTGTGATACCGGAGGCGAGAGCGAGGCGTGCAACGAGGACTGCACGCAGAGCATCTGCGGAGATCGCAAGGTTAACGCCAGCGCGGGCGAGGCCTGCGACGATGGCCACAAGAACGGTAGTGGTGAGGGTTACTGTCTTCGGGACTGCTCTGACACGATCCGCTGCGACGCGGGCGCCCAAGAGGGCTGCCTGGAGATATCCGCAAGCGTTTGTGGGGATGGAGTAGTTGGCAAGGGCGAAGTCTGTGACGACGGACCATCTGGTTCGGAAACCTGCTCCGGCTTCTGCCAGCTGCCCTGGATCTGGGTGTCGCCTGGCGGAGACCGCTTCGCGTGCGGGGTCGACGGCAATCGGAAACTGCAGTGTTGGGGACAAGACGATGATGCCGAAGTCACGGAGCCGCCCGAAGGCCAGTTCAGACAGGTTACGTCGGGGCTACTGCATGCGTGTGCCATCAAGGAGGATGGTACGGTGCTCTGCTGGGGCGAAGCGAGAATGGGCAATCAACTCGATGCGCCGGCAGGAACGTTCGTTTCGATAGAAGCCGGAGAGTACTTCACGTGCGGGCTCCGGTCGGACCAGACGATCGAATGTTGGGGAGATCCCACGTTCTCGAAAACGGATGCTCCGGAAGGCACGTTCACGGAGCTCCGTGTCGGAAGCCAGCACGCGTGCGCCCTACGCGCCGATGGAACGGTGGCGTGCTGGGGGCGAGGCAGCCGCAGCGATGAGTGCCCCGACGAGTGCGGTCAGTCCCAGACGCCGGACGGAGTGTTCACGTCGCTGGGTGCGGGGGTGGTCAGAACTTGTGGCATTCGCCCAGAAGGAAACATCGAATGTTGGAGCAAGCGCAAGGTCGACGTTCCGTCGGGAGCATTCGAATCGGTGCTCGTCGGCTACGTGTTCATCTGCGGGGTGGATAGCGAGGGCCGAGTCACCTGCGAAAATGACGAGGTGGCGCCACCTTCCGAGCGCTTCGTTCAGCTCGACGGAGCTGGTCGCAACATCTGCGGCATCACCATCGACGGTAGACCGCTTTGCTGGGGTCGTGACTCGTTAGATCTGCCGCGTTAGCCCAGATGCTCAGCAGCGCTGCACAACGTTGTGTCGTTATCCTCAGGCGCCCATACTCCAGCCAAGAGTGTGCGCCCATGCTGGGCGCACGATGCAAAAAACGCGGGTGGTTCACACCACCCGCGTTTCGCGACTCCCTCCTCAGCCCCGACGGGCCGAGGGACGGACATTCACTTCACAGCGCGGAGAAAACCTGCCAGGTCATCTCTGCCGCGAAGTGGGGCCAACCGTGATACGTGTTGCTGTACTCCGGGTCGTTGTGCATGCAGAAGTAGGTGTTGCTGCCTTCTATGCAGCCTTCGAACATCTCACAGTTCGACATGGAGTCGGTCCAGCCTTCGACGGGGCTGGAAGCTTGATCGCACATGTTCATGTCGCGATAGAAGTCCCGGAAGTCCGGCCCCGCTGGCTGAGCCAGCACATTGTCCATGGGGCTCCAGATCACGATCGCTGTGGGATTGCCCTTGCAGTTCTGAGATCCGAGATTGATCTGCCAGCTCGTCTGCTTCGGTGCCGTCGGTACCACGCCTCGAACGATGTCACCGTACTCGCAGCCGACGAACCCGGCGAACTCGCCGCCAGAGCTCTCGCCACCGGCGAAGATGCGCGTTTCGTCCGTGCAGAAGTTGCCCGTGATAGCGTCGTAGAGGCCCTGGAAGAACGAAGTCTCGTTGGGCTGCCAACCCGAGCTCTGATTCGACATGTGCGTATACACGCGGATGGCGTCGGGAGCAGCCTGCTCGTAGCCCGCGCTCTGCTCGGACCATGTGATCGGGTTGCCCGTCGGCGGAAACACGATCATCACCGGGTAGGGCGTGTTGGCGTCGTAGCCGTTAGGCAGCTTGACGTAGTAGTTGTGGTTCGAAGCGTTGAGCGGCGAACCCGACGACCCCGTCTGAGGATTCGCCTTGCCGCAGCCGGCGCTCGGAACGGGATCGCCGCCCCCACCGCCAGCGGGCGGGTCATCCATCATCATTCCTCCGCCCATGCCCATGTCCATGCCGTCGGAGCCGCCAGCCGCTACGTCCGGACCTCCGCCGCCAGCACCGCCAGCGCCCGGCACTTCTGGCATCGGCGACATGCCACCGGCGCCACCCGCCGCTTCTGGATCACCGTCATCGCCACCCGCTCCCAGGCCCGCGCCATCCGACGGCGTGGGGTCCTGCTCCGTGGGCATAGGCGCCGCAGGCGTCTCCAGGGTGGGTTGTTCCGTCATCGCTGGCGCCGTCGGCATCACCGGCGTCTGCGGTGTCGTCGGCGTCTGCGGTGTCGGGGTCGTGGGCATCGCCGATGAGCTGCCTTGGCCCGCCGCAGATGCCCCCGTTGCCGTACCACCGGGCACCACTGGGGAGTTCGTGTCCGCGGGCGGGTCGTCTTCACCACATGCAACCAGCGGGATGCCGGCGAGCATGGTGACCATGATCAGGGAGGCGGCGGATGTTGAGCACCGGGCGGCAGTCTTGGTCGTCTTCACGGGATAACTCCTGGCAGGTAAGGGGTGCCTGTACACCCAAGCAAAATATTCCGGCGCGGGCCGGGATGGCGAATGGTTTCGCGTCGTCGAGCTATCAATGCCTTCGCGGCACATAGCTCGGCCGGAAGTTTCGAGCACTATAGGCTTTCGTGCACGGGCTTCCTCTCAGGGCCGAAATGTCCATCAAATCCGCTCCGTCCGGCCCCTCAAGCGTTGTGGCAGTGCGCAACCTGACAGCGCAGCACCGCGCTTCCCGCTCAGCTCTGGGGCAAGTGAACGCCCCATGGCCCGAATCGGGCTAGCTCTTCTTCACAGGGAGGGCGATGGGCGCATCGGACGAAACCGCCAGCCCACCCAGCGCGCACCGAGGTGTTTCACTCGAGACCACATGCCCGGGTGCAGAGCGTGAAACCCCGCTGAGCGCCAGCGACGGGAGATAGATGGCTGCCCAACCGGTCAAGAGCGCCGCACGCTCAGTGGCGCTGCCGCAGCAGCCAAGCGCCCGTCCCCAGCAGCTGCACTCGCTCGACGAGCTCGTAGCGCTCGCCCACCAGCTTCGTCAGCGCGTCGTTGGGCTGCAGGTGCCCGTACAAGAAAACCACCTCGGAACTGCCCAGCGTGCCACGCTCGAGCAACGACGCGACTTCTTCTTGGGCGCCCGTGCACGCCAGCGACTGCGGCGAACCAAGCCGACGAAAGTAGTACTCGAAGTACTCCGAGGAAAACGCGAGGCACACGATGGCCGGAGCGGGGCTCCGACTGAGCCAGCGGCTCGCGACCTCAGTCGCTCCCCGGAAGTCCTCGCGTTTCTGCGTCGTGTAGAACCTGCTGCCGAGCGTGAGATCCAACAACAGAAGCGCCACCAGGGCTGCCGCGAAGCGACGGCGCCACTGACGTTGCGGAGCATGCATCAGCGCGCCCGCGAGCAGAATCAGAACCGGAGAGACGACGACGACGAGGTTGCGCGCGTTGAAGATCGACTCGCCGAAAACGGACTTCACGTACACGCCAATCGGAAACACGAGCACCCACCAGAGCAGGAGCATCGTACCCACCTGCGATTGGCGCGTCGCCGTCAGCGCCTGGGCATCGGCGGCAGCAGCTTCACCTGATGCGGAGTCCGTCGTCCGCTCGAACACGCGCGCGGCGACCAAGAACATCAGCACCAGCGCGAAGGCGTAGCTCGGCAGCGCCAGCTCGAAAGACGCTCGGAGTTGCTCCAATGTCGGCGACGCCAACCACGGAAGCCCACCCCGCGACAGGTGTTCGAGCAAACCAGGCAGCCAGGGGGCGTAGAACGCAACAAACAGAGCGCTAGCCACTGCGACGAGCGGGCGCAGCGGGCGACGGCAGCATGAGACGTAGATCCACGCAAACACGCCCAAGGTCCAAGCCACGAGCAGGCCACTGTAGTGCAGGTACGAGCTCAACGAGAACCAGAGCACCGCCGTGAGCACCGGCCTTCGATGGGCGTGTAATCGGTCTCGCCACGGCTGCTTCTCCTCGCCGACGTCCGCTGCCAACAATCGCGCCAGCGCGGACGCCCCCAACAGAGTCGTCAACGCGACGGCGGCATAGGAACGCCCTTCTTGACTGTAGAAAACCAACAGCGGCGATACGGCTGCAAGCCCCGCAGCGACGATGCCTGCCTCGCAGCCGAAGAGACGACGCGCAAACGAGTAGACGACAGCGACCAGAGCGATGCCGCAGAGTGCGGACGGCAGCCGCAGAGCGAGCTCACCGTCACCGAATACGGCGCTGTAGCCCGACATGAACACGAGATAACCGGGCGGATGGTAATCGGAGAAAATTAACTCCCAGTACTGCCGACTCAGCACCCCCAAACCGATCTGTCGCACGGTGGCCAGTTCGTCGTTCCAGAGCGATTCCCGAGTCAGCCCGTAGCATCTGAGGAGCGCGGCCAGGAGCAGCACCAACGCGACCCAATGGCGACGTCTCATCCTCATCATCGCGCGCAGACGCGGGCCCCACCGCTGAGTGGCGCCAGTAAATGGAACGTGGGCTTGGACACTTCGCCACGATAGTTGCATTCCGGTAGCGTGCCGCCAACACCGTCTCACCTCGCACGTCGCAGCGTCCCAACCGGCGCCGGACTCGCGCCTGGAGCTTCGCCGCGCAGCGCAACCGGTGTGCGCCTCGCACCGACCGGTGCCCCTTCGTGGCCAGGCTGGGCCCTTTTTGAGCGCGACCGAGCGAGCTCGCTAGCGCGCCTGCCGCTCCTGGGTAACGATTGGGGCGTGAGTGTGTCGGGAGTAGGGGCTGCGGTGCGGCTCGACTCGAGAGTCGACTCGACCCTCAAAACAGGCGTGGTTCGTAGATCGCTTGCCCGAAGGCGTCTGGCGCGACGGTCGTGAACTGCACGTCGGTGACTGCCGACAAGTCGAGCACCGATGTCAACGATTCAGCATTTGCAACCATGTCCTCGAAGTAAACGGTCCGTTGACTCCGCGTGCCTGGGGAACCGTCGACGATGACGCCAAAACCTCCGCCGTTCGCGTCCAAGACCTGAACCCACATGTCGTCCCCTTCGTATCCGAAGGTGATGCCAGAGTAGTCGCTGATGTCGTACGGATCGGCACCAGCGAGAAAAGTGAAGCCAATCCCACCAAAAGTGCAATCTAACGCACCCTCGTCGCAGCCGCCCGTGACCCAAGCCGCACAAGACGAGTCTTCGAAACCCGTCGGTGGAGTGCTCGCACCTTCCGCGCCGCCGCTCGTATTGGGAGTCAGATTGACGTCCAGATCGCCGTACGTGTACCAGCCACCATCACGCCCAGCCACACGAGCGATAGCCCCATCGCAGCTGCCGAAGTCGTCGATGATCGCGGGGTCGCTGACCTCGTCACCTGTTCCGACGTCCGTTTCCATCGTATCCGTCATGCCAACATCCGTCGCCACCGCGTCCGTCGCCACCACGTCCGTCTCGGTCATGTCGGGCGGCACATCAGTCATGGCGGTGTCCGTAGTGGCGGGCTCGTCGGTGCTGACGGGATCTGGGTCCGTGCCGCTCGCGTCGGTCGCCTGCGAGCCTTCGTCCGTTGCGACGGGTTCGTCGGTCGCGTCCGTCGAGCCCTCGCTGGCATCAGTTTCGCCTGGGGTCAATTCGTCAGTCGTGTTGCCGGCGTCCGTTCGCGCCTCGTCGGTTGTGTCGTCTGCGTCGGTTTCGTCGCTGCCGTCACCCGCGTCGTTCTCGACGCCATCACTGGATCCCTCATCCGTCTCCTCGTCGTCCGGATCGACACACAGGCTCGACAGGCACTCCAAACCGTCGTCACAAGTGTCGTTGGGATAGCAAGTGCAGCCCTCGGCACCTTCCTCGCAACCATTCGAACTGCTCGACCCCGCCCCCAAGCAACCAGCCGCGAGAAACATGCCGCTCAGGGCAGCGGCGCAAAGACTGATGGCGGCTATCGGCGTGGAACGAGCAAGCTTCTTCATCCAGCAGTGAGTGTCCCAATTGCAGGAGAAACGCAACGGTCAGACACTGCGATTTTGACACCAGCGAAACAGTTGCCCATGCCCGGCGACGCGGTGACACACCTCAGCCGAAGCGACGCCACAGGCGCTCGAACTCGTCAACGAACGGACCAACAATGCGACGCTCTGTCGTTGCCACGACATTCTCTTCGTTGTCCTTCGCAGCGCTTCGTGTCCAGTTGTAACTCCCCGAAAGCAATAGCTGACCATCGAAAACCGCGAACTTGTGATGCATGTGATGCTCCGTACGGTCGAGTCGCACAGGCACCCCGGCGTTCCGCAGGCGATCGATGTCGGAACCTCGGTCCTCCGACTTGTCGTTATCCGAGATCAGTCGCAGCCGCACGCCCCGCCCGTGCGCGGCAAGGATCGTGTCCGCAACATCGTTGTCGGTAATCGTGAAGACGCACACGTCGACGGAGCGACGCGCATCGCGAAAGGCACGACAAATTCGCTCGCGGCAGGTCACACCGGGGCTGAAGTAGACCTCCGCCAAAGGCGCGCTGGCTGTCGGCTGCGGGATGAACACCTTGATCGCACGCTCCAGCCATCGAAGCACTGCCAACGAGTCGGCACCGCCCTCGATACGGCTCTGCGCCAGCTCGAACGCAGCGTGCCGCAGATAGGCCCGGTCGTCATCGGACGCGGCAGCATCCGCCAACTTCTGCCCCAAAGCCTTCTTCTCACCGCGGCTGAGCTCGAGGTCCTCGAACGATTCATCCAGCAGCTCTTCGAGCTGTCGACGCAGAGAGGCTCGTGTGTCCACGCGTCAAGCATAGCAGCCCAAGAAGTCGAGCGCGCTATTGCCAAGCAACCAATCCCATCAAACGCTCGCGCCTCCAGATGCCCGAGCACGGACGCCTCGGCAGCCTGGGTCCGACGCACACCGAGGGTTTCTCTCCAACGAAAGCACCGGACTACGCGCCCGGCGCGAAGTTCCCAGCCGAGCCTCGGTCATGCCTCGAGGCATACTTCGACATGGATGCCCATGAAGTTAACGTCTGGCTCGACGGCGTCGAGGCCGATGATCTCCACCGCACGGACTGACGGCAAGACCAGATAGAGGAGTTGCGCTTCGGCTGCGGCCCCGAAACTCAGCTCTGGTACGACGACATTTCCAGCGGGCCGATCGGCTGCGGGTGAGTCTTGTGTACAGCGACGCTGGGCCAGCACGCAACCGTTCCGCATGGCGCTCGGCACAACGCAAGAAAATCGGCTCTGAGGAGCGCTCTGCCTAGGTGCCAGTGCCTCACGCGCCGCAGTCTGGCGCCAAGTCGCCCCGCGCCGTGACAACCCGAGAACACTACGCCGTCGTCCGAGGTTCTCGTGCGCGGGCACGAGCATTGCAGAACGTCGGCGGGTTGTGACTCAAAGCACCATGAACGCAAATCCTGCGCCAATGCAGGGCGAGAGCCCAACGGACACGTCGACAAAGCCCATCGTGACGCTCGGAATCGGAGCTTCAGCGGGAGGCGTCGAAGCGTTGGAGCTATTCTTCGACCGGATGACGCCGGACAGCGGCCTCGCCATCGTCGTGATCCAGCACCTGTCACCGGACTTCAACAGTCTGATGGACGAGATCCTGGCCCGCCACACGACGATGCCGGTGCTTTTCGCCGAAGATGGAATGCCCGTCTCGGCCAATCACGTCTACGTCAACGCACCGGGCAAAGAGATCAGCATCCAAGACGGACGACTGCGAGTTGGGAACAAGAGCCCCAACATGCTCCGCCCCATTGATCACTTCCTGCGCTCCCTCGCTGAAGACTCGGGAGCGAAGTGTGGGGCCATCATTTTGTCGGGAACGGGCACTGATGGTGCCGCGGGGATCGGCTTCGTCAAACGCGCTGGCGGCCT
>JBNKZR010000023.1:0-34045 GCA_050301735.1 Polyangiaceae bacterium | reverse complement strand
GACGGGGGTGCAGCCTTGAGTCCGCGGCCAGGCCGGGGGCCGTTCGCACGACCGCTACGCACCCTGCGGCTCTGCTTGCCGCTGGCTCTGCTGAGTGTACCAGCGCTCGCGATCGATACGCCCACCACGGATATCCCGCCAGCAGAGCCAAGCGCGGTCCCCGCTTCCGAGCGCTTGGCACCGGTCTCGGTCGAACCGAAGCAACGAGGCAAGAAGAAGAAAGATGGAAAGCAGCCACCCGCACCCACGGCTGCCCAACTCGAAGCGCTGCAGCAACTCGAGGCGGAGGCCCAGATATTCGCCCAAGGTGCGGCGGACTACCGGACTGCCCTCGATCAGATCGTGCGCCACCACTTCGAAGAGCGACACCGACGACTGGTGACGCACGTCGATCGCGAGATCGCGCGTGAACGGGTCGAGCTGCGGCAGGCGAGGGAGCGGGCCATTCACCGTCTCTCCGACTTCATCCAGCGCTACAGCGGACCGCGAGCGCACCCCGAAGCCACTCCAGATGCGATGTACCGTCTGGCGGCGCTCCACGAAGAAAAGGGGCGTGCGGACTCGGGGCTGTCTCTGGAGGAGGCGTTGCGTCCCGCCATCGCCCTGTACCGACGCATCATTCGTGAGTTCCCTGCTTACAAGGAAATTGCGGGAGTGCACTACTACCTGGGGCACGCCTACTTCGATGCGGCGCGCCTCGACGAAGCTCAGCAGGCCTGGCGCGCGCTGGTCTGCAAGAACCGGTTCAGTGTCGTCGATGACCCCAAGGACGCATCCAGAGTCTTGGTCGAACCGCTAGACCAAGACCACGATGATGCTTTCTGGAACGATTGGTACGCCAAGAACCCCATTCCGGTGGATCAACGGGGTCCCGCCCAGAGCAAGCGCAGTTCGCGAGAAGAGCAAGTCTACGTCGACCCCTACGAAGGGTGCGAGGCGCTGCCGCAGGAGCTGAAGCCGGACGAAGAACCCCGCTACGTGGCTGAGGTCTGGTGGCAACTAGGCAACTTTCACTTCGACCAGATGGACATCGGAGCAGGACCCTACGCCTTCAATCGAGCGGCGACTGCCTACGAGCGCGCAATGGAGTGGAAGAAGCCTCCGCTCTATGGCGTCTCGATGTACAAGCGCGCTTGGACGTACTACAAGCAGCAGCGCTATCGCGAAGCCGTCAAGTGGTTCGTCGAGCTGTTGCGCTACACGGACGAACAGGAAAAAGAGACGGGCGATCCCGGTGCGGACTTCCGAGCGGAGGCGTACACTTACATCGCGGGGTCACTGACGTACACGGACTTGGATGGGCCGCCAGCGGAGCACCCGTTCATTCCCCGCAGCGATGCGTTGGATGAAGAAACGGACCCGCTCAAGGCCGAGGAGCGTCTGCGCATCGCGATCGTACGGGTTCAGGACCCAGGCCTGATACCGCAAGACGAGAAGTGGACGGTCGACATCTACAAGGCACTGGCGCAGGAGTTTCTGGAGATCACCCAGACGCGCAATGCCGTTGCGACGTTGGAGCTCACGCTCGACAAGTTCCCGCTCGATGCCGACGCGCCGGAGATACAGGACCAGGTTGCCAACCTCTACGATGACATCGCGAAGCTGGCTCCCGATGGTTCAGCGGTTCGTGAGGAAGCGACGGCGAAGGCGCTGGTAGCTCGCACCAAGTTGGCCGACTACGTGGGAGACACACCGTGGACTCGCGCCAACGAAGATGATCCCGAGGCCCTATTCAACGCCGAACAGTTGGTGCGACGGGGTTTGCAGCGCGCCGCCGCAGATCACACGAACGCGGCGCGCGCCCATGTTGCTCGCGCCGGCCAGATGAGTGACGAGACGGCCAAGCGCAGACTTCTTCAGCGTGCCGTCGACGAGTATCGCATGGCCGCCAAGGGTTGGGCGGGATTCATCGATCAAGACCCCAACGGTATCGATGCCTACGAAAGCCGCTTCTGGTTGGCCGATGCCCGCTATTGGGCGGTCGTCTTGCAGCTGGAGATGGGGCTCAGCCCCGCCCAGAAGGAAGTGGCCTCAGCGGCGCGTGCCACCCGTCGGGTGCGCGATTCGAACGAGGACGACAAGTACCTGCAACCGGCGGCGTACTATCTGGTGTCGCTGGCGGACAAGCTGCTCGAGAGTCGCTACTTGGAATACCAGGCAAGCGGCGGGGTGCGTGGCTTGCGCCGGCAACAAGAGGTGGAGCTGGTCGGGCAAGGGGATGCCACCAAAGCCAAGCGACTACCCGTTCCGAAAGAGGTGGTTGCGGCTGCCGCGGCTCGCGACGAATACAACGAAGCCATCGACTACGAGGATGATCCGGAGCAGAACGGGCTCTTGTACGCCTTCCAAGCCGCCGACTACTACTTCGTTTACGGCAACTTCGAGGAAGCGCGCCGCCGTTTCGAACAGATCTACGTGGACAATTGCGGCGCCAACCAGTGGGGCTACCGCGCTTGGGAAAAGCTCGTCAGCATGAGCAACTTCCAGGGGGATGCGGACAGGAGCCGGCAGTTGGTCGACTCCAAGAGTTGTGCCTTCGATGAAGAGACGCGTGTCGCGGAGGAAGCGATCCGCAAACCCGTGCGTCAGGGGGTCGCTTATCTGGATGCACGAAGTCTCTACGACGCCGCGGAAAAGATGCCCGAAGGGGAAGCTCGCAACGAGAAGTGGCGGGAGGCCGCCGCGGCCTACAAGCTGGCGCTCGACGCCGCCCCGGATCGCGACGAGGCCCCCGAGGCAGCCATGAACGGTGCCTACGCCTACAAGCAGGTGGGCGAGTACGACAAAGCGATCGAGATGTACGAGTTGTTCATCTCTCGCTATGGCAACGACGCAAAGTTGTCGGCGCTGCGGGACGGTGATCCGAGTGCCGACCCTCCGGTGGATGCCGATCCGAACAAGTACGCGACCCGAACCAAGTACCTCAAAGGTGCCTACGACGCGCTGGCTAACGCCTACGTGTTGTTCTTCGACTACCCCAAGGCAGCGACGACCTTCGATGCCATCGGAAAGAGTCAGCACTTCCCGCCAGCAGAGCGCAAGGTTGCGGCCGAGCAGGCGATGAACCTCTACGCCAGCTTGGGCGATTCGACTGGGATGCAGGCAGCTCGAGATCGCTTGGTGGGGTTGGGGGCGACGGGCAAGGATGTGGCGCGTGCGGACTTCGTCGTCGCGAGCGCCAGCCTCAAGCAGTGGGACCAATTCAGCCCCGATAGCGGTGCCAACGCACAGGCGCGGCGCCAAGCGGAGCGGGTCATGGAATCGTACTACCAGTCTCACGAGGGGGACCCCGCTGCGACGGAGCAGGTGTTGGAGGCTGCTTACTGGGTCGCCAAGATGAAACGCTCAGCCAACGACCCCGCGGAGGCCAAGTGGTGGCAGCGCGCGATGAGCGCATTCAGCCAGCTCAAAGCCAACGCCGGAACCAACGAGCGCGGCATCAACGCGGCTTTGGGTACACGTCACGCCAGCATGGCCGCCGAGGGGGCCTACGTGATGTTGGACGAGGAGATCGCAAAGCGGTTCGACTACGAGTCGGGGCACCATCGTTTCAAGGGGACGCCGCAGGAAGTGATCGCGGACTACAACGCAGCTGCCAAGGAAGCCAAAACGTGGTTCGAACAGCTGCAGGCCATCGTGGACGACTACGGCTCTCCGCTGTGGGGCACCGCTGCCATATCGCGTCAGGGGTCGCTCTACGACTCGCTCAGGAGCGGCCTGTACAACACGCGGCCTCCCGAGCTGAAGATGTTCGACGAAAAGACGGAACGTATGCTGCAGCAGGCCGAAGAAAGCGACAATCTGGACCTGCAAGAGAAGGCGGATGCCATTCGCGTCAAAGTCGAATCTGCCTGGCAAGAGAAGCGCGACCGCGAACTCGCGAGCGCGGACCAGATCGTCGTCGATCGATACGGCAACGCAGTCGTGCTCGGGCGACGCTACAATTTGTCGACGCCT
Organism: Polyangiaceae bacterium; assembly: GCA_050301735.1. Lineage (GTDB taxonomy): Bacteria > Myxococcota_A > Polyangia > Polyangiales > Polyangiaceae > SZUA-265. The sequence goes on along the minus strand of JBNKZR010000023.1, from coordinate 30,088 downwards.
GCGGTGGCCAGAGCCATCCGCCGCCTGGCGTTCCTCACCGATGTCGTCGGTGAGCAGAAGATGCAGAGCTACGCCGGGCGGGTGAAAGATCTGTCCTACTCGACGGGGATGTTTCCGCGCCTTCGTCCGGGAATGGTCACGGCACCGGAAGCGAGTGCCTTGCCGGGTCCCACCCCGGCCGCGGGGGGGCTCCCTTGATGCGCTTCCGACCATCCGCATCCTTGGGACTATTCTCGAGTCTCGCGTTGGTCGCATGTGGTGCGCCCCCTGAAGCGGACTCGCCGCAGGAGGTGCTCACGCCGGAGGCCGCGGGAGGACCCACCGACGCGGCCGCGCGCAAACAGATCGAGGAAGAGCGGGCGGCGCGCCCGAAAATGAACGACACGGCCGCCGCCGCGTACCGAGCGGGTCTGGCCGCGTTCGAGCGCAACGACTTGCAGATGGCTCAAACGCAGCTGAGTCAGGCGGTTGCTGCCGATCCACGCGCCTATCAGGCTCACTTCGCTCTGGGCACGGTGTACGAGCGCATGGGCGATTCGGGCAGAGCTCGTCAGTCGTACTTGGCAGCGCTTTCGATCGTGCCGTACTACGAACCCGCCATTCGCGAGATTGCCGGTGGCTACATGCGAGCGGGCATGGCGGGCGAGGCAGAAAGCTTCCTCAATTCTCAGCGTGCGAGAGCGCCCGGTTCGGCGGCGATCTTGACCGCCCTGGCTGAAGTGAGGAGTCTTCAGAAGGACTCCGACCAAGCGCAAGAGTTGGCACGGCAAGCGTTGAAGAAGGATCCGGACTACAAGCCCGCGATGGTCGTGTTGGCGCGTGACCACTATCGTAACCGCCGTCTCGATTTGGCCTTGTACACGTTGACGGCGATTCTGGATGGGTATGGCGCGGAGAACCCGCCGCGCGACAAGGACAACGCCGAGGCACGTCTGATCCGCGCGCTGATCTACAAAGAGCAAGACGACCGCAAGGCGGCCATTTCCGAGCTGCGGCGGGTCGTCAAGTTGCGGCCAGACATCGTCGAAGCGCGCATCAACCTGGCCGCGTTCATGTTGGAGGCGGGCAATGCTGGTGATGCCGTTCCATTGTTGGAAGGTGCGTTGGTGTACGAACCCGCCAACCCGCTGATCCACCTCAACTTGGGGGATGCCTATCGTTTGCAGGGGCGTCCGGATGAGGCGCTCAAGCAGCTCGACTGGGTAACCAAAGCCGCACCGAATCTTCCTCAGACCTACTACAACATCGGCCTGGTGTACCTGTTTTCGAAATCGATCAACGGGCTGACGGAGGCGCAAGCCGCCGATCGTGCGATCCTCGCGTTCGAGAAGTACTTGGAGATGCAGTCCACGGCGCGGCCGGCGGCCGGCGACGACGCCAACCAACTGCTGAAACGCGCGCGTACCAAGAAGTCCATCATCGACGCCATGAAGACAGCCGACCCGCAGGAGGCATCCTTCCAGTAGGTGCGACGATTGAAAGGCTCAGCGGATGAACGACACGAACCAGAACCCAATGGGCGCCACGGCGGGCACGCGCGGGCGAAGCCTGTTGCGTGCGTTGCTGGCGCTAGCGTTGCTCGTCGGGGTCGGCGCTAGCGCAGGAGATGCTCGAGCTGAAAGCAAGGTCGTGACCATCAGCGAAGTAACTATCGTCGGCCGGATCCAAAAGCCCATTGCGTCGGTCGACGTCGCGCGCATTCAACCGAAGATGACGTTGGCGGATCTGCATCAGCCCTTCCTCGAGCGCATCACCGAGGCGGTGTATCGCGCGCCGTTCTAGGCGAGCAAACTGAGCGCCCGTGTCCCCAGCGACATTCGCGCGTCTCGTCGCAATCGGTAGAAGCAGATGACCTTGGTCGTTGTCACGTTGGTGCTGCTCGCCTGCGGCTTCGCCGCTCTGGACGCTTATCGCCGTTGCACGGCGTATCGACGCGATGCGAGCGCCGACCCGCGTTCCTGGTTCGAAGGAAAGGGGGCGGGTCTGGGCAGCGGCGGGCAGTCGCATTGGATCGAGTTGGTCGAGGAGCTTGCGCACTGCACGGACCGTCGTCACTTCGACGCTGTGCTGAACCACCTGACGTTGGAAGTCGACAATCGGTTTCGTCGTTCGGAGACGGCGAAGATGAACTGGCGCATCTGCGCGGCAGCCACTGTGGCAGGCGGCCTGTTGACGCTGTGGGACAGTCGTGCGGTCGCCGGTTTCATCACCTCGATGGGGTTGTGTGCCGGTTTGCTTGCCGCGCGCTGGTCGGGGATGGCCGAGCGAGAGCGCCGCGCCGGGCGGCAGCGCTGGCGTGGTTTCCTGGAGTGGAGCCGGGCCCGTGAGCCGTGAGACACTAGCGCTTTCCAGTGTCAGTGGAGCACAGCGGCTGTGGAGTGCAAGTCGCTGAATTGCAGTGATTTTTGGCGCCCTGCCGTTGGCCGCGACAAGGGCACGCTGTACGCTTCCGCATGTGCCCTCCTGTCTGCGCGGGCAACTATCCGCGAGGGTGTTCGTTAGGACTAAAAGAGAAGTTTATCGATGAGCGAACACACGCAGAGCACCGCGTCGACGGGCCGAAGCGGCCAGATGACGGCAGTCATGCGTGCCGTCGGGTCCAGCGGACCAAAGGCACTGCGCTTGGGCCTGCTCAAAGACGGCCGCGTGGTGGACGAGAAGGTCCTCAAGCAGCGCCAAGCCGTGAGTGTCGGCAGCAGCGAGAAGAACGTCTTCGTCGTGACCGCAAAAGAGCTGCCGTCTCGCTTCGTGCTCTTCGACGTCGAAGATGGACGCTACGTACTGCAGTTCAACGATTCGATGACGGGCCGGGTGGCGATGCCGAGCGGCATCATGGAGCTGTCCGAACTCAAGTCTCAGGCAGAGGACGTCGACGGTGTCTACCGCGTTCACCTGCCGGAAGACGTACGGGGCAAGCTGCAGATTGGCGACAGCGCGTTCCTATTTCAGTTCGTCGCGCCACCACCGGCCCAGCCTCGGCCTCAGCTCCCTGTGTCCGTCACACGTGGTGCGGTTGGGGTGGATTGGATGACGACGGTCATTGCTGCACTGTCGTTTTTCATCCACTTCACCCTCATCAGCATGGCCTACCACGACTGGCTGGATCCTGTGGTCGACTACGACGTCAACGTCGCCAACATCGTCGAGGCGGTCAAGAACATGCCCCCACCCCCAGAGGTGGAGCAGAAGAACGTCGAAGACGACAAGAAGGACGAGAAGAAGCCGGAAGAGCAGCCCGAGAAGAAGGTCCAGAAGAGCGCGCCGACCAAGACAACGCCCGGTCCCAAACAGAAGATGAGTGCGGCTCAAGTGGCTGCCCTTTCCGAAGAGCTGGACAAGCTCGACCTGGGTATTCTGGGAGCCAACCTCGGCAACACCGCGACGGCGAACGTGCTGTCCAACAGCGATTCGATCTCGACGGATGTGATGGACCAAGCCGCCGCGAGTGGTGCGGGCGTCTCCGCCGGCGGCCCCGGGCTCAAGCTCAGCGCGGGCGGTGGTGCGATTCGGCCTGGAGAGAGCGGTGGCTCCCTCGCTTCGATTGGGGCCAAAGGCAAGACGGGTGGCGATGGAAGCGGCAACGTCAAGAAGGTCGCCGGCCCCAAGGGCAATGCTTCGGTGGGTTCCGCGAGCGTTGCGGGTGGGGCGGTGTCGAACGCGTCCCGCGTCGTGGCTCGGATGCGTGCCGGGTTTCGTGCCTGCTACAATCGGGGGCTCAACGAAAACCCAGACATTTCAGGACGTATCAATCTGGTCTTGCGTATCGGCCCAGGTGGCGAGGTGACCTCCGTCAGTGCGTCGAAGACCGGCAACTTGCCAGCATCCGTGGTGGCGTGCGTGAAGGCGCGCGCACAGAGCGGACGGTTCTCACCGCCCGAGGGTGGAGCATCCGCCGTTTCGGTGCCGGTCAATTTCGTTGCCCAGTGAGCGGACCAATGGTGACAAGTACTTTGAACGACGCCGTGGCAAGAGACGCCCCCACCGCAGAGCGGCGGTCGCCCGGCTGTGTCGCTCGAATGGACGAAAGAGAGGCCGTATGAGGACAACGAGACTGGGCCGGTTGCTGATCGCAGCCCTGGTCGTCGGAACGACGGCATTCGCACAAACCGAGCCGGGTGGCCGCCCCTTGCCGCCGCCCAACAGCGGCCTGGGAGAGGAAGAGGCCATCGTGTCGCCGGAGGTGATGAAGCAGCAGGCGGCGAAGATCATTGCTCGCATCGACACGGTGGACGACCTGGTGGTCACCATGTGGCAGGCGGCGAAGCAGGACGGAAACGTCGTTCGCTGGTTGTGCCTGACGGACAAGAGCAACCAGGTGGGGCTAGCTCTAGGCACCGCCAAGGACCGTCAGACGAGCATGTTGGCGGCGCTAGCCCGCAACTCCCAGCGCCGGGCGCGTCACGAATACCGACTCCTGCTAGTGCTCGGGGAGAGCGTCGAGCTGCTGTCGGCCGAGGCCAACCAGTGTCTCGGCGGTGAAGCAGGACTGGTCGGCGAATCGAGTTTGACGGTCCAGGTCGATCCCAATCTTCCCGAGGCCGATCCAGACGTGATACCGATCGCACCTATCGTTGTGATTGTCCCCCTGGTGGCGAGTTCGACGGACTAAACCTCCTTCGCTGCCAGTCTACCTGGGGCACCGAGCGAGCTGTGGCTGAGGAATGAGCAAGCTTTGGGCGATTGTGGGGTTGGTACTCGTCGGTTGGACGTTCACCAGCAACGCACGTGGCCAAGCGAATCAGCCGTGGTTGGAAGATCGGGATGAGGCTCGCGGCATCGGTGTGCGTTCGGGCAACGTGGTTTGGCACCCCGGCGCAGCCCTCGAGGTGGGCTACGACTCGAACTTCTTTCAAGGGTCGGGTGACCCGGGCGAGCCTGCGGTTCGCAGCATGCGGCTTCGTCTCACGCCTTCGCTGTCTCTGCAGTCGCTCGGTGGCGAGCGCGTCGAAGGAGACTCGCCGGACGCTGCACCGCCGCAGGCGAAGTTCAAAGCGAACACCTCACTGTCCTTCGACCGCCTGTTTGCCCTGCAAGCCAGGTACGCCGACTTGGTCAACGGCCAGACGTACATCGGTGGCAACATCGATGGCCAGCTGAACATCGCACCTGGACGCCCTTGGGGTGCGGACCTCGCGGCCGCCTACCGGCGCGTCGTGCAGCCCTACAACGCTCCCGGGGTGCAGAGCTTCAACCGCAACATCTACAGCGGCTCGGCGGATCTGCGTTTTCGCCCGGGGGGCGGCATCTTGCAGTGGAATCTGGGTTACGGCGCTCGTCTGACGACCTTCGACGTCGTGGGAGCAGGTCTGGACAACCTCGCGCACGGTCTCCGAACCCGCGGCGTGTGGCGATTTTTACCTCGTACCGGCATGCTCTACGTCGGCGAGTTGCGTCAGGTTGCGCGCCTGGATCCGAACTCGCGCCTGCCCAATGCGTTGCCGATATCGAGCCAGTTGGGACTCAACGGCTTGATCACTCCGCGCTTGGGTGCGCTGTTGTTGGGTGGCGTGAAGGTGATCTACTTTGGTGCGGATGCGGCGGGCAACGTGGAGGAGTTCGACGATTTCGTGGGGCGGGCCGAGCTCACGTGGTTCATCACGGGACAGGGCGAGGTGTCCGCTGACGAACCCAGCGTCGGTTTCTCGACTCTCAAGTTGGGCTACTTTCGCGATGGCTACCCCAGCGAGCTATCCAACTTCTATCGCATCGACAAGGGCTACCTGGACTTGACTGCGTACATCGGCGGGGTGGCGTTGGTTCGCCTCACTGGGGGACTTGCCAACGTGCAGCATGCCGTGCCACGTCGCGATGACGGAAGGCCGTTGGCTACTCCCGCGCCTCGTGAGTTTCGCCCAGAAGCTCAGCTCTACGGCGAATACCGAATGACTCGAACCACCGCACTGTTCGTCAACAGCGGCTTCAGCGCGAGTCCGGTGAACAACGTCGTAGGTACGGGCATGGGGTTCGACAGCTTGAAGTATACTCGCTTCACCGCATTGCTGGGTGCTCGCTGGTTTCTGTAGAGCTGGGCTTTTTCGATCATGTCTCGTCGCTTTGAAGTTGCCGATGACACCGCGCCGCCTGGGGCACGCGTCACGAACCCTCGCCGGCGGGCTACCGTGCTTGGGCGTCGTTGGCTGATCTTGCTGGCAGCGGCTTCGGTTGCTGTCTCCTGCGGACCAGCCCCAGCCCCGAAAAACGTCGACTTGGCGCCCCCGGTCGTCAGTACGAGTCTCGGTCCGGGTGATGTCTTCCAACTTCAGATCGTGGGCGAGAAGGACTTACCTGAGGAGTTTCAGGTGGCAAGCGATGGCACCGTCGACCTGCCGTACCTGCAGCGCATCGAGGTGGTGGGGTTGGAGCCGCAGGAGGTCGCAGCACTGGTCCGCCAACGTCTGATCGACGAAGAAATCCTCACGGATCCGAGCGTCGTGGTGCGCGTCAAGGAATACCGGAGCAAGCGCGTCAGCGTCCTGGGGCAGGTGAAGAAGCCCGGCAACTTCCCGTTCGAGCCGGGCATGACCCTGGTGCAGGCCGTTTCCGTAGCTGGGGGCCTCAACTCGATCGCGCGCAGCAGTCGCGTGCGGCTGACACGCAAAGTGGCAGGCGGCGGCACTAGGACGGTGCTCATCGACCTCGACGCCATCAACGCGGGGAGGATGGAAGACATCGAGCTGCAGGTTGGCGATAGGATCTTCATCGAAGAGCGGGTCTTCTGAGGATTCTCAGAAGGCCACTTGGACTTGAAGGTGCAAGCGCAACTCGGGTGCGGGAGGCCCGGCGAAGGTCTCCCGGCCCATAGCCGTTTCCTCCGTACTCAGAGGCAAGCTGGTACCGAGGCCAACCAGTGTGTCGAGCGGACCCCATTGGCGACTCACCGCCGCCATTGCCTCGCTGGGAGCGCGCTGGACCCGGCGAGGAATGCCATCGTCGGACTCGTCCGTAGTCAAGCTCGGGGTTGCCCACCACTCGACAAAGAGATGGCTGCCTCGGGAAAACTCCCAGCCCGCGTTGACTGCGGCATAGAATTCGGAGCCGAACCGCAGGTTGCCGAACTCCGTGGCGGGACGGAGGCGCAGGCCGAACTCGCCGGTGAGCGAAAACGAGCGCAGTCGCCAGCGTGCGGTGAGCTTCGGCGCGTACGTCAGGCCGCGTGCGTTGAGGTAACTGTCGCTGTTGCCGAGCGGGAAAGCTAGGCGTTGGGTCACCGCCACCCAGGTGCTTCCGAAGTGCCTGGCAAACCGTGTGACGAGGTGCGGATCACCAAACCCCGATACGCTGCTGCTCGAAGCTCGCGCCACGATGGCGTCTGCGCCGCGTCCCGTGCCGTAGCTGAACGGCGCGACAAGTGCCACGCCCCAAGCATCCCAATGCCGAGCCAAGTAGAGCTGGCTCGTCCACCATTGGTCCAGCACATCGACTTCGTTGCCGAACGGATCCGGGGAGGCCACCGTTACCACCAGGGGGCGACGCTGGTAGCTGGAGCTGCCGCCCAACCGCCATGCCACGTCGGCTGCGGGAGCGCCGGTGGCAATGGAGCCGTCTCCGAAAGGGTCGAGCCACAGGCCGTCGGCGATCAGGCACCCGGCGGCGTGCCCACGGCACCCGGCCTGAGCACTGGGCGCCAGTGTCAGCCCAACGGCGAGCGCCATCAAAAACCTCGGGAACACAGAAGGGCCCATGATAGACGCGGCCGATGGCGACGCAAATCAGTTCCCAGTCTCCGCTGCTGCTCGGCTCTGCTTCTCCGCGAAGGCGGGACATCCTGGGCGGCATGGGTATCCCCCTGCTGGTGCGCCCCGCGCACGTACCGGAGGAGTCGCGCCCCGGGGAGGCCGTGGACGAGTTTCTCGCGCGGGTGGTGGCCGACAAGTTGATGGGTGCTATCGAAGTGGCAGAGGGCGAGGTCTTCAGTGTGGCGCTGGCGGCCGACACGGTGGTCATCGTGGATAACGAAGTGCTCGGTAAGCCCATCGATATCCGAGACGCGTGCCGTCTGTTGGGCAAGATCAGTGGTCGACGCCACGTGGTCAAGACGGCCTACGCGGTTGCAGCGCCTGATGGTCAGGTGCTGGTGCAGCGCGTGGTGCGAAGCGAGGTGGAGCTGAGACAGGCGTCCGCCGAGGAGTTGGCGCGCTACGCGGCGACTGGAGAAGGACTGGACAAGGCGGGAGCCTACGCAGTGCAGGGCATCGGTGCGTACCTGGTGCGAGGGATCCAAGGGTCCTACACCAACGTCGTTGGGCTACCCGCGTGTGAGGTGATCGAAGACCTCACGCGGCTCGGGCTGTTGGGGAGCTTTCCCTGTGCCCAGGGCCCAGGGGAGGCTTCGTGAGCCCGGTCGCGGGCCGGAGCCGTGGCCGTCGTGGGGCCCACGAACATGCCCAGTTTTTGACAGCTGGGAACGATGTCGCAATACTTCGGGTGGAGCCATCGAATGCCGTTAATCGAGACCGAGGAAGCAGCCCGCCGCCTAGCCCGTGCCATCGCGAGCGACCTGTCACTTTACAACGAAGAAAAGATCATCCGCGGTATCGAGACGGACACTCTGTTCGACGAGCTCAGCGAGGAGATCGAAGAAGGGCGGGCGCTGTACAAGAGCCGTGTGTCCCCCGATCTGTACCAGCGCAATCTCTACGACCGAGCCATCGTTGACATTCTGGTGCGCTCCAAAGCGCACGTAAAAAGCCTGATGTGGTGAGTCGTCGACGACGAAACGAGCGACCATTGCCACCCGCTTGCCGGTGAGTCGGTCGTCGTGCAGCGCCTCGTCGTTCCCGAGACCCAGCCGGCGGAGCGCATCGACCGGGTGTTGAGTGCGCTCTGTCCCGACGCATCCCGGGCCACCGTGCAGCGTTGGATAGCCGAAGGGCGGGTTTTCGTCAGAGGTAACCCGTGCCGCGCCAAGGACAAAGTGCGGCCTGGGGATGTCATCGAATACGATCCGGGGCCGGAACCCGTGTCACGGGCAGTACCGGACCCATCGGTGCAATTCGCGGTGGTGCATGAAGACGCTCACCTACTGGTCGTCGACAAACCTGCAGGGCTCGTGGTGCACCCTGGGCGCGGCAATGCCGACGGTACGCTCGTCAACGGGCTCCTGGCACGTTCCGGATTCGAGCGCGCTCCTGCTGACCCGCGCGACCCCGAGGGGTACCTGAGGCCCGGCATCGTGCATCGCATCGACAGGGATACGAGTGGGCTGCTGATCGTCGCCAAGGATGCGCCCACACGCGAGGGCCTCAAGCGGCAGTTCGCCGAACACAGCATCGACCGAGCCTACTTGGCGCTGACGGTTGGGGTACCGCAGCCGGGGCGCATCGACACGCTGCACGGTCGCCACCCCAAGCAGCGTCTGAAGTTCTCGACTCGAGTGACGGAGGGCAAGCGCGCCGTGACGGAAGTGTCGGTGCTGGAGGACTTTGCCGGGCTCGCAGCGCTCGTGCGCTGCACGCTGCAGACGGGTCGAACACACCAGATCCGGGTTCACCTGGCTGAAGTACGGCGGACCCCCATCATGGCCGATGCGCTCTACGGGGGGCTGGCGGGAGCTCCCGAGGTGAAGGCAGCGGCCGAGGCCCTGGGGCGCCAAGCGCTGCACGCTGCGGTCCTGGGCTTCGAGCACCCCCGCACTGGTGAACGACTGCGCTTCGAGTCGGCGCTGCCGACGGAAATGACCCAAGCACTCGAGCTGCTCCGCGACTGGAGTCGCTCGCGCCGGTGAGTGAAGCGGGGCAGACACCGAGCACGAGTGGGTGAGCCCAATGGGCCCTCTCACGGTGAGCCAGCAATCACCCCCACTAGGCGCTGGACGCTTCGGCAGCGACCGCCTGCTGGCTCTTGGCCAGACCAGGGTATCGCGCTCTCAGCAAAGCCAGCGCGATGAAGCCCACCACCACCGCCCACCACAGTGTGGCAAAGCGAACGAGTAGCATGCTGGCCGTCGCTGGCGCCTGCGCCACCGAGCCCATGCGCACCAACTGCTCTTGCATCAGTGTTTCGGTAACCCCCAAACCGCCGGGCACGGGGATCAGAGCGCCAGCCAGAGTCGCTGTGGCGTAGAAGAACACGGCCTGGTATGCGGTTGCCTGCTGTGCGAAGCCCTGCAACAGCAGGTGCAGGGCGACCCCTTCGCAGCCCCAACCTACGACGCTCAACAACACCGGCACGAGCAACGCCGAGGGAGAGGCCAGCGCTTGAAGTTCGTCGTATGCCGTTCGTACGCGGGGCACGAACCGGGCGAACCAGCCTCTCGACAGTTGAGTGAAGATGAACTCCGCCGGTGCTCGCCAGAAGATGAGCACGAAGCCCACCCCGACGGCCAGCGCTCCAAGCCCCGCCCACAGCAAGCCTCCAGAGAAGCTCATGCTGCCCACGGTGATCAGGATGACGATGGCAATGACGTCTGTCAGGCGCTCGGCCACGACGATCGGCGAGGTGCGTTCCGCCGGCACTCCGTGGGTCCGCGCCATGACGGCGCTCTTGAACACCTCGCCGACCTTGCCGGGAGTGACTGTCAACACGAAGCCGGACAGGAAGATCAGCAGACTGTCGACGGGCTTGACGCCGGTAATACCCAGGATGCGCAGGTAGTACTGCCACTTGCCGAAGCGAAGCACGTAGTTGAAGGTCGCCAGGGCGAGTGCAGCACCGAACGTCCACCACTCGAAAGTCGCGAGACTCGCGGCCATCGTGTTGTAGCCCGCATAGGCGACGAAGCCCCCATAGAGGAGCACGCCAACGAGCATTACGAGGATGATTTGACGTAGATTGAGCTTCATTTGGACCGCTGCTGGCGCCACCGCATTAGCAGGTAGGCGGCGCCGGCGAGTACCGTCACGACGCCTGCGCTGGCGACTGCCCAAGCCGGCCAGGCGTACTGCCCAGACGCGAGGCCCGAATCCGGACGTTCTTCTACCCAATATCCCGTGGCGGCCGGGGCGGGTTCAGCTGACGACTCCACGCGTACAGGGTAGCCCCAGTCCGTGCGCCCGTGCACTGCTATTCGTTGCCGCACTAGGGCCTGGCCGATACGAACTGTCCGGGTGTTACCCGCCTCGTGCCCGGCACACCGTTCAAACGACAGAGGCCGACTCGACGTCGCCGGGTAGTGCGATTAGGGTCTGCGCTCGACAATGACGACGACTCCTTCGGATTCAGAAGTGCTCGAGGCCTGCGCTGACGCGTGCTCCCGTTTGAAACAGGAGGTGGGTCGCGTTGTCGTCGGCCAAGATGAAGTGCTCGACGCGATGCTGGTGGCGTTGCTGGCGCGGGGTCACGCCCTGCTCGTCGGCGTACCCGGTTTGGCCAAGACGTTGCTCGTCTCGTCGATGGCGAAAGTGTTGCACCTGTCGTTTGGGCGAATTCAATTCACGCCAGACTTGCTGCCCGCTGACATCACCGGCACCGACGTGCTGAACGAGGTCAACGGGCCTGAAGGGATGCGCCGCGAGCTGTCGTTCATGGAGGGACCGATCTTCAAGAATCTCGTGTTGGCCGACGAGGTGAACCGCACGCCCCCGAAGACGCAGGCTGCGTTGCTTCAGGCAATGCAGGAACGCTGCGTGACCGTCGGTGGGAGCACGCATCGCTTGCCAGCGCCGTTCCAGGTGTTCGCCACGCGCAATCCCATCGAACAAGAGGGGACCTACCCCCTGCCCGAAGCTCAGTTGGACCGCTTTCTTCTCGAGATCCACGTCGGATACCCTTCGGAAGCCGAGGAGTATGAGATTGCCAAGCGCACGACGTCAGCCGACGTCGTCGAGCTTTCGCCGGTCGTGTCGCTGGAAGACGTTGCGCGCTTTGGCGCGCTGGTGCCCCGCATTCCCGCGGTCGATGAGGCCGTGCGTTTGGCGGTCAAGCTGTGCCGCCTATCGCGGCCGAGCTACGGTGCGGCGCCCAAAGAGGTCAAGCACTACGTGCGCTTCGGCGCGGGGCCGCGTGGCAGCCAAGCCTTGGTGCTGGCGGCGAAAGCGCGTGCGGCCATTCGCGGACAAGCGGCGGCGGACGTGGACGACATCAAGAGCGTCGCATTGTCGGCCTTGCGGCATCGCATGGTGCTCGGGTACCGAGCCGAGGCAGATTCGGTAGGGGAAGCGGACATCGTCGGCGCCGTGATGAGCGCCGCCGGCGTTTGAGTCGGCGGCCGAAGGGCCTGCGAGCTGGGGCTTCCCATGCGAGGTCCGCTCTGGCAGTTTCTGCCGCGCCGGGAATACCGTTCTAGGTCCGGGCGTTCGAGTTGACTACGAGATGAAGCGACCCCAATTGCGCTGGGCCCTTGCCCTCATGTTCTTGCCCCTGGTGGCGCTGCTCGGCTGCCACACGCAGCTGATCCCGAACACCGACGTCGAGGACACCGACCGCAATCGAGAGGTCATCGACTTCTGCGAGCAGTATCGCAAGGCGGTCGAGCACCGCAACGTGAACTACCTGCTCAAGATCGCCCACCCCGATTACTACGAGGACGGTGGCAACGTCGATTCCTCGGACGACTTGGACCGTGCGGGGCTCGAGGCCTATCTCAACGATCGGTTCGGCGATGCCAAGTCGATTCGTTACGAAATCCGCTATCGTCGCGTGGGCAAGGGGCGCAACGACACGCTCTACGTCGACTACACATACAGCGCGAGCTACCAGGTCGCCAGCAGCAAGGGCGACATGTGGCGACGGGTCGTCGAAGACAATCGACTCGAGCTCGTGCCCAAGACCAACGGCGACGGCTTTCTAGTTCTGTCTGGCATGTAGCCAGCGCTTGATCGCCCGCGTGCTGCTTCAGCGCTGGGTCTGGCGTCCAGCCCCTGGACCGAGCGGACGGCGCCGACTCATTGTGCGACGAAGTCTTCGTAGGTGGCGCGGATGCGGTACCCGTCGGGGCCGAGTGTGAGCAGGAACTGCATTTGTGAGCCCAATAGCCTGGGTGCAGTCGCTCGCAAGGGCACGACGGCCAAGAGTTCATCCTCTGTCGGATCGAGATGAAAGTCGCGCACGCCGCGCAACCGCACCACGTCGCGAGCGTCGTAGGTTGCGATGTCGTTGGAGACGTACAGGTTGTCGGCCCGCAGTTGTAGATAATCCAACGCCGCAAATCGTCGGTTCCAACTGCCGATGGCGGACGTGCCCGTCGTGTTCGGAAAGACCGCGATCGCGTTGCCCGTCATCAAGCGAGACAGCTCCGCATTGGACTCCGTGACAACAGCGTGAAAAAAACGAGCCACCAGCGCCCGAATGTCGCTCTGGCCTCGAGGCGTTTCAAGCGTCACGAGAGCGCCGTCTGCTTCGGCGCTCTTGCGCGGTGGGGGAGGAGTAAACGGTGGATCCGCAACGATGCCTGGAGGGCGTCGTGCGCTTTCACTCGATGCTGCGAGTGGCGGTGGTGGTGTGCACGCTGGCAGCGCCAACAACAGCCAACCGCTGGTTCTCCGCTCGATGATCCGTGCCCAAAACGGCATGACGGCGAGCGTAGCCCGTGGTGCGCGCGCCACCAAGCGCCGCCGCCGACTGGGCGGGTTTTGTCTTGGAGGTCAGTCGATCGCCGTGGCCTGCGGCCCCTCGGTGCGCGTTGCCGAGATGAAACAATCCGTCGCGGCGCGCTGCCAACCAGGGGCCAATTCGGCCATCGCGCTTGCGATGACCGTGCACTGCGCCTGCGCGAGATTTCGCGAACGACTGCTGCTACCGGGGTCGGGATTGAGCAGGGCGTCGATTTCCTCGGGATCGGCGACGTGCAACGTCGCCATCTGGCCACTGCGGTGCACCGCGACCAAGTGCTCCCCGTTGGTCAGGAGGATGTCGCCGCGCGGCTGGGCAAGTCCTGCCTCCGCGCACACTCCATCGACCAAGCGCAGCGCGCTGCGCAGAGCCTCGTGGATGGTAGCGAGCGGGACGTGCTGCCCGTTGAGGTGTCCCTCGTCATGTAGGTACGACAGGAACAAGTAGAAGAACAACTCGCTATCCGTATCGCCGCGTACGTTGGGTCGCAGAAATGCTGGCTGCGCGTCGAGCAACCGATCACGCACCTGGTCAAAGCCCTCCAAGGTGCCCGTCTGGGCGAACAGCCACTGCCGATAGCGGAAGGGGTGGGTGTTTTCCGTGCGCAAGTTGCCCACGGTCGGTTCTCGAACGTGACCGATGAGAACGTCCGTTTTCATGCCCTCGAGGCTGTCGGACAGGTCAATCTCCTCACGTTCGTCCAAGGGGCGCCGGCGCAGGAGAACCTCGCCGAACTGCATGAAGCCGACCCCCCATCCAAGCGGTCCGCTGGTCACCTTCTTGACTTTCAGGTGCTTCGATTGCGCGGTAAGAACTCGAGCACCGAGCTCACTACGATTGCTGATGAATCCTACGAGACGTGCCATGGTGTTGTTTGGTTCAAACGATCGACCGGGTTGGGCCGCTGTTGAAGAGAGAGTCGCGCCGATTGCTCACCGCACTATGATTGCGGGTTCGGGTGAGGCGCGACGGGTCGAGGTTCGGAGGTGTCAGCGGAGCACCCGGGTGTAACTCGACCACTTCAGAAAGGTAGCGCGTAACCGTCGAGCAAGCCAGCGCCCAGAGCGGCAAACTTGGCGGCCGGCGATGCTAGACGCGACTTTGAGCAGAGCGGGATTTTCGGGGCGGCTGTACGTACTACAATGGTTGCCGTAGATCCTTTGTGGGTGCTTTACGTTACGGGCGAAGCCGATTGAGCAGTCTGGGGAAGGGGATGGTTTCGCGCACGTGCGGCAGCCCGCATGTCCACGCAACAGTGCGCTCGATCCCAAGCCCGAAGCCCGCATGGGGAAAGCTTCCGTAGCGCCGTAGGTCGAGGTACCACTCGAAGGCCTCTTGCGGCAGCTGGTGTGCCGAAACCGCCGCCTGTAGCACCTCCAAGTCGTCTTCGCGCTGTCCACCGCCGATGATCTCGCCGTAGCCTTCTGGGGCCAACACATCCATGCACAGCGCCCGTTCCGGCTGCTCCGGATCGCGTTTCATGTAGAAGGCCTTACACGCCCGCGGGTAGCGGTGCACTATGACGGGCCGATCAAATTCTTGACTGAGGATGGTTTCGTGTTCAGCGCCGAAGTCGTCTTCTGGTGCGACAGATTGTCCTAATCCCGCAAGTTTGGCGACTGCGTCGTCGTAGCTGATCCTCGGGAAGGGCGCTTGGACGCGCTCCAAAGCGGAAGTGTCGCGCTCGAGCAGCGCGAGCTCTGGCTGGCGGTCGGCCAAGACGCGAGCGACGACGTGTTCCAGAAACTGTTCGGCCAACTCCATGTCTCCGGCCAAGTCGAGGAAGGCGACTTCGGGTTCGACCATCCAGAACTCTGCCAGGTGCCTGCGCGTCTTGCTCTTTTCTGCTCGGAAGGTGGGACCGAAGCAGTACGCCTTGCCGAACGCCGCCGCAGCAGCCTCCATGTAGAGTTGTCCTGACTGGGTCAGGTACGCCGTTTCGTCGTGGTATTGCGTCTGAAATAGCGTGCTCGTGCCTTCGCAAGCGTTGGGAGTGAAGATTGGTGCGTCGACCAGTGTGAAGTCGCGCTCGTCGAAGAAGTCCCGCACCGCTCGAATGATGGTGTGCCGGACTCGCAGGATGGCGTGCTGTCGCTTGCTGCGCAGCCACAGGTGCCGCCGGTCCATCAGGAAGTCGGTGCCGTGGGCCTTGGGCGTGATGGGATAATCCTCAGTCGTGGGCGTGCCTTCGATGTCCTCTACCTGCACCTCGAAGATGCCGGGGCGCTTGGGATGCACCGCGACGCGGCCCGTCACCACCACGACACTTTCTTGACCGAAAGCTCGAGCGCGCTCGAAAGCCTCCGGAGCATCCGCTAGTGACAGCACGCACTGGACGACGCCGCTGCCGTCTCGGACCTCGAGAAACCGGACCTTCTTGCTCGCTCGATGATTGTACAACCAACCTTGCAACCGGACGCTCATTCCGACGTGCTCGGATAGGTGGTGGATGGCGACGATCGGGGCTTTTCGAGTGACCATGACCCTATGGTAGTCTGCCGGCGAAATGCTGTGGCCAGAATCTAGCCTCTCCCAATCGCCCGCTGTTGCGTCTCCCGAAGGGAACCTCGAAGCGACCCATCGTTCCGTGACGCGTCGCCTCCAGAAGTGGCCGTTGGGGGGTGGTGTGGCCGCACTTTTCGGTTTGTACTTGTTGGTTCTTGCGTGCTCGGGGTGCGCGGTGATCTACCCGGAGTTTGCGACCCCCGTGCGCCCAGCACCGCCGGCAGCCGAGATGGATCCGCCGCCTCCACCAGACCTGTTCTATGTCGCGGTCAAGCGCGCCGAGGTGCCCCCTCGGACGCGCGATGGGCGTGCGTGGGACGACAGCGGCAACGGCAAGCCCGATCCCTATGCCATCGTGTTCATCAACGGCACGGAGCTATTTCGGACCCCGACGGAGCGCGATACGTTCGAACCAACCTGGGACAACGCCAAGCGCACCAACCACCGCATCCCCAAAGGCGCGGACATGAAGGTCGAGGTTTGGAACGATAACCCGCTGCACGCTCAGCCCATCTGTGTTCAAAGCGTGCGCAACGTGCGGCGAGAAGCCGCGGACATGGGGGAGCTCGACTTGTATTGCGATGGTGGCGCGCGCATCCTGCTCCAGTTCGTGCCCGCAAAGGCACGTTGGGGGCTGGGTTTCAGCTACGAACTCGGTGGTGATGGCGCGGCGATCACCCGCGTGTTGCGCCACTCCCCTGCCGCGCGCGCCGGATTGCGAGGCGGGGAGAAGATCCTCGTCATCAACGGGCGTAAGGTTGCCCGCATGGATGAAAAAGCGATCCGCAGCACCATCAACGCGAACATCCGCAGCGGGCTCGAGCTGACCATTTCGGAGAGTGGGGAGACACGCCAGATCAAAGTCGAAGAGGGCCCGATCTATACGCTGGAGGACAAGTGAGGGAGTCCGGGGCCGCCCAGGTCGAGCCGCAATGGCGGCTCTTCAGCGACTTGGGTACCCTGCGTGTTCGCGGTCCGGAACGTGCTACCTGGCTCAACGGTCTCGTGACTTGTGACGTCAGCCAAGTGCGCTCGGGGCACGCGGAGTGGGGGTTGGCGTTGGACCGCAAGGGCAAGATCCAGAGCGTGCTGTGGGTCGTCGCTGCGGGGGATGAACTGCTCGTGGCCACTTCTGCGGGTACCGGCGGACATGTGTGGGCGGAGTTCGACCGCATGCTGATCATGGAAGATGCCGAATTGGAGGACGCCTCCGAGCAAGTCGCGTGGGGCCTCGGTTGGGCTCTACCCCAGACGGCGGAGGAGCTACTGGCTCGAGGTGAGCTCTGCCTCGGGTCAATGCGAGCGGAGGTGGTGGCGCTCGAGCGTGGCAAGCTTCTGAAGTGTCAGCCGACGCCACACGTGATGTCGGACGAGCAGTGGCTGCAACGTCGGCTGCTGCACGGGTTGCCGGAGTTTGGCGTCGATTTCGATTCCAAGGAGCGGCCCCACGAGGCTGGGCTCGAGCGTCGTGCGGTCAATTGGAACAAGGGCTGCTACTTGGGGCAGGAAGTCGTGTGCATGCAAGACATGCGCGGCAAAGTCAGTCGACAGCTGACGGCTCTTCGCATCGAGGCAGATGCCACCGCGGGGTTGAGCCCGGGGGGGGCCATCGCGGATGAAGCTGGCAAGGTCCTCGGGACGCTGACGTCTGTGGCTTTCATACCGGGGCGGGGGGCTTGGTTGGCGTTGGCGATGCTCCCGGTAGCAGGTCGGGAAGGCGCGCTTCACCTCTCGAGTGGGGCCCAGCGATACCCCGCTAGCGTCTGGCAGCGTGATGCTGCGACGAGCTAGAGCCGAGTGTCAGGGGACGGGTGACGTATCCCTGGAGCAGTCTGGGGGATTCAGCTTGGCGCACCGCCGTTGATGTGGCTTGCTTGCGGGATGGCAGAAGTCTCCCAGCCCGCCGCCGCGGGGCCGCGCGCGGTACCTGACGCCATCGGTTTGATCGGGCAAACGCCGTTGGTGCAGCTCCGACACCTGTCGCCGACAAATGGCGCGACCGTGTGGGGCAAGGCGGAGTTCCTGAACGTCGGTGGTAGCGTCAAGGATCGCCCAGCGCTGGCCATGATTGAGGCAGCCGAGCGAGACGGCACTTTGCAGGCGGGTGCCATGGTCATCGAGGCGACCAGCGGCAACACCGGGATCAGTTTGGCGATGATCTCGGCACAGCGGGGCTACCGCTGCGTGCTCGTGATGCCGCAAGACATGAGTATGGAGCGCCGGTACCTGTTGCGGGCGTACGGTGCGGAAATCGAGCTGACGGAGGGACAGCTTGGGATGGCGGGGGCCGTGGAGCGAGCGGAACAGCTGTTGCGGGAGACCAAAGGCGCGTTCATGCCCCGCCAGTTCGACAACCCCGCGAACGCGCTGAGTCACGAAATGACGACAGCGCCCGAGATAGTGGCGCAGGCCCCTGAGGATCTTCGAGCCTTCGTGGCAGGGGTCGGGACGGGCGGTACGATCACCGGCGTTGGGCGCGCACTCAAGCGCGTCCAGGGCGGTCGCGTGAAAGTGGTGGCGGTCGAGCCGAACAAAAGCCCCGTGCTCAGCGGTGGTCGACCGGGCATGCACGGCATTCAGGGGCTCGGTGCGGGCTTCGTTCCACGGATCCTCGACCGAAGCGTGATCGACGAGATCGTAACGGTTAGCGACGTCGCCGCGCAGAGGATGACGCAGCGTTTGGCGCGTGAAGAGGGATTGATGGTCGGGCCTTCCTCCGGGGCCAACGTGGCGGCCGCGTGCCAGATTGCGGCGAAGATGGATGGGGGGCACGTTGTCACGGTTTTGTGCGACACAGGGGAGCGCTACCTGTTCTAGCCGTGAGCCAACCCATGCGAAGCTTTCCCCTCGACCCACCTCCGCCCTTGAACGAGCAAACTGGCAACAGCTTCGCTCGCCTGATCGAATTGATGCAGCGTTTGCTCGCTCCCGATGGCTGCCCCTGGGACAGAGAACAAGACGAGCAGTCCCTGCGCCGCTACGTGCTCGAGGAGGCTTGCGAGGTGATCGATGCCATTGATGAGGGAGACGACGCTTTGCTGCGCGAAGAACTCGGCGATCTGGCGCTGCAGATCGCGTTTCTGGCGGAGCTCGGGCGCCGTCGTCGTGCGTTTGGGCCTGATGACATCATGCACGCCATCTGCGAGAAGCTCGTGCGACGACACCCCCACGTCTTCGGGGGCGCGGACGCTGATTCGCCGGAGCAAGTCGAGGCCAATTGGGAAGCGATCAAGCAGCAGGAAAAGGGACGGCGCGGGCTTCTGGAACGTGTCCCTCGCAGTCTGCCCGCGTTGCAGCGTGCCAGTGAGACTTCGCGGCGGGTGGCCACGGTTGGGTTCGACTGGGAAGATGCCGTGGGGGCCAAGAAGAAGGTGTTGGAGGAGTTGTCCGAGGTCGAGCAGGCCGCCGCCGAAAATGACGATGAGCAGTTGCACGAAGAGTTCGGCGATCTGTTGTTCGCGATGGTCAACTGGGCACGCCATTTGGGGGTCGAGCCCGAGCTCGCCTTGCGTGGTGCCTGTGACAAGTTCAGGCATCGTTTCGAGCACGTGGAGGAGCAGGTGTGGCATACGCACGGCGATTGGCCGCGGGACGACCGTGGCAAGCCGACCCGCGGCATCTCCATGCATGAACTGGACGCCCACTGGGAAGCGAGCAAGCGACGACCCAAGCCGAGAGCAGCGCGCGGCGACGAGAGTGAACGATGACCGAACCGAATGTTCCCGACGCCACCAAGACGCGCGGTCGACAGGGGACCGAGCTGCACCCAGTGGCGCGCTTGCCGGAGGATTGGCAGAGCTGGCTGGCCGAGCGTGGCGAACGGAGCTTTCGAGCCAACCAAGTTTTTCGTTGGATCCATCAGCGGGCCGTATTCGTCCCGGAGGAGATGAGCAACCTCTCGAAGCCCCTGCGTCAGGCGTTGGTGGAAAGTGGTTTGAGCGCACCGATGGAAGTCGAGCGAGTGCAACGCTCTTCCGACGGTACCCGCAAGTTGTTGCTGCGCCTTTCGGACGAGCGTGCCATCGAATGCGTGCTCATCCCAATGAGCAACGAGGCGGATGCCGACGTGGCTTGCGTCGAACCTGACGAGACGGACGACGAGCCTCGGGATGAGCCGCGCAAACCCGTTACGTTGTGCGTTTCCACCCAAGTGGGGTGCGCGATGGGCTGCGCTTTCTGCGCGAGTGGCAAAGCCGGATTGACGCGCGGTTTGGGGGCGGCTGAGATCGTGTGTCAGGTGCTCTTGGCACGGAGCTATCTGGATGCCGACGAACAGCTTCGCAACCTGGTGTTCATGGGCATGGGCGAGCCTTTGCATCACTACGACGAGACGGTGCGAGCGTTGCGTCTGATCACTCATCCCGAAGGTATCGGCATGAGCCCTCGTCGCATCACCGTCAGTACCGTGGGACTGGTGCCGAACATCGCCAAGCTAGGGCGGGACTTCGACGGCAAGGTCGGGCTCGCCGTGTCCCTGCACGCTCCTGACGATGCCACGCGGAATCAGATCATGCCGGTCAACGCCCGGTACGACACGGCGGAGCTCTTGGACGCCTTGCGACGGTACCCGCTACCGAAACGCCGACGCATCACGATCGAGTACACGCTCATTGCGGGCATCAACGACAGCATCGAGCATGCCGAGCTGTTGGTGAGGCGTCTCTCTGACTTGCGCGTCAAGGTCAACTTGATACCGATGAACCCGATCGAAGCGTCTGACTTCGCGACGCCGTCGGAGGAGGTCGTGGAGGCCTTCCGCCAAGTGTTGGCCGAACATCGCGTGAGCTGCTCGGTACGCAAACGTCGGGGTGACGACGTGGATGCGGCATGTGGGCAGTTGGCGTTGAGGCATCAGCCCGAGGGGGAACGTCTGGTGCCGTTGACGCGCAAGCGTTGAACGTCCAGCGGCGAGAGGTGACCCCGCGCGGCAGGGTCTTGGTCGCTCACGGCTGGTCGCAGCGGCGAGAGGTGACCCACGACGGTAGGTTCTTCGCGCGCCAGGCGCTGGCTCGTGGCACACTTCGACGATGCCAATCTTCGATAAGGTG
Source organism: Polyangiaceae bacterium (assembly GCA_050301735.1). GTDB lineage: Bacteria > Myxococcota_A > Polyangia > Polyangiales > Polyangiaceae > SZUA-265. The sequence continues at coordinate 9,047 of JBNKZR010000023.1, read as the reverse complement.
TTGATCGCCAATCGAGGCGAGGTGGCCGCCCGAGTGGCGCGGACCTGTCGCCGCTTGGGGATCTCGACAGTGGCGGTGGCTTCGGAGGCAGATGCTGGGGCTTTTCATGCCCGGAGCGCCGACGAAGTCATCATCATCGGGCCGGCTCGGGTCAGTGACAGCTACCTCAACGTAGGGGCGGTACTCGCTGCTGTCGAGCAGAGCGGCGCGCAGGCGGTGCATCCCGGCTATGGTCTGCTGAGCGAGGACCCGAAGTTTGCGGCGAGTGTGCGTGGTGCGGGGGTCACCTTCGTGGGGCCGAGCGAAGAGGCGTTGATCCAACTCGGCGACAAGATATGCGCCCGGGAACTGGCACAGCGTCGCGGGTTGCAGCACGCCCCGGGAACGGCTGCGCCATTGGGCGACGATTTGCAGCAAGTGAGCGAGGAGGCTGCGAAGATCGGCTTTCCCGTTCTGTTCAAGGCAGCGGCGGGCGGCGGTGGGATCGGCATGCAGTTGGTCGAGCAGCCCGACCAGGTTGAAAAGGCGTTGGCAACGTGTCGCGCAAGGGCAAAGGCGGCGTTCGGCGACGAGCGCGTGTACCTGGAAAAGTACCTGCGCCGGCCACGCCACATCGAGGTGCAAGTCATCGCGGACGCTCATGGAAACGTGCGTGCCCTGGGTGACCGAGAATGTAGTGTCCAACGTCGGCATCAGAAGGTCGTCGAAGAGGCGCCGGCTCCTGCGGTATTCTTGGTGCCGGAAGTCCGGCGGCGGGTCTTTCAGCACGCTTGCGAGCTGATCGCGAGCGTGGGCTACACGGGGGTAGCGACTGTCGAGTTCATCGCCGACGCGACTGCGGAAAACCCCGAGCTCTACTTTCTGGAGGTCAACGCCCGTCTGCAAGTCGAGCACCCGGTGACCGAACTGACCTGGGGCGTGGATCTCGTGGAGTTGCAGCTCAGAGTAGCGGCAGGCCAGCGGCTGTTGGACGACTGGTTTGCAGGCGGCACGCGAGGGCATGCGGTCGAGGCTCGGCTGTACGCGGAGGACCCGACGAAGAAGTTCATTCCTCAACCCGGCACCTTCGAGCGGCTGTCGTTTCCGGGCACGCCCGGAGTGCGCATCGACACCGGCTACGAGCAGGGCGATAGCGTGACTTCCCACTATGACCCATTGGTCGCCAAAGTGATCGCCCACGGAGCGGACCGACGCGAGGCGATTGAACGGCTGCGCGCGGCCCTGGCGGCGACAGAGATATCTCTCGTCGGGGCCAAGGGCCCGAGGAACACCAACCTCCACTTCCTTCAGCAGGTGCTCGCCTCTGAAGTGTTCGCCGCTGGCGACTACGATACCCATTTGGTGGATGACCTTCTCGGGTGATGGCAGGGACAGGCGGTAACGATGAATCCGAGAATACTTCAGTTGCTTGCTGCCGCGCGTGCTTGGGCGGCGGCGGATTGCGACGCCAGCGACCGTCGAGCAGCGTTGGAGCAAGCGGAGCACGTCGAGCAAAGCCCAGACGATGACGAAGCCGTCGCGCGCTTCGAGCGTGCGTTCGCGGCGCTGCTTTCGTTCGGCACGGCTGGCATGCGAGGGGAGGTCACGGCCGGCCCGGGCGGAATGAACAGAGCGGTGGTGAGGCTAACGACGCGCGCGGTCGCCGACTACCTGCGCGCGGAAGCGGGCGATGACCAACGAACGGTCGTGTTGGGCTACGATGCGCGGCTGAGCAGTCGCGCGTTGGCGGAAGAAGCGGCTGGAACGCTGGTCGCCGCAGGGCTGCAAGTCCGTTATTTCGAGGCGCCGACCCCGACTCCGGTCATCGCCTACGCGGCGCTTTACGAGCGGGCCGCTGCGGCCATCATCATCACCGCTAGCCACAACCCGAAGCAGGATAATGGCTACAAACTGTACGGCAGTGACGGCATTCAGATCGTCTCGCCCGTAGACGAACGCATCACCGAGCTGCGAGCCGCGTTGTCTGGAGCCGCAGACATTCCCTGCGAGCAGGGAGTGCTCGACGGGGCATCCTCGTTGGCAGTGCCGATTGGCGCCGAGCTGGTCGATGACTACTTTCGGGCGATCGCAGGGCTCGTGCCCGACTTTTCTTCGGGAACGAAGGCGGCCACTGACGACGCTCAGGCCGCGGTGCGTGTGGTGTACACGCCGATCCACGGTGTCGGCGGGGCCTTCGTGGAGCGCTCGCTGCACGCTGCTGGTTTTCGTCAGCTCCACGTCGTTGCCGAGCAAGCCCTGCCCGATGGCACTTTTCCTACGGCACCCAATCCCAATCCGGAGCGGCCAGGAGTGCTCGACGCTGCGTTTGCGGCAGCACGGGAGCTCGCCGCGGACGTCGTCCTCGCCAACGACCCCGACGCGGACCGCTTGGCGGTCGGCGTGCCGGCAAGCGACGGGAGCTTCGTCAGGCTGACTGGCAATCAGATCGGGATTCTGTTGGCGGATAGCCTGCTTCGCGTGGGCGCCGCGGAGCGCCCTTTGGTCGTTTCGAGCATCGTCTCGACACCGATGTTGGCGTCGATTGCGGAAAAGTACGGCGCGCGGGCGGAGTTGACGTTGACCGGCTTCAAGTGGTTGTGGACGGCCGGGTTGGAGCTGTGCTCCCAAGGTTATCAGTTCGTACTCGGGTTCGAGGAGGCGTTGGGATACTCCGTCGGGGAGGTCGTGAGAGACAAGGACGGTATCAGCGCTGCGCTCGTCTTCGCCCATTTGGTCGCCGTTTGGCGCTCACGAGGGCAGAGCGCACTTTCCAGGCTCGAAAGCTTGTATCGCGAGCACGGCTTGTGGGTCAGCACGCAACTCGCCGTCAAGCGCGAGCCACCCCGCGGAACCGAAGAGATCCAGGCCGCCGTGGCACGGCTGGCGGGCGCTCCGCCGAAGGTCCTGTTGGGAGCGCCGGTCACGGCAGTCGTGGACTATCGCGGAGGAGCCGAAGCGCGACCGAGGTGGCTCGGGCAGGCTCCGCTGGTCGAGCTCAGGTTGGGAGACCGCGGACGCGTCCTAGTGCGTCCCAGCGGAACGGAGCCTTTGCTCAAGATCTACGTCGATCTACGGCAGCCGCTGGAGGCTTCGGCTGACGTTTGGCAAATGCAAGCGAAGCTGGTCGCGCGCGCGGATGAACTGGCGCAAGAGGTGAAGCGCGCTGCGGGGATCTAGCCCGAGCGCGACGCGGGTCCTCCCGAATGGTGCCCGGCTCGGATGACGCCCGGTGCTGCCCGAATCACCACGGGCTGGCGGGGTCGTCATCGAAGGCGACCACGCGGTGTTCGGAGAGACCCTCGACCGCGTCTATGACGGCTCGACCGACGGTTTTCTCCGTTCCCACGACGGCGATCAACACGTCTTTGGGGCAGATGCGTTCGCGCACGGCAGCATTTGCCTGCTCCAGTGTGACCGCCGCAACCCGCGCTGGGTAGTCCTCGTAGTAGCGCTCGGGCAGCCCATAAACTTCCTCGTCCAGGAGCAGGCCCATGCGCTTCGAAGCGGTATCCACGTGAAAGACGTTGGAGCGCACGAGATAGCTCTTGGCCCACTCCAGTTCTTGCTCCGTGATGCCCTCGTCGTGCCATTCCTCCAGCATCGAAAGCTGCAGAGAGATACAGGCCGCTGCGTCGTCTGCTGCGGGGAACGTCCACATGCTGAAGGCCTGGCGTTTCCTGTCGAAGGGAAGACTGGAGTACGCGCCGTAGGACCAGCCACGCTTGGCGCGGATCTCTTGTGTCATGCGTGCGGTGAACGTGCCGCCGAACACGGTGTTTGCGACCAGCAGTGGCGTATGGTCCGCATCCGCTGGGTGAGTGCCGAGAGCACCGATCAGGATTTGGGTTTGGGTGCGCTCTGGCTTGTCGACGAAGAGCAGGCGTCTTCCAGCATGCGGCGTAGGGTGAGCGAGTTTGGATGCGGGCGCCCGACCTTCGGTGAGTTCCGCGCACAGGCGCTCGCGTATCTGCCGTGAGCGGGTTTCGTCCACCTCTCCGGCGGCCGCCATCACCAAGTTGGACGGCACGAAGTGTCGTTCGTAGTAGGCGCGTACGTCGAGTTCGTCGATGTTCGAGATACTGCTCGGTGTTCCGATCGTCGAGCGACCGTAGGCGTGGCTACCGAACAGGGCTGCGCGGAACCACATGCGCACGAGAGCGCGGTCGTTGTCTCGCAGCTCGAGGAGCTCGTCTTTCGTCTCCCGTACCAAGCGTTCGAGCTCTTCCACGGCCAGGCTAGGCGTCGCGAGGACTCCGGCGAAGACGCCGACGTAGTCGTCCAACGAGCGCGAGATGACCGAGCCGGCAAAGCCCATGCTGCTGACACCGACGTCGACACCCAGTGATGAGCCCAGAGCGTCGATCTGCTCGTCGAGCTGCTCCGCGTCCATGCCCAGCCCCGTACGACGCATCAGGCGAGTGGTCAGTCGTGACAGTCCCTCTTTGCCCGGCGGATCGAATTCGGCGCCAGTCAGGGCCGTCACTGCCAACTGAACCAGTGGCAGCGAGTTATCAACTTCGTTCAGGACTTTCACGCTGCAGTGTCCTCGGTGGCGGTTTCGGCAGAGGGGCCCACGCGCACGATCACCATCGAACGTGCGCTGGTGTCGAAGGTGGCATGTGCCACGCTGAGCAAGTCTGCGGGGGTGAGCTTCGCGAGTTGCTCGAGGCGTTCGAATGCGGCGTTCGGTTGAGACAACAAGCAGTCGTAGAAGCCGATGGTCTGGGCTTTGCCATCGGCCGTATCCAGGCTCTGCAGCAGGCCCAACTCGAAGCGAGCGCGTGCTCGGTCGAGTTCGGCCTGGCTGATGGGTTCGCGCCGGATGCGTTCGAGCTCTTCGTCGATCACCGTCAGGAGTTCTTCCGCGCTCCGTTCCTCGCGCGCCGCCGCGTAGACTTCGAGCAGACCTGGATCACGAAACGGTCCGACGAACGTCCTGACTTCTCCTGCCAACTCCAACTGCCGCACGAGTCGACGATAGAGCCGACTCGCGCGCCCGCCGGACAGTACTTCACTGACCACATTCAAGGCGATGTGCTCGGGCGCAGACAATGGAGGGCAGCGATAGCCGATGCTCAACTTCTCGCTGACCGTCGGCTTGGTGATCTCGACACGACGTTCCTCCGTTTGCGGTGGCTCATCGGGGATTTGCCTGTCCGACAGCGTCGAAGCCGGGATGACTCCGTACTTCTGTGAGATGTCTCGCAGTGCAGCGGATGGATCGAAATCGCCGACCAACGTGACCGATGCGTTGTTGGGCGCGTAGTAGGTTCGGTAGAACTGCTCGCAGTCTTCCGTCGTGAAGGCCAGGATGTCCTCCATCCACCCGATGGTTGGCCATCTGTATGGGTGTCGGGTAAATGCCGTGGACCAGAGGAGCTCGTTGACGGTGCCCTCGACGTCGTCGTCGACACGGTAACGTCGCTCGTTGGCGACGACTTCCTTCTCGCTCTCGACCTGCGGCTCTCGGAGCACCAAGTGCTGCATTCGGTCCGACTCGACCTCGATGAGCAGGGGGAGCTGTTCGCTCGGAGCCGCGATGTTGTACTGGGTGAAGTCCAACCACGTCGACGCGTTGCTCTCGGCGCCCACTTGCTCCAGTCGTCGATCGAACTCACCCTTTGGGAGGTTCTCCGTTTCGTTGAACATCAGGTGCTCGAACAGATGAGCGATACCGGTCTTGCCTTCTCGCTCGTCGCGGGAGCCGACTCGAAACCACGTGTGGTAGGCGACGACCGGGGCGCTGTGGTCTTCCACCAGCAACACGCGCAAGCCGTTGCTCATCGTGTAGACGTCGAGCCCGAGGCTGGGGCCGAAGCTGAAGTGCTGAGTGTGACGCAAGCGTCCGTGCGGGGGAGCGTCTGCGTTGATGGCATCGAGGTCGGGGCGACTCATGTCGAAGTCATTTCTCCAGTTTCAGGACGGCGAGGAAGGCTTCCTGAGGGACCTCGACGCTGCCGACGGCCTTCATGCGCTTCTTGCCCTCTTTCTGCTTCTCGAGCAGCTTGCGCTTGCGCGTGATGTCGCCGCCATAGCACTTTGCCGTCACGTCCTTGCGCATGGCCTTGACCGTCTCCCGGCTGATGACTTTGGCACCGATGGCAGCCTGAATCGCGACTTCATACTGCTGACGCGGTATGAGTTCCTTCAGCTTGGCGGCCAGGGCACGCCCGCGATAGTACGAAGTGTCACGGTGAACGATGACGCTCAGCGCGTCCAGCGGCTCCCCGTTGACCAGCATGTCGAGCTTGACGAGGTTGTCGGTGCGATATCCTGTCAGCTCGTAGTCCATGCTGGCGTAACCACGGGACACGCTCTTGAGCTTGTCGTGCAAGTCGAGAATCACTTCGGCGTGGGGTAGTTCGTACGTGATCACGACGTGATCTCGGGTCGCGTAGTGAATTCCCAGCTGCTTGCCACGCCGCTCTTCACACAGAGCCACCACAGCCCCCACGTGTGTGGTGGGCACGTGAATGGTGACCTTCATGATGGGCTCTTCGATGCGGTCCAGCTCGCCGGGCCCGGGCATCTTGGAGGGGTTGTCGACCAGAACCATCTCGCCCGTTTTGGTGAAGGCGCGGTAGGCAACGCTCGGGGCGGTCGTGATCAGGTTGATGTTGTACTCGCGTTCCAGCCGCTCCTGGATGATCTCCATGTGCAGGAGACCCAGGAATCCGCATCGGAACCCGAAGCCCAGTGCGTCCGAGGTATCGGGCTCGTACTGAAAGGACGCGTCGTTGAGGTGAAGTTTCGCCAACGCGTCGCGGAGTTCTTCGTAGTCGGCGGAGTCCGTCGGATAGATTCCGGCGAAGACCATCGGCTTGACTTCTTGGAAGCCGGGAAGGGGTTCTTCGGCTCCGCCAGCGTTGGTCGTCAGCGTGTCGCCGATCTTCGTGTCTTCGACGCTCTTGATGTTGCCTGCCACGAAACCCACTTCACCGGGGCCAAGCTCCGTGAGCGTGGTTGGGTGGGGAGTGAAGCAGCCGAGCTCGGTCACGTCGTAGACCTTACCCGTCGCCATCAGCCGCACCTTGTCTCCTTTGCGGAGCTTGCCTTCGATCACTCGCACCATGATCATCGCTCCGCGATAGGCGTCGTACCAGCTGTCGAAGACGAGGGCCCGGAGTGGCTTGTTGGAGTCGCCCTGAGGCGGCGGGATGCGTTCTACGACAGCCTCCAGCAGCTCAGGCACGCCCAACCCGGTCTTGCCGCTACACAATACGGCACCCGAACAGTCCAATCCGACGACATCTTCCACCATCTCCGCGGTCGCATCCACGTCGGCGGATGGCAGATCGACCTTGTTGATGACGGGGATCAACTCCAGGTTCTTCTCGATGGCGAGATAGACGTTGGCCACCGTCTGGGCTTGCACGCCCTGGGTTGCGTCCACCACCAAGAGCGCCCCTTCGCAAGCAGCCAAGCTGTTGCTGACTTCGTAAGAGAAGTCGACGTGTCCGGGGGTATCGATCAGTTGGAGCTGGTAGGTGGTGCCGTCATGCGCGTGGTAGCTCAGGCGCACGTTCTGAGCTTTGATGGTGATGCCGCGCTCGCGCTCGATCTCCATCTTGTCCAAGAACTGCTCTTTGCGTTCTCTATCGGAAACGGCCTTCGTGACGTCGAGGATACGATCCGCCAACGTGCTCTTGCCGTGGTCGACGTGGGCGATGATCGAGAAATTCCGTATGAGCGACGGGTCAGTGGGCATGTTGCTTCGGTAGGCAGATCGTCCGGTTGGATCTGCAGGGGGCCCGGGGCCTTAGCACCGCTTCTCGAAAACCGCCATAGCGCGTCACGCAGGCAGTCAGCGTCCCTCGCTGCGCGTGCGGCAAGTCGTGTGCGGAGCGGCTACTTCTTCTTCTTCGCAGGCGATGCGGCTTCGGTCAGCGTCAGCTGCCCAGGCAATTGGTCAGCGTACTGTTTGAGCACCAAGTCGATCCCCTCACGAATGTAGACCGCTACGGGCACTTTCGTTCGATCGTGGAGCAGATGCAGCGCCTCGTTCTGCTCCGGGGTGATGTACACCGTTGTGGATATCTTCTTTCTGGACATTGCTCGGGCTCAACTCAGCGCACCTGCCACTCGTTACACTAGATTCCCATACGTGTGTTGTCAATCTGAACGCGTTCCACCGATCTCAGTAAGATGAATGATATCAGTATGTTAAGAGGCGACATCGGACGAGCCCGCCTGAGCGGCGGGTCGAAGGGGTCATTTCGTCCGGGCCAATTGGTGCTTGCGGTTCGACTCGGTTGGCTTCACGCTCGCTGCGTGCACGGCGAATTTCGAGGGGAATTCCGTTCGTTACGTTCGCTGGTCGAGTCGGTGAGCAGACCGAGGTGGCTGGACCGGTGGAGTCCCGTGCGAGCCAGCTCACCCCGCTGGCTGCTCGTCGCCCTCACCGCGCTCGCGGTCGGTGCCTGTGGGAGCCCCCCGAAGCCGGCCAAGCAACCTCGCGGCCCAGGCGAATGGCGCGATACCAAGATCGTGCACGAGGCCTGTGACACCGAAGGGGAGTACGCGAGCGGCGTGGACCTCAACGGTGATGGGCGTTCGGACCTGCGTCGTGTGGTCGTTGGAGGACAGGAGCGATGCCGTGCCCTCGATCTCAACCTCGATGGTCGTATCGACGTTTGGGTATACCTCGACGCCAGCGGCAAAGTGAGGCGCAGGGAGACTGACTACGACCGCGATGGCCGCATCGACGAGATCGCGCTGTTTCGTGGGGGGCAACTTGCCGAGCGCCAGCGCGCCACGACGCTGCGGGGGGCACTCGACACGTGGAACTACTTCGAGGGCGGGCGCATGGTGAAGTCGCTGCGCGACTCTGATGGGGACGAGATCATCGATCAGTGGTGGGAATACCCAAAGCAAGATGCGCCCGAGTGTGCGTTGGTGCATTCGGACGTCGACCACGACGGAATCGCCGATTGTGCCGACGACTGCGTGGACATCGACGGCGACGGATGCCTGGACCTGGCCCTGGGCTACAGCACGTTTGACAGCCGAGAGGGGTTTCGGAAAGCCTTCACCGCAAAGCAGATCGACTTCAAGCTGCGATTCCACTT
>JBNKZR010000022.1:16769-34564 GCA_050301735.1 Polyangiaceae bacterium | reverse complement strand
CACGGCGCTGACGAATGCGGTGCCAAAAGCGATGTCAGCCTTCAGCAAGTCCCCTCGAACGCGATCCGCTTCGCCCGCGCTGCACAAAGGGCCGCAGGTCCTCGTAGCCTTGCTGTGGCGGTCGAGTCCCGTCACGGCGTAGTAGGTGCCCACACCGGCGCTGGCGATAGCAGTCGCACTGAGTACGTAGCTGACGGTTGGGAGCTCCGTCACTGCTGCCGGCTTCGAACTCGGAGGGGGCATCGGTGTCGGAACTGGCGCCGGCGGCGGTGACGGCTCGCTAGGGTACTCGATACTCACGGCGTGGTGAGGTTGTCCGGTCGCCAGCTCGAGTCGTTGTGTGAGTGAGGGTCTGCCGGGTACGTCGAACTGGAGCTCGACTGGCCCTGGCTCGAAGACCATCGGCACGCCGTACTGGATCGCGATGGGCTTGCCGTTTGCCAGCACACGCACGTCCTTCGGGTCCAGGTCGGGCGCCAGGCGAAAAACGATCTTGGGGAGTTGTTCCCACACTTCCATGCCCCACACTTGGCAGTCCGCTCGTACCAGCGTGGGGCATGCGGGATCCGCGCAACGTGTGAATAGGGCACGAGCTTCAACCAGTGACCCGTCCAGCCTGGCCTCCTGGCCGTGCATGTGGTTCTGGACGCAGGTGGTTTTCGTCACGGCCGGAGCTTCCTCAGCGCTCGTCGTCGGCGCAGCTGTGTCGTTGGCGGGCTCTAACGCAGCGTCGGTTTCAGGCGCCGCGGCCTCGGTGGAAGGGTTGTGGGTCGGGGCAGACTCGCGTTCCTCTGGCGCCGAGCCGGGCGTTGCCTCGACCGAGGGATTTGAAGCGCGGCCTGTGGCGTCGGACGTGTCAGTGCGTGGTTCGCTCGGCGGATTGGACTGGGCGGCGGTGGGCGCTGCCGCGAACCAGCTCAGATACCACGCAAGCAGCGGGGGTCTCACCCATCCGACGCTCGACGACATGGCGGAAATTGTAGTGTCCCGCGGACCGGGATCCCTACGGAAAAAGCACCCAGTTTTCACAATTTGCGGGCGTGCGCGGTGCGCACTGCTGGATGCTGGCAGCCCTTCGGCCGGACCGGTCCGGCTTCACGAGTGTGGCGCCGCCGCTGCCGTCGAGCACGCGTTCGCTATAGTCTGGTGCCCCGGATGTGCGACGGATGATTGGGCCAACTCGAATGCAACGAAATCTGCTTGGCCTGGCGGGGCTGCTGCTCGTCACGGCTTGTTCCGACGAGCCGACGATGGGGTCGGAAGTCACGGTCGAGATACTCAGCTGGTGGTCGTCGAAGAGCGAGCGGGCAGCGCTCGACGCTCTGCTGGATGTTCATGCGGAGCACTACCCAGACGTCCGGGTCATCAATGCCGCAGAGGACAACGCAGAGGAAGCTCGGGCGCGGCTGCCCGATCGCCTGCGTCGAGGACTGCCCCCGGACACCTTTCAGGCGAATATCGGGCAGGATCTGTTTCAGTGGGTGCTCTTCGACGGCAGAAACGACGAGCGGTCCACGGTCTCGTCGCTGGACGACATCGCCCGCGAAGAGAACTGGTTCGACGTGTTCCCACCGTCCGTGGTGAGTGCGCTGAGTTACGAGGACAGGTTGTACGGGGTTCCCGTCAACATTCATCGGCTCAATACGTTGTTCTACAACAGACCCATTTTAGAACGGGAGGACCTGGACCCTCCCGCTACCTTGGAGGAGTTTCATGCGACGCTCGCGACACTCGTAGAGCGGGGGTACGAGCATCCGCTTTCGATCGGCAACGAGGACGACTGGACGATGTCGTTGTTCGCGATGGAGAACCTGTTCCCCGCCATAGCCGGTGCCGAGTTCTACGCCAGCTACTGGGAAGGAGACGAGGAGCCCGAGCACGAGCTGATGCAAGAGACGCTCGCTCAGCTGCTCGCCATGTGGCCCTACTTCAACGACGACGCGATGGAAGCGAGCTGGACGGACGGTGTTGAGCGCCTGTTCGCAGAAGAGCGCACTGACCAGGCAGTGTTCACCGTCATGGGTGACTGGGCCAAGGGACACTTGCAGGCAGAGGGCTATGTCGCCGGGGAGGACTTCGATTGGGTGCCTTTCCCCGGTTCCAAAGACACTTTCGTCTTCACGTCAGATTGCTTTCCGATGCCCTTGGGTGCCCCGCACCCCGTTGAGGTCACGGACTTGTTGGTCACATTCGGGTCCCGGCGTGCCCAGCTGGCATTCAACCAGTACAAGGGTTCCTTGCCTGCGCGCACCGACATCGAGCCCGCCGACGACCTCGACGCTCTGACGCGCCGGACTTGGGATGATTTTCAGTCGGATGACGTCGCCGTCGTGGTGGCTCTGTCAGGAGTGTTGGATACGGACTTCGCCGAAGCACTCGCCGTCGCGGTGCGCGAGACACTGCTCGATGACGATCCTGATCCGGTGCTGTTCGCTCTTCGCAACAACCTGTGACGGGAGCCAGCTGCAACGACGAGCGCTACTGCATGCATTCGACCTTGAAGCGCTTGATGCCGCGGTCGTCGATGACATAGGGGGGACTGCAGTCGTGGATCACTGGTGGCGGCGCGGGGCTTCGCGCTGTGCGGCGCGGAGCGCTTCGAGTGGGCTCTTCTTCAGGCTCTTCCGTTTTTGCCGGTGGTGGCACCGGTCGAAGCCTGAACACCGCATCGACATCTCTATCGAGCTCGAACTCTTGCTCAAGTGGGTAAAAGCCCTCCGCCGTGACGCGCACTCGGTGTGTTTTGGCATCGGCGCGCATGATCGAAGTGCTGGGATTGCCGTCGACGGCGACACCGTCGACGAAGATGCGAGCGCTCTGGGGGAAGGCGGTCAGTCGCACCCTGCGCGTCGCGGACTCTTCGTCCGAAGCGGTCTCGCCTGCGTTCGAGGCAACAGCCTGACCAGCGCGCTCACCCATCTCGGCGGGTGTCTCCGTTCGGTTGAGGGCCCAGACGGTGGCGCCCACGCCCAGAATGCCGCTGACAGTGAGCAGCCAGGCGGCAACGTTGCCCTCACGCGCGGGTGTTCGTGCATGGATCATCGAGATCCGAGGTGGCGCTGTGCTGTCGCTGACTCCGGTGCTTTCGACGATGCGCTGCTGGATCAGTCGGCGTGTTTTCGAGCGGTCGGAGTCGAACAGCGCCTCCATCGCCGGTGCTAGGTCCCGTGGTGTTACCGGGTCCTTCATTTGCTGTCGTACGGCGTCCAGCTCTTGCTGCAGCTCCTTGGCCGTCTGTTGACGATTCGCCGGATCCGGAGCCAGGGCCTTCATGATCAGCTGGTCGAGCGCTCTGGGGACATCCGGGTTCTTCTCCCTGGGCGAAGGGATCTCTTCGTTCAGCACCCGGTTCATCACCGCGGCATCGCCCAGACCGCGCCACATCTTCTCGCCGACCGCGGCCTCCCACAACATGACGCCTACAGAGTAGATGTCCGAGCGGCGATCGACGCGTTCGCCCACGATCTGCTCAGGCGGGATGTATCGGAGTTTACCCTTGACGATGCCCGTTTCCGTTTCGACCGTGGAGTTGCGCAGCTTGGCGATGCCAAAGTCGAGTATCTTCACCTGTCCCTCGTACGTTACGAGGACGTTGTGGGGAGTCACGTCGCGGTGCACCAGATCCATGGGCCGCCCCTTGTAGTCCGTCAGCTCGTGGGAATGGTGCAGGCCGGACAACGCCTCGGAGATTGCCGTGAGGTAGTGTTGTGAAGTAAACGGACAGTCGTCGTCGCAGAGTGCGGTGATGTCGGCCAGGCTTTTGCCTTCGAGGTATTCCATCACGATGACAGGGAGCCCGTCGTGTTCGAGGACCTCGTTGGTCTGCACGATGTTGGGGTGGTTGAGGCGGGCAGCGAGGCGGGCCTCCGTCATGAACATTTCGGTGAAACCTGGTTCGGTCGCGAACTGGGGCTTCATCTTCTTCAGCACGACCAACTTATTGAAGCCTCTCGGTCCGCTCGCTACCGCGAGGAAAACGGTCGCTGTTCCTCCCTGGCCTAGCTCGCCAAGTAGTCGATATTTACCGACTATCTTATCGCTCTTGGAGAGTGAGAGAGCCATTTCACCGAAGTCTAACTCTGGACCCGGGGCGGGGCCGCGTCAATCATCAGTGGATGCCACGGTTGGGCCGATTTCATTCCCAAAGTTGCGCCGTCGGATAGGTTTCGGGCTCACGTCAGCTCGCGCGGCGGGCGCTTCCGCCGTCGGTGGACAGACGTGACGGGATCTGGCGTCGGACTGGGGCGGGGGTCTTCGACCACGACGGTACATTGCGCTGACAACACATGCTGGCTTGGCATTCGCCTCGCGAGGTTCCCTCGCCGTACCGGCGACGTTTGCGCTTTGTTTCTAGGAGTTTTCGCCTCCTGCTCTGGGGAATGGGGTTAGTCAAGCGCACTGAATGTGGGTAGCATGAGTCCTTTCCCGAGCTGTGTGGGGCATGCGGTATGGCGTGTTCGTTTCGCGCCTGCTGTTGGGTGTGGGTTATTGGTAACGCATAGGATTACGGTGAATTCTTTGGAAGCTGTTGCGTTTGTTGGGGAGTTCGAAGGTGAACGTGTGTGTGGTGCGGTGCGAGGACCGTTGGTGGCGGCGTGCGCTGATTGTGGTGTGAGTGCGCCGGTGAATGGCTCGAACTACACGTTGGTTGCCTGTCGTCACGGGTGGAGGCTCACCCGGCGGCGCTTTCTGGACGGCAGCACGTTGGTCGAGTGGCGTTGTTCGGATTGTTGGTCGCGATTTACGCGCTGATGGCGTGTGTTGGTGTTGGGTGAATGTGATGGGGGCTGGTGCGGTAGGTTTCGGCTAGCCTGTTGGGGGCTCTGGGGGCAAAGGGCACCGGCGACGTCCGACTGAAGGGTGTCAATGACCGAGGTGTGGCCGGGCGTGGCGGCGAGGCGCCTGTGTCGTACGGCGTGTCGTAGCCTGCCCATTCGGTGCTCTCCGGCCCTCGAAACACGTGGGGCCGAGCCTCCAAATGCCGATAAACGGGCAATTTGGCTCCCTGGCGTGGGGATCAGCGGCATTTTGTGGCAAAGGTGCCGGCGAGTCCCCTAATAGACTGAGCCGCGAGCCGCGAGGCAGCAGTCGGCCAGCAGCGCGTCATGGACCTCCTGTACTTCGTCATACTGATCAGCTCCCTGATCTTCGTTCACGAGCTGGGCCACTTCATGTTCGCCAAGCTGTTTGGGGTGAAGGTGATCACGTTCAGCCTGGGCTTCGGGCCCAAGCTCCTGCGCCTTCGAGGTCGGGAGACGGAGTACTGCGTTGGGGTCCTGCCCCTGGGCGGTTACGTCAAGATGCTCGAGTCTTCCAAGACCGACATCGTTCTGCCCGAAGACCGCCATCGTACCTTCGAGGCGTTGGCGCTCTACAAGAGGATCGTGATCGTCCTGGCAGGACCGGTGATGAATCTCATCTTTCCGGTGATCCTCTACTTCTCGGTGTTCATCGGCGACGGGCCATTTCTGCCTCCGACGGTCGGTGGTGTTCTTCCGGGACACCCTGCGCACGGTGTGCTGGAGCCTGGCGACCGAATCATGAGCGTCAATGGTCGAGACGTAGGGACCTTCGACGAGGTCAAGCGCATCATCAGTCGCAGTCCTGCCAAGCCCGTCCAGTTCAAGGTATTCCGCGACAACAAGCACGTCGACGTGGAAGTCGTTGCAGAGGAAGTGTTCGGTCGCGAGGGGTTCGAAGTATTCGGTGTCGAGGGGGGGCAAACCGACTTGCAAGGGCGTCAATTGGGCATCTACGAGCGTCTGGGTTCGGTTGGCATCGAGTCCTCCGCTCCCGCGGCGGTGATTGGTGTATCCGATGCGGAATCACCTGCCTATCGAGCTGGATTGCGCACCTTCGACGTGGTGACGCACATTGCCGGAAAGCCTATCCGCCGCTTCATGGACCTTCGCGCGGAGCTGGTGGACAACCACGGCGAAACAGTGCCCGTGACTTACATGCGGCCCGCACCGGTCGTCGATGCTTTGGGCGGGATGGCCAGTATGGCCGTGTACGAAGCCGGTGTGGTTGCCCTGACGCCACATGCGTCCGGTGACGACTTGCAGGAACGCACGGGCATGGAGTTGGCAGACATGTACGTCGCAGAGCTGCCCGAAGACTCCCCTCTGTATACCGCGGGCTTGCGGGTCGGGGATCGGCTGCTGACGTTGGACGACCAGCAATTGCCGGCGTGGAGCACCTTCAAGGAACTCGTGTGGCGCGAACGCGACAAGCGTCACCAGATCGAGTGGTTGAGCGCGCGGGATGGGCGGGTGCGTTCGGGTGAGTTTCAGATCCGTCGTGAAGACTTCACCGACGAGCACGGTCAGACCTTCGCTTGGTACCGATTTCGAGTCCAACACTGGATACCACTCGCGCCAGAGGAATTCGTCGAGCACCCAACTCCCGTTCGCTACGCACTGTTGAAGGCTGTCGAAAAGACAGTGGATGTGACTCGCTTCGTGGTCGTGTTGTTGGTCCGGGCCGCCCAAGGCCGAATCAGTCTCGATTCGCTGTCCGGACCGATCACCATCTACGAGGTTGCTGGCGAAGAGGGGCGCAAAGGCACTGACTACTTCATCTGGGTGATGGCGCTCATCTCGATCAACTTGGGGCTACTGAATTTGCTGCCCATCCCGGTGTTGGACGGTGGGCATCTGATGTTCTTCTCGATCGAAGCTATCTTGCGGCGGCCCATTCCTTTGCGCGTGCGCGAGGTGGCCCATTTGTTGGGCTTGTTGATGATCATGTTTCTGATGGCGATTGCCTTCAAGAACGACGTCGAGAAACGGTGGATACGTGGTCACGTGCGTGAACTGGTTGGGTAGTCCCTTCGATGAGTGAAACTCAGGCCGCCGCCCCAGGGGCTCGCGATGTCGCTGCTCGTGTATTGGAGTCGGTGTATCGCAAGCGCGACTTTGCTGCTCGGGCTCTGGACGACGCGTTGTCGGGAGTCGCGAAGGGGGCCGACCGCGCGCTCGCTACCGAGCTCGTGTACGGGGTCCTGCGCACACGCCGTTCGTTGGAGGCAGAGCTCTCGGCCTTGGCAAAACGCGGCATTGCCGGCAATGACCAGCGCGTCCTGTTGCACTTGCTGATCGCGGCCTATCAGATCCGCTATCTGGAGAGGGTGCCTGCCTTTGCCGCAGTGGACGAGGCAGTCCGGCTCGTGAACAGAGAGCGAGGCAAACGAGTGGGAGGCTTCTGCAATGCGTTGTTGCGCAATTTCTCGCAGCGGAGCGGTGCACCGTTGGAACGGGCCATCGAAGACAACGCCCCAAGTTGGCTGGTGGAAGAGATGACTCGCTCGGTCGGGCGCCAGCACGCAATGGATCTGCTCGGAGTGCCCGACGATGGTGAGGAACGGGCGAGACCTCGAGTCGCCCAAGCGTGCCTGCGTTTGCGCGACGGGGCTCCCGTGCCGGCTTGGCTGGAGGCGGCGAGTCCAGGCCAGTTGCACCCTCGCTCGTTCAAGCTGCAGGCGGCCGGGAACCTTCGCCAGCGCCCTGAGTTCTCAGCTGGGCACTACGTGGTGCAAGATGAGGGTTCGATGTTCGCGGCGTTGCTCCTCGGGGCCAGACCGGGAGAGCGCATCCTCGACGCGTGTGCTGGCCGCGGACAAAAGACCTCCTTGATCGCTGAAGAAATGCGGGGTCGTGGTGTGCTGTGGGCTACCGACAAGGGCGAGAAGAAGCTTGCGGCGCTGCAAGAGGAGTTCAAGCGTTTGAACCTTCCGCCTGCACAGGCCTCGGTGCTGGACTGGACACAGGGGGCGGGGGGCGTTCCCCGCGATTTCGACCGGGTGTTGGTCGATGCGCCTTGCACGGGCACTGGGACACTTCGGCGGCGGCCTGAGATCATGCTTCGCTTGTCGCGCCAAGACGTGACGCGCCTTTCCGAACTGGCTGAGAGCATTCTCCGCGCTGCGACGCGGCATGCCGCGGTGGGGGGACGGGTGCAATTGGTGCTGTGTAGTGTGCTGCACGAGGAGTGCGAAGCCCTCGTCGAGAAGGTGGCGGACGTCCTCGAGCCAGCCCCGTTCGACGTCCGCCACCCGCTGCTCCCCGAAGGTGCGACTCAACTCCGATTGTTGCCGCGCAGCCATGGTACTGATGGCTTCTTCATCGCCAGCTTCCGTCGAGTCCGCTAGCCAGTTGATGGTACGCTGCAACTGTGGGTGGGGGACTCACGTTCTTTGCAGCGTTCACGGAGCGGGTTTTCGTCGTCAAGCCTAAACTCGTGCTCTCTTCGATCCGTTGTTCTGCTTCGTGACGAGGATTCGAATGTTGGGCGTAGTCGGAGGGATGGCGTGCATCGGCGTCCTGTCCACGTCCTGCTTGGTCGACGACGACAGTCTGTGTGGTGAGCGCTGGGTGGAAGCTGACGATGGTAGCTGTGTTTGCCCCGACGACAGCATCGTCGTCGATGGCGAGTGTCGACGTTGTGGTTCTCACGAGGAGCCGCGAAACAACGCTTGTGTTTGCGAGGACGGCTACGCCCGTTCCGACGATGGTGACTGTGCGCCAGAGGAGCCCGCTGCCGAGGGCTGCGCCAGTGGCGATTGTGACGATGGGGTATCGAACTCCGAACCCGCCGCCACGGATGCGGGGGCAGGCGCCGTGGAATGCAGCTCCAGCGCGGAGTGCGAAGACGACGAGCTCTGTGACGTGTACTCGAGCCAGGCCTGCGTACCTTGGCCTGACGGCTATGGGTCTCCTTGCTCGAGTGACGACGATTGTGCTGGCACTGCAGCGGAGTATTGTGAGTTGTTCTCGTCGCGTACCTGCCAGATCGATGGTTGCAAGGAGCAGGATGGCGTGTGTCCGGGAGACCTCGCGTGCTGTGACTTCGCCATCCTGGGTCGCTCGCTGTGTATTCCCGCGGATCAACTTCAAGACGGGGCTTGTCCGGCTCCCGGGCAGCTGGTTGAACGAGGAGGTGCCCAGTGAGGGCCATCGTCCTACGCCGCCGAGGGAGGGGCTTGCTGGTTGGCGTGGCGCTGGTCGCGCATGCGGGTTTACTCGCTGGCCAGCCCGTGTCTCCCGACGCAGCGGGTAGCGCCGAACCGCCTGCTGCTCCCGCTCCCTCGACGACCCCTCCGACAGCGACGGCGCCTGCTCCCGTTGAGCCAATTGGCTCCGACGAACCAAGCGGAGCATTGGGCAATCAGGCACAGCCCGAAAGTGAATCACCCGACGGCGACCAGACTGCAAACGTCGACGCGATGAAAGAGGGCCACTCCGAGAGGGCGAGCGACGCGGAAGCATCGGCTGGCCTGGGTGCGGAGCAAAGCGAGATGGAGCTCACTGCCTCGAGTGAATCTGATGGGAGCGACACGGATACAGCCGCCCTATTGGCACAGTTGGAGGCGGATACCGGCGGAGTTCCCCTCGAAGCGACGCCATCGCTGCAACTCTACGGATTCGCCGACTTCAGTTTCTACAAGATGTTCACTGCTCCGCGTAGCACGCTTGGAGCGATAGTTGCGACCAAGCCGTCGTTCGCGGTGGGCAATCTCAACCTGTACTTGTCGGGAGACCTGGGAGAAGGGTGGGAGAGTCTATCCGAGGTTCGTTTCACCTACTTGCCGAACGGGTCTCGGAAGGTTAACACAACGACCGGTGAGGTGGAGCGGACAGAGACCGTCGTCGCCGACTACACCAACTTCTGGCGCGCGAGAAATGTAGGCGGGATCTTCATCGAGCGTGCGTGGCTGCAATACACCGCCGACCCTCTGTTCACGATACGCGGAGGTTCTTGGTTGACCCCCTACGGGATCTGGAATGTCGACCACGGTTCCCCGACGATTATCTCGGTATTGCGTCCCTATGTTATCGGGTTGGAGTTGCTGCCTGAAGCGCAGACTGGCGTCCAACTGCGTGGGACAGGTTATCCGACGGAATCCATCAGTCTTGGGTATGCTCTCGGCTTGTCCAATGGCCGCGGTCCGGTTCAGGCGTACACCGATCTGGATACCAACAAGGCGGTCACGGTACGGCTGCACGGCTCGCACCGGGGTGATGGCACACTGGCTTTCGGAGTCTCCGGATACTACGGGCGTTTCACCGATCTGCAGCAGTCGACTCGCGTCGCGGCGAATGGGGCAGAATTGCGCCAAGAGATCGTAGAACAGTACGATGAGCTGTCCCTGGGCGCCGACGTCAAGTACACTCGCGACGGATTTCACGTTCAGGCGGAGTTCATCGTCAACGAGCGCGCGTACACTGAAGAAGGGCGCACGCTGCACTCCGCGACGACTTTCGTCCCTGACATTCGTCGGTATGGGGGCTACGGCGTCCTGGGTTACCGTTTCGATTGGTTTGGTCTGATGCCCTACCTCACCGCTGAGTACTTCGTAGTTCCGAACGTGCTCGAACTCAATCGCCCGCCGACGAATGACAAGATGTCTTTTGCCTCGCTTGGGGTCAACGCGCGTCCCACGCACAACGTGACTTTAAAGCTCGAAGCTAACTACGCTGCTTTTGCAGGAGAAATTCCTGATGACTCAGCTTTTGCCGACCCCGTCGGGGGCTTCCAAGCGCAGGCTGCTTGGGCATTCTAGCCATGGATGAGGCGAAGATACTACGCCGCCGGGTGTTCCTGCGGGCATCGGGGGCACTGCTGCTGCCCGCTGCTGTTGGCTTGGTTTCAACGGCGTCTGCCGCTGGGCTGGTGGTGGTGCCCATCGTATCTTCGAAGAGCTCGTTGCGAGACATCGCGATGGGGACGCTGGAGCGTGTCTTTCTTGCGCGCCCGGTGACGGCAGAGGACGGCAAGCGTTTCGTCCCGTTCAACCATCCGCCGAAAACCCGGCCTAGGATCTTGTTCGACGAAGTGGTGCTTGGCATGTCCCCCGATGAGGTTGCGAGGCATTGGGTCGACCAACGTATTCGCGGCAACGTCCGGCCGCCGCGCGCGGTATCCAACGTGACCCTTCTCAAACAGGTCGTCAGCCAGTTTCCCGGTGCCATTTCGTACATACCTGTCACCGACTTGGATGACAGTGTGCGTGCCCTGCGTGTGGGAGGAATCGACCACGACGCGGCGGGCTACCCGATCAAGTGAGCTTGCCGCGCGAGCTACCGCCGTCATCCTAAAGGTTCAGAACCTTCTGGCCGTTCTCACCGAGCGACACCGGGAACCATCCAACCGAGGATTGGCGACCGAGACACACACGAGAAGCAGGCGCCCACGGAATCAGCGAAGTCTCATCGGTTCTCGATTGAGCGGCGGGACATCGCAGTTTCCCAAGATAGCTTCCCAGCCGACCATGGCCGACGAACCCAAGAGCCACAGCACGGATTTGATTGAGACAGCAGCCCATGAGCGGCTGCTCTCGGATTCCAGGTTCAAGCTGCGTTTGATGTTGCTCGTTGCGCTGATCGTACTGGTGCTCACGGCTTTGCTGTTCTCGTTGGTCAGTCGTGTTTTCGCGACGCTCACGCCTTCCATCGAGCAGGACCTCAAGTGGAAGGTGAGTAGCGGTCTGCTCGAGTTACGCCAAAGCGCGGACCTGGGGGTGTTGACGGGCAACCGAGAGCTGGTGGCGCAAGCCGCAGGACGCTACGACGCCGATAGCGACTTTCGCTACATCGCGTTCCGCGACGCGAAAGGTCACGTGATCTTCGAACGCGGACAACGTCCTGGAGCGCCACGAGGCGAGCCGATGGCTCTGGTCAGTGAGGACGACCACTACTCATCGTGGAGCCCGATCGAGGTGGAGGGGCTGAATGTCGGTCGCGTCGAGTTAGTGGTGTCGAAGCAGCGTTTGCAGTCGGGCTCGGAGCTCTATCGGCGCATCCTGTGGGCAGGACTGGGAGGCGCGGTGATCGCGCTGGTCTTGGCGTGGTTGTTCGTCAATCGCTACATCGGTCCCATTCTCCAGCTCACTCACCGGGCCTTTGCCGAACTCGAGCGCAAGACGGAGGCCGCCCTCGCGAGCACTCGGGCCAAAAGTCGCTTTCTCGCCAACATGAGCCACGAGATCCGCACGCCGATGAACGGAGTGCTCGGTATGGTGCACCTGCTGCAGCAGACACGGCTCGACACGCAGCAGCGGCGGTACGTGGAGGTGATCACGGGGTCGGCGAAATCCCTGTTGACCATCGTCAACGACATTCTGGACTTCTCCAAGCTGGAGGCAGACAAGTACGAGTTGCTGCCCGAGAAGTGCTCGCCCAAGGCGCTGATCGAGCAGACCGCGGACCTGTTTCGCCCACGGGCGCGCGAGAAGGGGTTGGAGCTTTCGGTCCTGGTGGGCAACTCCGTGCCCCCCGCCGTGCTGCTCGATGGCGTCAGATTTCGGCAAGTGCTGAGCAATCTCTTGAGCAACGCCATCAAGTTTACGGACGACGGAGAGGTGCGAATCATCGTTGAAACGCGTCAGGCGCCGACGGATGACGGGCTCGCTCTTGCGATACGCGTCGAGGACACCGGTGTTGGGGTCACGGAGGAGGCTCGCACGAAGCTGTTTCAGGCGTTCTCTCAAGTCGACGAGAGCTCGACTCGTGCCCATGAGGGCACGGGACTTGGCCTGGCGATATCGCGTCGCTTGGTGGAGCTCATGGGGGGGGAGATACAACACGCGCCGAGGCCTGGTGGAGGGAGCGTATTCTTCTTTCGCCTGCCTGCCGTGCCGTGTTCGGAACGGCCCGAGGCCGTACGGAGTTCGGGCTGGGTCAAGACCTTCGTCAGCGCCAACCCCGTCTTGGTCGTCGACGACAACGAGATCAACCAGATGGTCGTATTGGAGATGCTCGAAGACTTATCTCTCGAGGTTGACGTGGTCGGCAGCGGAGCTGAGGCGGTGGAGGCGGTGGCGGAACGCGATTACGCACTCGTGCTGATGGACTGCCAAATGCCGGGCATGGACGGCTACCAGGCCACGAAAGCCATCCGCGATGCCGAGCCAGCTGAGCGCCGGGTTCCCATCATCGCCTGCACCGCCCACGCGTTCGACGAAGAGCGTCGTCGTGTTGCAGACTGTGGGATGGACGGCTTCTTGGCGAAGCCACTGGGGCCCGGTGAGCTCCGCACCGAACTGGCAAAATGGCTTCGAGTCGGTGAGGTTGGCGAGAGGGACCGGGGGTCGACACAAGAGCCGCCACCCGCAGCTCCCCCAGCTCCAACCGCGGCGCCCGAGGAGCCCATCGAACTCGACGTTCTGGACTCGAGTCGGGGCCCGTCACAGAAGGTGTTGCAGCTGTTCATCGAGAAGGTACCAAGTGACATCGAACGTTTGCGTCAGGCAGCGACATTGGGAAACGCCAGCGAAGTGAAGGCGTTGGCGCACAAACTAAAAGGTAGTGCCGGCAGCATCGGGGCCAAACGGCTGGCGGAAGTCTGCCACCGTCTGCAAATACACGCGTCCGCGATTGCCGGCCCGGACCTGGCTGGCTGGGTCGACCTGATCGAGCGCTTGCATCGAGTGGTTCGACAGCGTTTGCAGCCAGAGCGCCTGGTGGAGTCCTCCGCACCATGAGGAGCCCAATGGAAGACGCTTCTGCGCTCGTGTCCACACGTGTGCTCGTCATCGATGATGATGACGTCGCCCGACAGACCATGGTCGAACTGCTGCGGGGCGAGGGACACGAAGTCAGCAGTCTGCCCTCCCCAATAGGAGCGACCAAGCATGTCCTTCAAGCGGCGGTCGAAGTCGTCGTGATCGACGTGATGATGCCCTCACTGCGTGGGGACAAGCTGGCCGCGCTGCTGACGAGAAACCCTCGCTTGCGTAATCTCGGCGTCGTGCTGGTGACCGGCGCGCCCATCGAACAGATGCAGCAGATAGCCGGTACGGTCAATGCCAGCGCCGTAATCGCCAAAGACCGGGCGCACGAGGAGTTGGACGCTGCCGTGCGTCGGGCAGCCCGACCGGGTCCAAAAACCTCGGGCTTGCCTCCTCAACGTTGAGGGGCGCAGCTACGACTCACAACCGGGCGCTCACGTATGCAGCCAGGGGCTGCTCCGGGCGCGCTCCGAAGTGCGAGATCACCTCAGCCGCACACAGTGCGCCCCAGCGCCCGCACTCAGCCAGACTCTTGCCACGAGTGTAAGCGAACAAGAAGCCGGCGGCGTACAAGTCTCCAGCTCCGGTCGTGTCGAGTACCTTGTCGACGGGTTCGGCCTTCGCCTCGACGAACTCGGCACCGGACACCAACAGGGCGCCATCCTCAGAGCGCGTGAGTGCGGCGATCTTCGTGCGCGTACGGATGTTGGCGGCCGCACCCTGAAGGTCGTTGGTTTCACACAGGGAGCAGATCTCCGCCTCGTTGGCGAATACGATGTCGACGTGGTGGTCGATCAAGTCGTTGAACTCCTTGCGGTGCCGATCGACGCAAAAGGGGTCCGAAAGAGACAGCGCGACTTCACGTCCAGCCGCGCGCGCGGCCTTCATCGCCGTCAAGCACGCTTCCTTGGCGTGGGGCTTGTCCCACAGATAACCTTCGAGATACGTCACCTTGCTGTCAGCGATGAGGGTCGTATCGACGTCGGCTGGCGTCAGTTCGGTGCAAGCTCCCAGGTAGGTGTTCATCGTGCGTTGCGCGTCAGCGGTAACTAGCACCATGCAGCGAGCCGTGGGAGCGCCTCCCTTCAACGGCTGGGTCGCAAAGCTCGTGCCCACTTGTTTGATGTCGCGGGTGAATGCTTGGCCGAGCGTATCGTCGGC
The DNA here is from genome assembly GCA_050301735.1 of Polyangiaceae bacterium. Lineage (GTDB taxonomy): Bacteria > Myxococcota_A > Polyangia > Polyangiales > Polyangiaceae > SZUA-265. The sequence goes on along the minus strand of JBNKZR010000022.1, from coordinate 19,896 downwards.
AACCTTGCCGATGTAGGCGCCATTGCCGCCCAGCGCTGCGAGCCCCGCCATGGTGTTGGCGGCCGAACCACCCGACTGTTCCACGGTGTCCGACAGCTCCAGGTACAGCTTGTCGGCTTGGGCTTCGTCGATCAGCGCCATGCTGCCTTTGTCCAGGCCGTGTCGCTCGATGAAGCTATCGTCGACGCGGGCGAGCACGTCCACGATGGCGTTGCCGAGGCCGGTGACGTCGAGGCGGGGATTGGGCATTGCTGTCGATTCCTTTCGTTCGGCCGCAGCGCCTGGGGGCGACACGTGCCAGCAGTCGCTTTACGGGTCACGGTCTCCGAGGTCAAGCCGGTGCGCGCCCGCGCCTGGCGCAGACCTCATCCATTTCGCAAACAAGCAATTGCGGGTCCGTCTCAGGGTGCCCCGATTCAGGGCCTTGCGTTCGAGACGAAAAAAAGCAAAAGCTCCGCTCCGATGGCTGAGTTAGCACCGCGAGGCGCGTTTACGGCGCTGGTGACGCCCTTCGAGCGCTCCGGCGACCGCATCGACTGGGCTGCCTACGAGCGCTTGCTCGAGGGTCAGATCGCGGCGAAAATCGACGGTTTGGTGCCCTGCGGAACGACTGGCGAAGCTCCCACTCTGAGCAAATCGGAGCAAAGCGATCTCATCAAACGCACCGTCGACTTCTGCGGCGGGAGGGTTCCGGTGATCGCCGGCACCGGGACGAACGGCACTCAATCCAGCGTGGCCCGTGCCAAGGAGGCGTTTCGTGTCGGGGCGGATGCCGTGATGGTGGTTGCTCCGTACTACAACAGGCCGTCTCAAGAGGGACTGTTTCGTCATGTGGAAGCCATCAGCGCAGCGGTGTCTGGGCCGGTCGTGCTCTACAACGTACCTGCTCGAAGCGCGGTAGCCTTCGACCTCGATACCATCTGCCGCATCATCGAGTGCTGCGCGAACGTCGTGGCTTTGAAGGACGCCAGCGCGGGGGTGACTGACTGCCAAGAGCTCACGCGCCGCTTGGGGGATCGTCTCGCCGTGTTTTGCGGCGACGACGCCCTGACGGTGCCGCTGATGTCGGTGGGAGCGACTGGGGTCATCAGCGTGACGTCCAACGTCGCACCGCGCCCGGTCAAACGCGTGGTCGAACTGATGCGCGCGGGGGAGTACTCCGCAGCGAGAGACGCGCATCTGGCATTGCTGCCCGTGCATCGGGCGATGTTCTGCGTTCCCAGCCCCGCACCGGTCAAGGCGGTGTTGGCGGCGCGTGGGCAGATGAACGATACCGTACGCTTGCCTTTGGTTGCCGCGACTGAAGCGCAGCGGCAGCACATTCTATCCGCGGTTCAGGAAGTTGGTACAACATGAAGCTCGCTCTACACGGAGCTACCGGTCGCATGGGACGTGCGATCGCCCGTCTGGCATCCGAGGCCCCCGACTTGGACATCGTTGGCGCGGTATCGCATCCTGACGACGAAAACCAAGGTCGTGACGTTGGCGAACTTGCTGGTGTCGGCCCGCTCGGGGTGTTCGTCGGCCCCGATCTGGCATCCGCGCTGCTCGGTGCAGACGTGCTGATCGACTTCTCGCTGGCGCCGGCGTTTCCCAACGTGGTCGCTGCGGCCCGTAAGGCCAAGGTTCCGCTGGTCACGGGTACGACGGGGCTTTCGCCGGAAATGATGAAACTGGTGGACGACGCCGGCGCTGACATCCCAATACTCTGGGCGCGGAACATGAGTCTTGGGATCCAAGTGCTCTCTGCGTTGGTCAAAGATGCGGTGGCCCGCTTGGGGGCGGAGTTCGACGTCGAAATCGTCGAGGTCCATCACCGACGTAAGGTCGATTCGCCCAGCGGCACCGCCAAGCGCCTGATGGACGCCGTCGCAGCAGGGCGCGACGATGCACGGGCTCTCTACGAACGACATGGTCAAGTCGGCGCACGCACCGACGAAGAGGTCGGGGTCTTCGGCTTGCGGGGCGGCGACGTGCTGGGTGATCACACCGTGCACCTGATGGGTCCAGGAGAACGCTTGGAGCTCACCCACCGCGCGACGAGCCGCGACGTTTTCGCCCACGGCGCGTTGCGTGCCGCTCGATGGTTGGCCGAGCGTGGCCCGGGCAGCTACTCGATCGAAGACGTCGTGGCGGACTGACCGTCGCAACTCGCGCTCGCAGAAGCGACGCGAGGCCCGTCGCTCCCGCGGCTTCAGCTCTTGTCGAGCAGCACTTCGTCCACGTCCTCGTCGCCGCCGTCGTCCTCTTCGTCGAGCTCGTCGTCGGTCGGTGGCCTGTGCACGTTCCAATGAGCAGGAACGCGCTTCTTCATGCTGAGGTAGAGACCAAAGTACCCCGCCATAGCAGGGATGATGCTGAGCAGTTGCCCCTCGGTGAGCAGTGTGGCGCTCGGCAAGCTGTGCATCTGCTGAAGGCCCTTGACGATGAGGCCAGGGCAAACCGAGCCGTCGAGACAGACAGCCCACTCTTGGAAGTCTTTCCAGTATTCGACGAAGAAGCGCCCGGTGAAGTACAGCGCAAAGAAGATGGAGATCATGGCGCCACGTGGGCGCTTCTCTTTGCCGAGCATACGATCGGCCATGACGAGCGATGCCATGACGAGCATGCCCATCGTGGCCTCGTAGAGCTGACTCGGGTGGCGCAGTGGCGCTTCCAAGCCCAAGTGCACGTCGGGCGGATGACGAAGGAATCGCACGCCCCAGCTCTGATCTGTCGGACGTCCCACGATCTCCGAATTGAAGAAGTTGCCGAATCGGATGAGGATCGAGCCCAGTGCGGCCGAAAAGGCGAAGCGGTCGCAACCTTCGATGAAGGATTGCCGTCGGAGTTTCGTGAACACCCACATGCCGACTAGAAGGCCAATGGTGCCACCGTGGCTCGCCAGCCCGCCTTCCCAGATCCTGAAGAGCCACATCGGATCTTCGACGAACTTGTCGAAGTCGTAGAAGAACACGTGCCCCAGGCGGCTGCCGCCCAACACCGCGATGACACCGTACATGACGAAGTCACTGGCGTCCTCCTCAGAGCCTCCCGCGCGGCGAATTTGCCAATCCAGCAGCTTGTAGCCGCCGAGAAACACGCCGACGTAAAGAAGGCTGTAGTAGCGAATGCCGTCGCCCGGCAT